>JBPCPG010000254.1:0-15588 GCA_050999445.1 Nakamurella sp. | reverse complement strand
CGAGGAGCGGATTTCGATGCCGGGGCGAACGGGCTGCTGCGTACCAGGGAGGGGGGTCACAGCGCGAACCGGGTGATCCACGCCGGCGGTGATGCCACCGGGGCGGAGATCGAACGGGCTCTGCTCCACGCGGCCGGACTGCCTGGCATGCTCAGCGGCCACCAAGTGCTCGATGTGGTGCTGGACACCGCAGGTACGGCCGCCGGAGTGACGGTGCTCGGGACGGACGGAACGGTCGGACTGGTTCTCGCGGATGTGGTGGTACTGGCTACCGGAGGAGCCGGACACCTCTACGCGGCCACCACGAACCCGGACGTGGCGACCGGCGACGGCCTGGCGTTGGCGCTGCGAGCCGGTGCGGTACTGGCCGACCTGGAATTCATGCAGTTCCATCCGACCGTGTTGTTCACCGGCCCGGAGGTCCGCGGCCACCGTCCACTGGTCACCGAAGCCGTCCGCGGTGAAGGCGCGGTGCTCATCGACGCGACGGGTGCCCGAGTGATGTCCGGAGTGCACCCGCTGGCCGATCTGGCGCCGCGCGACGTGGTCTCGCTCGCCATCACCCGGCGATTGGCGGGATCGCCCGGCGGCGTTCGCGATCACGTCTTCCTCGATGCCACCACCATCGCGCCGGAGGTGTTCGCCCGTCGATTCCCTACCGTGTCCGCAGCCTGCGCGCTGGCCGGTATCGATCCGAACACCGAGCCGATCCCGGTTGCGCCGGCCGCGCACTACCACTGCGGCGGCGTGGTGACCGATCCGTCCGGTCGGACCTCGGTTCCGTCGTTGTATGCCGTCGGCGAGGTCGCCCGCACCGGGTTGCACGGCGCGAATCGGTTGGCGTCGAATTCGTTGCTGGAAGGGCTGGTGATGGGTGAGCGAGTGGCCGAGGCTCTGATCCGGGTCGCAGCCACGTCCGGCCGGACCAGGACCAGAGGGGCTGGTGCCGAGTTGGTGCTGCCGCCCCTTCCGATCCGTGACCCCTCTGGACGGGACGAAGGGCAGGCGTCGATGAGCGCCGAGGCAGGAATCGGCCGCGATGCGATCGGTCTGTCCCAAGCGCTGTCCGTGTTCGAAACCCGTCGGCAACCGGCGGAACTGAGCCGGGCTTCCGTCGAGGCGGCGAACCTGACGCTGGCTTCCGCCGCCCTGCTCACCGCAGCGCTGGCTCGCACCGAGTCTCGGGGCTGTCATGTCCGTACCGACTTTCCTTCGATGGCGGCCGATTGGTCCACCTCGGTGTTGGTGCGACTGCAGAACGGACGGCTCGGAACGCGAACACGGGCGCACCGACCCGAGCGGGTGGCGGTATGACGCCGCTGTCAGGCCCGACGCGGATGGCCCTCGAGGAGGCGGGACTCGGTGCCGACCTGGTCGCCGCGGTGGTGCGCAGAGCGCTGTCGGAGGATTTCGCCGACGGGCCGGATGTCACCACCATCGCTACCGTGCCGGCCGATGCGGTCGCCGAAGCCGCCATCACGCCTCGACAGGCCGGGGTGCTGGCCGGTGGGCCGGTGGCGCTGGCGGTCTTCGAGGCGGTGCTGGGGGTCGACGGTTTCACCGCGGACCGGCAGCAGGACGGCTCGGCGTTGCGGATCGGCGAGCCGGCGATCGTGTTGCGCGGCAGGGTGTCCGGCCTCTTGACGGCAGAGCGCACTGCCTTGAATCTGCTCACTCATCTGACCGGCATCGCGAGTGTGACGCGACAGTGGGTGGACGCGGTGGCCGGGACGTCCGCCCGGATTCGGGACACCCGCAAGACACTGCCGGGCCTCCGGGCGCTGGAGAAGTACGCCGTCCGGTGCGGCGGCGGGGTCAACCACCGGATGAGCCTGGGTGACGCGGCGTTGATCAAGGACAACCACGTCGCAGCCGCCGGGTCGGTGCGAGCGGCGATCGAGGCGGTACGGTCCCTGCGACCGGATATCGCCCTGGAGGTCGAGGTGGACACGATGGATCAACTGGACGAAGCGCTGGCTGCCGGCGCCGGACTCGTCCTGCTCGACAACTTCAGCGTGCCGGAAACCGTGGAAGCGGTACGACGCACCAGGTCCGGCCATCCCGGCGTGCTGTTGGAATCATCCGGCGGATTGACGCTGGCCGGAGCCGCCGCGGTGGCTCGCACCGGTGTCGACTACCTGGCCGTCGGCGCGCTCACCCATTCCGCACCTGCCATCGATCTGGGCCTGGACCTTCGATGACCCGACCCCGGGCGCCGCTGCGGATCGCCGCCGTGCAATGTGTCGCGCGCCAGGGCGATATCGCCGGTACCGCCACCGAGCACGCCGCACAGATCGATGCTGCGGCCGACTCCGGCGCATCGGTGGTGCTTTTTCCAGAACTGTCGTTGACGGGCTACGAGCCCGAGATGATCGATCTGCACGGCCTCCGGATCGCCGTTGACGACTCGGTGCTACGGCCGATCCTGCTGATGTGCCGGCAGCGGAAGGTGCACGCCCTGATCGGAGCACCGACCGGAAGTGGCGTCCTGCCGCAGATCGGCGTTCTGCACGTCGATTCCAGCGGCGCAGTGCGGGTTGCCTACGCCAAACAGCATCTGCAGATCGGCGAGATCGGTATTTTCAGCGCCGGTAGCGCCGGTGCCGTTCTCGAGATCGGTGGTTGGAGGTTGGCGCTGTCCGTTGGTGCGGACGCCGGCGTCGGCTCCCATCCGGTCGCCGCTCGCTCGGCCGGCGCGGACGCCTATCTGGTCGGTGCGCTGTACCTGATCGGAGCGGAACACCGGATCGACGAACAGATGCGGAAGGCCGCGGCCGTAGGGTTGTGGACGGTGTTGGCCCAGTACTCCGGCGGAACGGGGGGCGGACCGGCCTGCGGACTCAGCGGAGGCTGGCGCCCGGATGGCACCGAGGTGGTCCGGCTGGGCGCCGGCCCCGGTATGGCAATCGTCGATCTGACCGTTCCCCCCGCGCTCTAGGCTGAGTTCCGAACGCGACGAAACGAGGACTTGAGGAATGCTGCGCCGGATAGATCTGCGACATGGGTTGGGCAACGTCCGCAACTTGATTCCACGGGGGGCCGTCGATGTGACGGCCGCCCTGGAAGTGGTGGTGCCGTTGCTGGAAGATGTCCGCAAACGCGGATCGGCCGCCATTCTGGACGCCACCGAGAAGTTGGACGGAGTGCGGCCGAAGTCTCTCCGGGTTCCGGCGGAAGTGATCGAGGCCGCGGTGCAGGCGCTGAGCCCGCAGGTAAGGGCGGCGCTGTTGGAATCAATTGCCAGGGCGAGGATCGGGCACGAAGCACAGGTTCCGATGGAGCGGGTCACCCAGATCGCGGCAGGCGGCACGGTGACGCAGCGCTGGGTAGCAGTCCGCCGAGTCGGTCTGTATGTCCCTGGCGGGCTCGCCGTGTATCCGTCGAGTGTGGTGATGAACGTGGTTCCGGCGCAGGTCGCGGGTGTCAGCGGTATCGCAGTCACCTCGCCGCCGCAGGCGGGGACCGGTTGGCCGGACGCAACCGTTCTTGCTGCCTGCGGGTTGTTGGGAGTGTCGGAGGTGTATGCGGCCGGCGGTGCGCAGGGGATCGCCATGCTCGGGTACGGCGCAGTGGATGTCGACGGCACGATCATCGAACCGGTCGACGTCGTCACCGGTCCCGGCAACGTGTACGTGACCGCTGCGAAGCGTCTCCTGCGCGGCATCGTGGCGATAGATGCAGAGGCAGGTCCGACCGAGATCGCCATCCTGGCCGACGAGAAGGCCGATGCAGACCATGTCGCGGCAGACCTGGTCTCGCAGGCCGAGCATGACCCGATGGCCGCGGCGGTCCTGATCACCACGTCTGTCGCGTTGGCCGACGCAGTCGAGGACAAGGTGATCAGCCGGGTCGTGCGCACCAGGCATCGGGACCGCGTCACCCAGGCGTTGACCGGCCGGCAGTCGGCGATCGTGGTGGTGGCCAGCCTCGAGGACGGCATTCGGGTCGCCGATGCCTATGCCGCCGAGCACCTGGAGATCCAGACGCAGGACGCGCCGGTGGTGGCTCGCCGGATCCGCAATGCCGGTGCCATCTTCGTCGGCCGGTTCTCGCCCGTCTCGCTGGGCGACTACTGCGCCGGCTCCAACCATGTGCTGCCCACTGCCGGATGCGCCCGGTTCTCCTCCGGCCTGGCGACCACGACCTTTCTCAAGCAGATGCAGGTCATCGAGTACTCCCGGGAGGCGTTGGCTGCGGTCGCCGATCATGTGCTGGCGCTGTCGGGCGCCGAGAACCTGCCGGCCCACGGCGAGGCCGTCAGCGCTCGCTTCCCGAACGGGCTGCCACGGTGAAGCGAGGTGCAGCGGTGGAACAAGGTGCAGCGGTGGAACGAGGTGCAGCGGTGGTCGGGGCGGCCGCCCGACTGGACGACCTGCCGCTCCGCAGTGATCTGGTGGGCCGGACTCCTTACGGTGCACCGCAACTCGAGGTGCCGGTGCAGGTCAACACCAACGAGAACCCGTTTCCTCCCTCGGCTGCTCTGCTGGCCGACCTCGACGAGTCGGTGGCCAAGGCAGCGGAGTCTCTCAACCGGTATCCCGATCGGGACGCCGTGGAACTGCGGACGTCGTTGGCCGCATACCTGGCGGAACGCACCGGCGTGCCGCTGACGGTGGAAAACCTTTGGGCTGCCAACGGTTCGAACGAAATCCTGCAGCAGTTGCTGCAGGCCTTCGGTGGTCCGGGACGACGCGCCCTGGGCTTCGAGCCGTCGTATTCGATGCATCCGATCATTTCCACGGGAACGCAGACCGACTGGCTGCCGGCGCCTCGCACCGACGATTTCACGATCGACGTCGCCGAGGCGGTTCGAATGCTCGAGCGGGAGCAGCCGGATCTTCTGTTCGTGACCAGTCCTAACAATCCGACCGGCGGATCCATCGCGCTGGCGGACGTCCGACAACTCGTTCTGGCGACGTCGGGAATGGTGGTGATCGACGAGGCCTATGCCGAATTCTCCGAGCAGTCGAGCGCGATCGCACTGATCGAGGAATTCCCGACCCAGGTCGTGGTCACCCGGACGATGTCCAAGGCCTTCGCGTTCGCGGGTGGCCGACTGGGATATCTTGCTGCGTCTCCGGCGGTCATCGAGGCGTTGTTGCTGGTGCGTCTGCCCTATCACCTTTCCAGCCTGACCCAGGCGGCGGCGCTGGCCGCGCTGCGTCATGGCGGCGACACTCTTGCATCGGTGGCACGACTGGTCACCGAACGCAAGCGGGTGAGTACCGCGCTGCTGGATCTCGGTTTCGAGGTGATCGAATCCGATGCGAATTTCCTGTTGTTCGGGCGATTCGATGATGCCCATGAGATCTGGCAGGTCTACCTGGGCGGCGGCGTGCTCGTACGCGACCCGGGAATTCCCGGATTCCTGCGCACCACCATCGGCACCGAGAACGACAACGATGCATTCCTGTCCGTCAGCGCCGGAATCAAGGAGAAATCATGACCGTAGCTCCGCGTCGAGCCCGAATCGAACGGGTGACGAGCGAGTCCTCGGTGCTGGTTGAACTCGACCTCGACGGCACCGGCCAGGTCGACATCTCCACCGGGGTCCGGTTCTACGACCACATGCTGACCGCCTTCGGAGTGCACGGGTGCTTCGATCTGACGGTGAGGGCGACGGGCGACGTGGACATCGATGCGCACCACACCGTCGAGGACACCGCCATCGTGCTGGGTCAGGTGCTGGGCCAGGCGCTCGGCGACAAGGCCGGCCTCCGACGCTTCGGTGACGCCTTCGTTCCGATGGACGAGACGCTGGCGCACGCCGTCGTCGATCTGTCCGGCCGCCCGTTCTCGGTACACGTCGGCGAGCCGGAGTCGATTACCGGATTCACCGTCGGCAACAACTATCCGGTGGTGCTGAACCGGCACGTCTTCGATTCACTGGCTTTTCACGCCCGGATTGCTCTGCACGTGCGGGTGCTGTATGGACGGGACCCGCACCACATCTGTGAAGCGCAGTACAAGGCCGTTGCCAGAGCTCTGCGCGCGGCGGCCGAGCCGGATCCCAGGGTAGGCGGGATTCCTTCGACGAAGGGTGTGCTGTGAATTGGTTCGCCTACGTTCTGATTTTGCTGGGCGGCTTCCTGATCGGTGGGGTGGTCTCCTTGTGGCGCAATGATTCGCGGATCGCCGCGGTGATCATGGGCATCTTTGCCCTCGGCTGTGTGGCTGGAGGAATCCTGTGGCTGGTCTGAAGGCGGCTGGTCTGAAAGTAGTGGTGCTGGATTACGGATCCGGCAACCTGGCGTCGGCGGAGCGGGCGCTGAGGAGAACCGGCGTCCAGGTCGAGGTGACGGGCGATTTCGATGCCGCGCTGGCCGCGGACGGGCTGGTGGTTCCGGGGGTCGGCGCGTACGCGGCATGCATGGCCGGTCTCGTATCGATCCGCGGTGACCGGATCATCGGTCGTCGATTGGCGGGTTCACGGCCGGTGCTCGGCATCTGCGTCGGCATGCAGATCCTGTTCGAATCGGGCGTCGAGCACGGTCGACAGACCGATGGAGCCGGCGAATGGCCGGGAACGGTGGAGAGGCTGCAGGCGCCGATCGTGCCACACGTGGGCTGGAACACCGTGACACCGGGCGAGGGATCGAAGCTGTTCGCGGGATTGGATCCGGACACCAGGTTCTACTTCGTGCATTCGTATGCCGTTCGAAAGTGGGAACTGGAGGTCAGCGCGCCGTTCACGCCGCCGGTATTGACCTGGGCCGAACACGGGGGTGACCGCTTTGTCGCAGCGGTCGAGAACGGACCATTGTCGGCCACCCAGTTCCATCCGGAGAAATCCGGTGATGCGGGCGCCGAGTTGCTCGAACGGTGGGTGGACACGCTGTCATCGTAGCCTATGCTCGAACTCATGTTCGAGCGGCCGGATCGTCAACAGATCCTCGCTGATCTGCGTCACAAGATCTCGCCCGCCACCGGTGCTGCGCCGACCTTCGAATCCACCCGGCCGGTACTTGCCGTTCCCGCACCGTTGGCGGAGATCCTGCCCCGAGGTGGGTTGCCCCGCGGCGGGGTGGTGAGTCTCGGCGGTGCATCAGGCTCGGTCAGCCTGCTCTTCGCGTTGCTGGCGGCACCGGTCAACGCCTGGTCGGCGTTGGTCGGTATGCCTGATGCCGGATTGCTGGCCGCCCACGAGTTGGGTGTCGTCCTCGACCGCCTTGTGCTCGTGCCTGACCCGGGACCTGATGTGCTGCAGGTGTTGTCGGTACTCGCCGATGGTGTGGATCTGATCGCCGTCGTTCCGCCTCGACATGCTGCGTTCACTGCCACACCGGCACGCTTGCGGGTACTCACCGCGCGACTGCGGCAGAGCGGCGCAGTGATGCTCGTCCAGGGTCAGTGGCCCGGAGCTGATCTGGTGCTGGAAAGTCGGGTGGAAAGCTGGTCCGGGCTGGGTCAGGGGCATGGCAGATTACGCAACCGTGAGCTGATCGTCGAGGTCAGGGGCAAAGGAGCCGCCGGTCGTCGGCGCTCTGCGGTGATGCTGCTCAAGAGCACCCGTACCCGAGTCGATGTCGGCGCTGCGCCAGAGCTGTTCGAGCAGCAATCGAACCCGTTGGCAGCCAACGTCAGCTGAAGCCGAACCGAGGTCGCCCAACGCTGCCCCAGATTCACCCGGCGATGCACCGGCGACCCGATGAGGCAAGCCCGGCATCCTCATCATCCATCCGTTACGCTCCCGCGAAAGCGGCAATTCGGATATATCTACCGTTTGGCCGGTTCTGTGGCTGCTCTTGTTCAGTGTCGTACCCGTCGTCTAGTCTCGAACATGAGTTCGAACAACGAGGGTAGGTGCAGCAGTGCAGACAGCGATGCAGACAACGATGCAGACAGCAGTGCAGACAGCAGCGCAGACAACGATGCGGACAGCAGGGCAAGACGTGGCGGAGCAGACCGCGAGGAAACTGTCGGCAATGCGCTGCAACAGCGCCGTCCTGGTCGGTCCCGAGAGCCCCGGCAGACCAGAGCCCGAGAGTCCTGCCGTGAGCCAGACGACTCCAGCCACGACCTCGCCAGTCCCACTCGAGCGATTGGAGGCCAGGATCTGCTCGTTGGCAGCTCAGTTGGCCTCGTCGACCTGTGAATGGTTGCGGTTGGTGGCGGAATTCGACCGGCGCAAGGGCTGGGCGCAGTGGGGGATCAAGTCGTGTGCGCACTGGTTGTCGTGGTCGTGCTCGGTGTCCACCCAGGCCGCTCGTGAGTATCTACGGGTAGCCAGAGCACTGGAGAAGGTGCCCTTGATCAGGGCCGCTTTTGCCGCCGGACGGTTGTCGTTTTCAAAGGTGAAGGCAATCACCAGAGTCATCGACATGATCGGTGAGCAGACTTTGTTGGATCAGGCTCTGGTGCACACCGCTGCCCAGTTGGAGCGGGTCGTGCGGTCCTTCCGCAAGACCGACAGTGCCGGGCCTGGTCAGCAGCAGCGCAGGAATGCGCGATGGTTCTGGGGCGACGACGGCATGTTGGTCTTCACCGCGCGGTTGCCGGCCGATGAGGGAGCAACGCTGGTATCAGCGCTGCGAATGGCCGAGCACTCGTTGGGAGAACCTCGAGGTGGGCCGGAAATTCCTGGTGGACCGGCTGCGCGGCCAGAGGATTCCGCCGCGCCGGCGGACTGGTCTGTTCCGGCTGATTCCGATCAAGTCGGGTGGAACACAGCCGATGCGTTGATCGCTGTTGCCCAGAATGCGTTGGCTGCCGGCCCGGTCGACAGCTCAGGTGACGATCGGCATCTTGTGGTGCTGCACGTGGACGCAGACGCTTTTTCCGAAGTCCAGCTGAATGTGGATAGGAGAGATGAGCAACGCTGTCACCTCGAAGATGGTCCCGGGATTGATCCGGGCACCGCTGATCGGTTGAGCTGCGATGCGGCGATCGTCGCAATCGTCCGGACCTCCCTAGGCCCGTCGCTCGTCGGAGAGCCGCTGAAGCTGGGACGCAAGACGCGGAAAATTTCGCCTGCGCTGCGTCGAGCACTGCGGATTCGAGACGGCGGGTGTCAGCATCCCGGCTGCCCTCGACGACGGCACTTGGAGGCGCACCACGTCAGGCATTGGAAAGACGGTGGCCCGACCAATCTGGACAACCTGTTGCTGGTGTGCAGGTTTCATCACATGCAGTTGCACGAAGGTGGTTTCACCGTTCGATTCGGTGGCTCGGTGAGCGGCGACGCCACGACGGGTGGATGGGCCTTCCACCGCCCGGACGACGTTCGGATTCCGGCGACGCGCGACCTGGTGCCCGGTCCCCACCATTTCGCCGCCGACCAAGGCTCCGAGGAAAATACTGCAGATACAGATACAGATACAGAGTGGGGCGGTGGGACGTTCAGTCTGGTCGAATCGGTAGGAGTTTTCTGCCGCGCCGCCGACGGCAGAAAGGACGACAGTAGAGCGGCTACCGGCCTTCCGAGCGGCGACGATTCGGCAATGTCCGTCGACAACAGAAGAGCCGGCTTTGGGGACGCTCTGGGGGATTCTTTGAACAGTGGTGATTTCGATTACGACCAATTCGAAACCTATGACCAACTGATGGCCTTCTTCCGGGAGAGCCTCTATCCGGACCGAGTGGCGTCATGACAGGTCAACCGGATCGAGCGCGAACCTTGGTGATCTGGTGTCCTGACTGGCCGGCGGTAGCTGGAGCGCGACAGGAGGGAAGATCAGCCTCCGAACCGGTAGCCGTCTTCCACGCCAACCGGGTGCACACCTGCACGGCTGCAGCGCGAACAGAGGGCATCAAGGTGGGGCAGCGCCGACGCGACGCACAATCGAGATGCCCCGATCTGTTGGTCCTCAAGGTGGATGCCGACCGTGACGCCCGATTGTTCGAGCCGGTCGTCGCCGCGGTCGAATCGGTGGCACCAGGAATCGAGATTCTTCGCCCGGGGCTCATCGCCTGTTCCTCACGAGGGCCTGCGCGCTACTTCGGCAGCGAAATGGCGGCGGTCGAAAGAATTGTCGACATCGTCGAGGCACTCGATGTGGAATGTTCGGTCGGAATTGCCGACTCACTCCCGGTGGCGGTGTTGGCCGCCCGGCAGACGACGATCGTGCCACCGGGTGGATCCGGCGAGTTCTGCACATCTCTGCCCATTGCCGAGCTGGCCAGGGAACCGTCGATCGCGCCACCTGGCCGGGCAGAATTGGTCGATCTGCTGATTCGGTTGGGTATCGGCACTGCCGGCGCGTTTGCTGCCCTGCCGGAAACCAAGGTGGCCACCCGTTTCGGTTCGGACGCAGTTCTGGCGCATCGACTGGCGAAGGGACTCGCGGAGCGTGGTCTGTCCCGCCGGATCATTTCCGAGGAACTGGCGGTGGAACAACTGTGTGATCCACCGCTGGATCGCGTCGATGCGGCAGCTTTTGCGGCAAGAGCGTTGGCGGAGCAGTTTCACGCTCGATTGGCTGATGCGGGGCTGGCATGCACCCGGCTGGCGATCAGCGCCACGACGGATCGTGGCGGCCACCTGTCCCGAATATGGCGTTGTGCCAGGCCGCTGACACCGGCTGCCACTGCCGATCGGTTGCGCTGGCAACTCGATGGGTGGCTGACCGCCGGCCGCACCGTGCAGCCGCAGCGCCGACGCCTTCCCGCCGACGATCAGGTGGATGAAGAATTCGTTGGGCCAGGGGCGATCACGTTGTTGCGGCTGGCACCGATCGAGGCGATCGGTGCCGGTTTGGTCCAATACGGATTGTGGGGGTCCGATGGTCAGGACGATCAACGTGCCGGCTGGGCCTTCGCCAGGGTGCAAGGCCTGTTGGGTCCGTCCGCGGTGCTGACGCCGGTGCTTTCCGGCGGCCGTGGCCCGACCGACAAGATCACCCTGCTGCCCTGGGGTGAGGAAAAGGTCCCCGCCCGCGACCCGGCAGCACCCTGGCCAGGTGCGCTACCGTCGCCCGCGCCCACTCGGCTGGTTGCGCAGGGCGCTGTTCAGTTGATCGATGAGCGACGCGCGCCGGTCGTCGTCACCGAGCGCGGAGTGCTCAGTGGAATCCCGACTCGGCTACAGGCATCGCCTGCTGGGCCACCGCCGGCCGGGTCCTGGATCCAGGGGTGGGCCGGTCCATGGTTGTTCGACGAACGATGGTGGCTGGCGGAGCTAGTCGAGGTGATCCATCCGATCACGGCACCATCCGCAACGGCGCTGCTTTCCACCGCGTCGGTGAGCAACGGAAGGACCTATCACCCGGCGCCTGGTGACCTGGACTATGTCAAACCAGCAAGGAAGCCCGCGCCCATCACCAGTACTTCGTCCGCCACCAGTGCTGCAACAACGGTTGTGAGCGAGCCACCCAAGCACTCTGCTCGTCTTCAGATACTCACCGATGACGGTTTGGCCTACCTGCTGGTCTTCGGGACCAGCGGCTGGCAGATCGAAGGGGTGTACGACTGATGGTCTGGTCCAACCCGCCCGTGCCCTGGCGGGATTTGAACCGGGCCTTATCTGGCCTCCCGCCGCTGCCCGGGAGCGGGCCGGATGATCTTCGTGGCCGAAGGAATGCTCCGGCGCGTCAGGGATTCAACCGGTTCGAGTCGCCATCGGCGCAGGCAATGGCCGTTCCCTATGCGGAATTGCATTGTCACTCGGCATTCAGTTTTCTGGACGGCGCCTCGACGCCGGAACAATTGGTTGCGGAGGCACTTCGATTGGGGCTCGACGCGCTGGCCATCACCGACCACGACGGCTTCTACGGCGTGGTCCGCTTTTCGGAAGCCGCGGCCGGAACGGGTTTGCGCACCCTCTACGGAGCCGAGCTTTCACTGGGCCTACCCGCTGGCCAACTTGGCGTTGCCGACCCGGTCGGGGAGCATCTACTGGTGCTGGCCCGCGGCCAGGAGGGATATCGGCGGCTTGCCGGTCAGATCAGTAGGGCTCAGCTTAGGGGCGGCGAAAAGGGTAGACCGGTCTATGATCTCGACGAACTGGCCGCAGCGGCGGATGGTCATTGGTTGATCACGCCCGGTTGCCGAAAAGGTAGCGTCCGGTGGGCGCTCACCGACGGCGGTACGGAACAGGCGCGCATCGAGTTACTGAAACTCATCGATAGATTCGGCCGGAACAATGTCGTCGTCGAACTGACCCAACATCAGCAGCCCACCGACGACGAGGACAACGATGAACTGGCGGCTTTGGCAGCCATTCTCGACCTCTCGGTGGTCGCCACCACCGGAGCGCACTACGCTCGGCCGCTCGGTTCTCGGCTGAGTTCGGCCATGTCCGCCGTTCGGGCCAGGCGCAGCCTTGACGAGGCAGACCCCTATTTGCCGGCCGGGCCGTCGGCGCATCTGCGGTCAGGTGCCGAGATGGCCGCATTGTTCGCGAGGTACCCGGATGCGGTGGCCAATGCTGCGGTGATCGGACGGGAGTGTGCCTTCGACCTCATGCTGGTTGCCCCGCAGCTACCTCCCTTCGATGTTCCGGAAGGACACGACGAGAACAGCCACCTGAGAGCGCTGACCATGACCGGCGCGGCCGGTCGCTATGGGCTACCGGCGCAGAACCCGGCCGCTTATGCGCAGTTGGAAAAGGAATTACGAATCATCTCGAACCTGAATTTTCCAGGCTATTTTCTGATCGTTCATGATATCGTAGATTTCTGTCGGAATCGGCAGATTCTTTGCCAGGGAAGAGGCTCGGCGGCCAACTCGGCAGTTTGTTTCGCACTGGGCATCACGGCCGTCGACGCAGTGGAATACGGTCTGTTGTTCGAGCGATTCCTGGCACCTGAACGTGACGGCCCACCGGACATCGACGTCGACATAGAATCCGATCGCCGCGAGGAGGTCATCCAACACGTCTACGAGAAATACGGCCGAGAACGTGCTGCTCAGGTGGCCAATGTAAACACCTTTCGTCCGCGGATGGCCGTGCGGGACATGGCCAAGGCATTGGGTCATTCCCAGGGCCAACAGGACGCCTACTCCAAACAACTCGATGGTTGGACGCCGTTGGCTACCCAGATGCAGGACAGCAGCGCCGGGTCAGGGTCCGGGTCCATGCATACCATTCCCGGCGATGTTCTGGAATTGGCTGGTCAGATCCAAGACCATCCAAGGCATCTCGGCATTCATTCCGGCGGAATGGTCATCTGCGACCGGCCGGTGGGGGAGGTCTGCCCGGTCGAGTGGGGCCGGATGCCCAATCGTTCGGTGCTGCAATGGGACAAGGATGACTGCGCCGTGATCGGATTGGTCAAGTTCGACCTGCTCGGCCTCGGAATGTTGTCCGCCCTGCACTATGCGGTCGACCTGGTGCGCGACCACGAGGGCGTCGAGGTCGACTTCGCCACCCTCGATCTCGAGGAGCCGGCCGTTTACGAGATGTTGCGGCGAGCTGATTCGGTGGGTGTCTTCCAGGTGGAGTCCCGAGCGCAGATGGCGACCTTGCCACGCCTCAAGCCGCGTACCTTCTACGATCTGGTCGTCGAGGTCGCGCTGATTCGACCTGGTCCCATCCAGGGTGGTTCGGTACATCCGTACATCCGGCGTCGCAACGGCGAAGAACCGGTCACCTATGACCATCCGGTGATGGAGCGGTCGCTGTCCAAAACGCTGGGGATTCCATTGTTCCAGGAACAGTTGATGCAGCTCGCGATTGACGTCGCCGGATTTGATGCCGGTGAAGCGGATCAATTGCGTCGCGCCATGGGTTCCAAGAGATCGAGCGCGAAGATGGAGAATATGAAGGCGCGCCTCTACGGCGGAATGCGAAATCTGCATGGAATCACCGGTTCGGTCGCCGACCGGATCTACGAGCGGCTGCTCGCCTTTGCGAATTTCGGCTTTGCAGAATCCCACGCTCTTTCTTTTGCGGCACTTGTCTTCTATTCATCCTGGCTCAAACTGCACCATCCGGCCGCTTTCACCGCCGCACTGCTCCGCGCTCAACCGATGGGTTTCTACTCGCCGCAATCATTGGTCGCCGATGCCCGGCGACACGGCGTCACCATCCGTCGGCCGGACATCAATTTTTCCGCTGCGCAAGCGAATCTGGAGCCGGGGCCGAGTGGTTTCCCGGCGATCAGGTTGGGGTTGGACGAGATCACGACCATCGGGACGGAGCTGGCCGACAGGATAGTTGCTATTCGCCCGGCGGGTGGGTTCGGTGACATCGATGAGCTGACCCGCGCCGTCACCTTGACTACGCCGCAGGCCGAGGCGCTTGCGACCGCCGGTGCGCTGGATGCGTTGACGCTGCATGGTGAGGTCGTGTTGGGCAAGGACCGCCGCCGGACTTTGTGGGCAGCCGGCGCGGCAGCGGGGGAGCGGAGCGGCACCCTGCCGGGTACCACTGTCGGCTTGGATGCTCCGGCCCTGCCCGGAATGAGCGATATCGAGCTGACCGTTGCCGACCTCTGGGCGACCGGTATCTCCCCGGACGCTTATCCCACCGAGTTCTCCAGGGAGTTGCTCCAGAAGATCGGTGTGGTCCGCGCGGCTGACCTGGCAACGGTCGAGCACGGGAGACGAGTGCTGGTGGCGGGAATGGTGACTCACCGGCAGCGTCCGGCCACCGCCTCCGGCATCATCTTCATCAATCTCGAGGACGAAACCGGAATGGTCAACATCGTCTGCTCGACCGGGTTCTGGTCGAAGTACCGGAAAACCGCACGTGAGTCGCCGGCACTACTGGTCCGGGGAATGTTGGAACGTCAGGGCGCCGCTTTCTCGGTGCTGGCCGAGCGGATCGCCCCGCTGAATCTGATCGCGGCCACCCCTTCCCGGGATTTCCGTTGACCTCCGTCTGGCACGATCACTGTCATGAGCGAGGTGTTCGAACGAGCGTCGGTTTCGTTGGTGATGGCCGACTATGCGGTAGCCGACCAGCTCGGGAAGCTGCAGATGGTCGGTGGTGGCCTGCAGATCGTCGGCCGGGACCATGCACAGGGCCTCTCAGCGGCCTTCGCTCTCGTCGTCTCACTGGATTTCCCGCCACAGGTGTTCAACGAGCAGTACTCCTTCGAGGTGGTGTTGGAAGACACCGCCGGCTCGCCGGTGGAACTTCGGGCGGCGCCGGTCGGCGCAGCATCGAGTGTCATGCGATTCGGGCAGACGCTCCAGGTGGAGGAACCGAATTTTCGTGGCAACGGCGTGCCGCGCCGAGCGCTGCCGGCGAGGTCGCACGTGGTGCTCTACTTCAACAACGGCCTGCCGCTGCCGGCCGGCCAGGTCTTGGTGTGGCGCGCCAGGAGCGAGGGCGATTCCCGGGCACACTTGACGCTGCCCTTCTTCGTGCCGGCTGCTCCCACCGGACTGGTGCTGGGCTGAGCATGCGATTCGCCACCTGGAACGTGAACTCGATCCGAGCCCGGCAGGATCGGCTGCTGGCCTGGCTCGAACGATCGGACGTCGACGTCCTTGCGGTCCAGGAAACGAAGGTCACCCAGGACAAATTTCCTGCCGAGCCGATAGCCGAGCTGGGTTACGACGTCGCCCACCACGGGTTCTCGCAATGGAACGGCGTGGCGATCATTTCCCGGATCGGCCTCGACAACGTCCGGCGGGGAATTCCTGGCGTGCCGCTGTTCGGTGAGTCCACGGAGCCCGAGGCGAGGGCCATCGGCGCGGACT
>JBPCPG010000163.1:0-11563 GCA_050999445.1 Nakamurella sp. | reverse complement strand
GCGGTGAAATCGGTGCCGCCTGCGCTGCTGGCCGGTGCCGGGATGCTGCGCTGTTGGACACTTGCGGCCGGCAGTCCGGACGAGGCCGGATTCCGATTGGGTCTGGACCGGCATGCGCCGGACACCTACGAGGCGCTTGCCTCGTCGTGCGCCGCGGCAGGGCTCGCCGGAGCCCTGATCGGCGTCCGCGGCGGTGGACCGGCGCTGCGGATCGTCGGACATCGGCGCCACGCGCGGCTGGTTGAGCTGTTGGGCACACCTCCGCCAGAAGCACCGACATCCGCGTTTCCTCGGGCGGAGCATTGAGTCACCGGCGATTGATGGTCAGTTCCAGCAGGTCTACGGCACCGCGGACCATCGGTGGACGAGCCTGGTCGTCGCTTCCGCTGGTTCCTCCTACCGCCGCGCCCGGCCCCGTCCGAGGGAGCGATCCACGACCGACTGACGATCCATGGCATCCTGCAGTCCAACGCCAGGTTCGCCCCATCGGTGAACCCGCCGGCGTTTCGGAGCTGCCGGGCCGACCTCTGGCGACCCGGCCAAGGAGTTGCTCCGCCATATAGAGGAGAACGTGAGAAGTATGGCCACACAAAAAGCAGCCGCCCACAGCGGCGTGCGCCTGGTCGTCGTCGAGTCACCGGCCAAGGCCAAGACCATTTCGCAGTACCTCGGTGAGGGCTACATCGTCGAGTCCTCCGTCGGTCACATCCGGGACCTGCCACGCAACGCCGCCGACGTGCCGGCCAAGTACAAGGGCGAACCGTGGGCCCGACTCGGAGTGAACACGGAGAACAATTTCGAACCGATCTACGTCGTCTCGCCAGAGAAGAGGGCCCAGGTCGCCAAGCTGAAGTCGCTGCTGGCCGGTGCGGACGAGTTGTACCTGGCGACAGACGAGGACCGCGAGGGCGAGGCGATCGCCTGGCACCTGCTCGACACCCTCAAGCCCAAAGTGCCGGTCAAGCGGATGGTGTTCCACGAGATCACCCCCGCCGCGATCAGGGCGGCGGCGGAGAACCCCCGCCAACTCAACGACAACCTCGTCGACGCGCAGGAGACCAGGCGCATCCTGGATCGGCTGTACGGCTACGAGGTTTCACCCGTGCTCTGGAAGAAGGTCGGCTCGAACCTGTCGGCCGGGCGCGTGCAATCCGTGGCGACCAGGATCATCGTCCAGCGCGAGCGGGCCAGGATGGCGTTCCGGTCGGGCACCTACTGGGGCATCGACGCGATGCTGGCACCGGGTGAGGCCAAGACGAAGTTCACCGCCGCGCTCAACTCCATCGACGGCCGCCGGTTGGCCGTCGGGCGCGATTTCGACGAGGCCACCGGCCTGCTCAAGTCCGGTTCGGACGTGCTGCTGCTGGACGAGGATGGCGCCGGGACCGTCGCGGCGGCATTGCAGAACGGCACCGCGACAGTGCGATCGGTCGAGGAGAAGCCGTACACCCGCAAGCCGTATCCGCCGTTCATGACCTCGACGCTTCAGCAGGAGGGCGGCCGCAAGCTGGGCTTCTCCTCTGAGCGGACGATGCGCACGGCCCAGCGCCTGTACGAGAACGGCTGCATCACCTACATGCGGACCGACTCCACCACCCTCGGTCAGACTGCGCTCGATGCTGCCCGCAGCCAGGCCCGCGAGCTCTACGGCGACGAATACGTTCCGCCGGCACCCCGGCAGTACACCCGCAAGGTGAAGAACGCCCAGGAGGCACACGAGGCAATTCGACCGGCGGGCGAGCAGTTCCGCACGCCGGGCCAGGTCGCCGGTCAGATGGGCGCCGACGAGTTTCGGCTGTACGAGCTGATCTGGCAGCGCACCATCGCCTCGCAGATGGTCGACGCTCGCGGCCTGACGCTGTCGTTGCGGATCACGGCTCCGTTGAACGATGCCGGCGGCTTCGGGAACGAAGCGCTGTTCACCGCTTCCGGACGCACGATCACCTTTCCGGGTTTTCTCCGGGCGTATGTGGAAACGGTCGACGCGGAGGCCGGCGGCGAGGCCGACGACGCTGAACGTCGACTCCCGAACCTGCGGGTCGACGAGCAGCTCGACATCAAGGAGTTGACCCCGGGCAGCCATTCCACCAGTCCGCCGGCTCGCTACACCGAGCCGTCGCTGATCAAGGCCTTGGAGGAGCTGGGGATCGGGCGCCCCTCCACCTACACCTCGATCATCCGCACCATCACCGAGCGAGGCTACGCCTGGCGAAAGGGCCAGGCACTGGTCCCGTCGTGGATCGCGTTCGCCGTGATCGGGCTGTTGGAGCAACACTTCTCCAGGCTGGTCGACTACGACTTCACCGCTGCGATGGAAGACGAACTGGACGCCATCGCCGAGGGTCGGCTTGGCCGGACGGCATGGCTCTCGACGTTCTACTTCGGTGGCGAAACCGGGCCGGAAGGGTCGGTGAGCCGATCCGGTGGGCTGAAGAAGCTGGTCGGGGAACGCCTGGAGGAGATCGATGCGCGTGAGGTGAACTCACTGCCGCTGCTGGTGGATTCACAGGGTCGCCAGGTCACCGTCCGGGTCGGCCGTTACGGGCCCTACCTGGAACGCCCCGCACTGCTGTCGGGAGTGGAGCCGCCGGCCGACGACGCGCCGCAGACCGAACGAGCCAATCTACCCGAGGACCTGGCGCCGGACGAGGTGACTGCGGAGGTCGCCGAGGCCTTGTTCGAGCAGGCCGAGATCGGGGACAACGAGCTCGGACCGGACCCGGTCACCGGCAACATGATCGTCGCGAAAGACGGCCGCTACGGCCCGTACGTCACCGAGGTGCTGCCGGAAGATCCGGCGGCGCCGGCGAAGAAGACGGGCAAGAACGCGATCAAGCCACGCACCGCCTCGCTCTTCAAGTCGATGTCGCTGGAAACCATCGATCTGGCGGCCGCCCTACGGCTGCTCACTCTGCCTCGCGTCGTCGGCACCGACCCGGCGACGAGCGAGGAGATCACCGCGCAGAACGGCAGGTACGGGCCGTATCTGCGCAAGGGCACCGACTCTCGGTCCATCGAGTCGGAGGAAGCGCTGTTCACGGTCACTCTCGAGGAGGCGCTCGCACTCTATGCGCAGCCCAAGACAAGAGGGCGGCAGGCGGCTGCGGCCGCGGCGCTCCGCGAGGTGGGCACAGATCCGGTGAGCGGCAAGCCGATGGTCATCAAGGACGGGCGGTTCGGCCCCTACGTCACAGACGGTGAGACGAACGCCTCCCTGCGAAAAGGAGACGAGGTGGAGACCATCTCGGTCGATCGCTCGGCAGAGTTGTTGGCCGAGCGTCGCGCCCGCGGGCCGGCGCCCAAGCGAGCGGCGGTCAAGAAACCGGTGGCCAAGAAGCCGGCGGCGAAGAAGGTGGCGGCAACGAAATCGGCAGCGGTCAAGAAACCGGCGGCCAAAAAGTCTGCACCTGCGAAAACGGCAGCGACCACGGCTTCAGGTTCGACCGGGACGGCCACCAGAACCGCGGCCCGGAGTACCACTTCCAAGCCGCGGACCACCGCGAAGCAAACGAACGCGACGGACTGACGGGCTGGCCTGGACCCTGGCAGCGTCCCAGGAGCGACCCTGGTTCTTCCCTGGAGTCGGTGGCCGGCACTGTCGGGGTGTCGGGCCGTCGGCCTACGATCTCACCATGGCATCACGCGAAGGCTGGGAACCGGAGCCGATGTTCGCCGACGCCCTGGCCGGGTCCGGCGGCCTCGCCGAGCCGGCGGACCAGCCTTTGCTGTTCGAAAGCCGAAGAACGGATTTTTTTCCGGACGCCCTTTCCGCCCCTCGGATGGTCGTTCTGGTTCCGACGCAGCCATTGCCAGGCCCGGTTGTCGACCCGGCTCGGCCAAGGCCAGATGTGGGGCTGAGTGTCGGAGGTCGACAGCGCCAACGGCCGCCCGTCTCCGGCACCGGTCGCGCCGATACGCTCCCTCCGGTGTGGTCGTCGAGCCTGCGCGCTCCCGGATCTGCACCACCTGGCCGGCTCGCCCGTCCTTCGACCTCTACGTATCTCCCGGCGGCCGTGGCGCCGCCGTCCGGCCGGCGTCCGGTGGCCGGCGTGGGATACGTTTCACCGCCAGTTCAGGGGAATCTGCTGCGGCCGCCTGCCTATCTTCCGCAGAACCAGGGGCTGGCACAGGTGCGGGCCGCACTCCAGCGGACGCGGCAGGGCCGCTCTCCGGCCCCCAACTCGTGGGCACCACCCAGTGGCTCCGCCCCAGCCCGGACTGCCCCGACCGTTCCAACGAGGCGAATCACTCCGGTCAAGAAGGGATCGAGCGCATGGGGCGTCCTGGTCTTTCTCGCGATCACCCTGTTTGCCAGCGGTGCCGGGCAGAAGATCATTGCGGTTCTCACCGAATTTCTGCAGCGCAGATGAGTCCCCTTCGATTCCAGCCCGCGATCCGACGATGAGGAAGAAGCAACCCAGCTCCGTCCGGGTGTTGCTGCGGATTCCGGTCTTCCGGCGGCTGTGGGCCGCCATCGCCATCTCCAGCCTCGGCGATTGGCTCGGACTGCTCGCCACCACCGCGCTGGCGGCTTTCCTGACCAAGAACTCGTCCGGTCTGATGCAGGGCGCCGCGGTGTCCGGGGTGCTGCTGACCCGGCTGCTGCCCGACCTCATCCTCGGGCCCATCGCCGGCGCACTGGTGGACAAGATCGATCGCCGGAAGGTGGCGGTCGTCGGCGACGTCCTCGCCGGCCTGCTGTACCTGTCCATCGTGTTCGCCGGCAACCTGACGTGGTTGCTGATCGCGCAGTTCCTGGTCGAGGCAGTTGGCCTGTTCTCCGGCCCGGCCAAGTCGGTGATGGTGGTGAACATCGTGCCGCGTGAGCGGCTGGCCGTCGCCAACCAGCTCAATTACGTGTCGATCTACGGCATGGTTCCGGTGGCCGCCCTGCTGTTCGCATTCCTGTCGACGGCCGCACAGTTCTTCGGCGCACCGACCGCCGGTGCCGTCGCGGGGTCATCCGCCTTGATCAGCGGGCCGACCAGCTCGTTGGCCATCGACATCGCCCTGGTGATCGACGCCGGATCGTACTTCTGCGTCGCGGGCACGGTGCTCCTGTCCCGCCGGATGATTCCGTCGTTCCTCGGTGAGCGCTCGGTGGGCAAGTCCATCTTCTCGCTGATCAAGGAGGGCGTTTCCTTCGTCCGCAACAGCCAGGTGATGCGGGCGATCTACATCGGGATCCTCGGGGCGTTCGGAGCCGGTGGCCTGACGGCGGGGGTGGCGCAGGCCTACGTCTCCAGTCTGGGTGCCGGCAATGCGGGGTACGGCATCCTGTTCGGATCGGTGTTCACGGGGCTGGCAGTCGGCATGCTCGTCGGGCCCAAGGTTCTTCCGACGCTGCCGCGCCGGATGGTGTTCACCTCCTCGATCGGAGCCGCCGGCCTGGTCCTGATCGCCATGAGCCTGTTGCAGGACTTTCTCGGCGCCTCCATCGCGGCTGCGCTGATGGGCCTGTTCGCCGGTGTGGCCTGGATCAACGGATTCACCATGATCGGCCACGAGGTCTCGGATGCACTGCGAGGTCGAGTCTTCGCGTTCGTCATGTCCTCGGTTCGACTCACCCTGCTGGCCACCATCGCAGTCGGCCCGATCGTCGCCGGCGCCGTCGGCTCGCACGTGGTGTTGATCGGCACTTTCCGCTGGAGCCTGTCCGGTGCGGCCATCGTGCTCGCCGTAGGCGGGGTGATCGCTCTGTTGGTATCCGGGTACGCCGCCCGCCAGGTCGGCGGAGTGGCGGGTGGATTCCTCAAACGGGTGTTGCGTCATCGTCGCCCGGAAGACCTGATCGACGAGTCCGAGCACCCCGGCGTGCTGCTCGCAGTGGAAGGTGTCGACCTCGTCGAGGTGGCCCGGTACGCAGCGGCCGCCGAGGTCCACCTGTGCGCCCAGGGGTACCGGGTGGTGCACCGGAACGTCGGCCAGCCGGCCACCGACTTCGGCCGCCGGCCGCAGGAGAGGGCACTGGCCATTCACGGCATCACCGACAGTCAGGCTCATGCCCTGCGGGCCGGAGCCGATCTGGCCGAATTGGTGACGGACCACATCCGGCCGGATCTGTTGGCTGGTTCTGTTGTGTTGACCTGCGGCTTCGTGGACGACTTGGTGGTGCGCTACGGGGTCCAGTCCGGAATGGGCGAGGAACGATTGCTCCGGATGGCGCAGTGGGCGGTCGGCGGTCTGCGTCCGGATCTGACCGTGTTGGTCGATGCTTCGCAGCCGAACTCCGCGGTGCCCGAACACACCATTGACCCGGTCGTCGCCGACCTGGACCGACCAGAGCCGTCGACAAATGCGGGCGCCGCAACGAATTCCGGTGCGATGCCTCCCGACGATGCCGGCGACACCTCCGCTGACCACCTCGCTGCTGACCACCTCGCTGCTGACCACCTCGCTGCCGACCGCTCCGCTGCTGACCATTCCGCTGCTGATCCCGCTGAAGCCGCTTCCGTCGAGGACGAACCGCCGCCCGATCCGGTGCACGCCTTCCGCGACCGGGCCTCCGCCGCGCCCGAGCGGTACCTCATCGTCCATCCGCTTCCGGCCGATCACACGTCGTTGCCCGTTGAGGCCGCAGGACGGATCGACTCGGCGTTGCGCAGCAGAGCACCCGTGCGATCGACGCTCGAGCGCGTGCCCGACCAGCTGGTTCCCGATGACGTCACGGGTGTTCCCGTCGTGAGTTAGGTTGACTGGCAGATAGCTGAACGGCTGCGGCGGACCACGCCCACCGGTTCATGAACAGGCTCCGCCTCGGGTGGCTGCCGTGACGGTCGGAGGAAGAACACGTGGGTGAAGCGGTCGGCGACGCCGGCGCCGGGGTAGGGACCGCCCGCTCGGGCTGGACGGCCGCGGACACCGAACGAGTGTCGTGCTGCCTGTGCAGGGTGGACGGCCTGCAGGTGACCGATCTTGCACCCTTCGCCCTGGTCCGCTGCCCGGTGTGCGATCTGCGGTTCATCTCGCCGCGGTTGACTTCCGAGGCACTGCAACGACTCTACGACGAGCCTGCCTACTTCGAGGGCGGCGTGTACGGCACCACGACCCGCCACTCGCCGGCGATGACGCTGCAGCGCGCCTGGGTGGGTGGCCGCCTCGACCGCATTGCCCAGGTGCGCGCAATGCCTCCCCGGGGCCGGTTGCTCGAGATCGGCTCCGGCTACGGCTTCTTCCTCGAAGCGGCCCGCAACCGCGGCTACGAAGTGGCCGGGGTGGAGCTGTCCCACACCGGGTCGGCGCATTCGCGCACGCTGGGGCTGGACGTCTTCTGCGGCCAACTGGAGGATGCTCCGATTCCGACCACCGGCCTGTACGACGTCGTGTGTTTCTGGGACACGCTCGAGCATGTGCCGGACCCGCTGGTTTTTCTTCGTGCCGTACGGGCACGCCTGGCCGACGGCGGGGTCTTCGCGCTGTCGGTTCCGTACATCTCATCGGTGCCCGGCAGACTTCTGGGCGCCAGATGGTGGACTCTCAAGCCGGAGCAGCACATCTGGCACTTCACTCCGACGACGCTGCGGGTTCTCGCGGCGCGGGCGGGGCTGGTGATCAACTCTGTGGTCTCCTCGCCGTTGGCCCGAGCCAATGTCGGTCGCCTGGATTCGCTGGTCGCCTTCGGTCGCGCACTGCCGGCCGTCGGCCCGTGACCGGTAGCGAGTCCGGTGTCTTCGCCGACGTCATCGGGCAACCCGAAGCGATCGAGGTGTTGCGTGCGGCGGCGGCCGCCGGCCACGGTGATTCCGACGTTCCGGCAGCGGCCATGACGCATGCGTGGCTGTTCACCGGTCCGCCCGGATCGGGCCGGTCGGTGGCGGCGCGGGCCTTCGCAGCTGCTTTGGAGTGCCCGGATCGGGGCTGCGGGCATTGCAGCCACTGTCACACAGTGCTCAGCGGAACGCACGCCGATGTCCGTTCGGTGGTGCCCGAGGGGCTCACCATCTCGGTCAAGGAGATGCGCGCGGTGGTGCAGATGGCTGCCCGCCGTCCGGTGACCGGGCCGTGGCAGATCGTGCTGATCGAGGACGCCGACCGGCTGACCGAGGGCGCCTCCAACGCGTTGCTCAAAGCCGTCGAGGAGCCGCCGCCCCGCACCGTGTTCCTGCTCTGTGCGCCCTCGACGCACCCGGAGGACATCTCGGTGACCATCCGGTCAAGGTGCCGAGTGCTCTCGCTGAGAATTCCGCCGGCCGCGGCGATCGCCGAGGTGCTCGTCCGCAGGGACGGCATCGACCTCGAGATGGCCGCGTGGGCTGCGTCGGTCGCCGCCGGGCATGTCGGCAGGGCCAGGCGGCTGGCCCGTGACGAACAGGCGCGGACTCAGCGCAGCCGGACCCTCTCGCTGCCCGGTGCGCTGCGTTCGATGGCCGATGTGTTCACCGAGGCGGCGGAACTGATCGCTACCGCGACCGGCGAAGCGAGGTCGGTGTCCGAGCGCCGGGACGGGGCGGAGCTGGAGGAACTGAAGACCGCACTGGGTGCTGGCGGCACCGGCAAGGGCGCGGTCGGCGCAGCCAGAGGCACCGCGGGTGTGGTCAAGGACCTGGAGCGGCGGCAGCGTTCTCGCAAGACCCGGACGGAGCGGGACGTGCTCGACCGCGCACTGGTGGACCTGTCGGGGTTCTATCGGGATGTGATCGCCCGTGGCCTGGGCGCGCAGGTTGCGCTGACGAATCCAGATCTCGAGCGAGACGTCGAGGTGGCTGCCGCCCGCTTCGGCGCCGTCGGCGCCCTGCGGCGGCTCGATGCAGTGTTGGCCTGCCGAGAGGCGATCGAGCAGAATGTGAAGCCGCTGATTGCGGTCGAGGCGATGATGATGAAGCTCTACCGTGGTTGACGGCGTCGGGGTGCGTTCGGGTGATTCGGGCGCGCTGACCAACGGAGCCAGTCGGGGTAGCGTTTGTCCTCATGGGCATGCTCTGCGCGGTTACCTTCACGGCGAACGGGCAGCTGCACTATGCGGATCCGGGCGAACTCCGCCCCGAGGTCGGCGACCACGTGCTGCTGCCGACCGATCGTGGCCCGGTCGTGGCGCGCGTGATGTGGGCGGCGGAGTATTCCTCCGAGCCGACCGACGGCTTTCCGGTGCTGCTCGGTCCGGCCACCTCCGCCGATCTGGAAGCACAGGAGTCCACCCGCACGGTGAAGGCGCGGACCCTGGTGGCGAGCCGCAAGCTGATCCGCGAGCACGGTCTGCCGATGAAGGTGCTGGCCGTCGATCCGCAGCCCGACAACAACAAGACCGTCATCTACTACTCGTCACCTGAAACGGTCGACTTTCGTTCGTTGCTCCGTGACCTCTCGGCGACTCTGGGTTCACGGGTGGAGCTGGTGCAACTGGCTGCGCGCGACTCGGTGCGGGTCACCGGTGCCATCGGTTCCTGCGGCCGGGACACCTGCTGCTCGACGTTTCTCAAGGATTACGAGCCGATCACCTTGGCGATGGCGCGAGATCAGGATCTGCCGGCGAATCCGATGCGAATCTCCGGGGCATGCGGCCGCTTGATGTGTTGCCTGAAGTATGAACATCCGCTGTACCAGGATTTCAAGGCCACCACCCCGGCCGTCGGCGAGCCGGTGGATTCACCCGCCGGGCCGGGAACGGTCATTGCGCATTCCGTGCCGGGGGAGTCGGTGGTGATCCGGCTGGCCTCGGATGGCACCAAGCAGGTCTGCCCGAAGGCGTCCGTCTGCGGCGCGCGCAAGGCATACGACTCGCGTTCGGAGCGCTGAGCCCACCGGAGCTGCACTGATTCGACGGCGTCGCCGCGCAGTCCGGGCTCGTCGCGACCGCAAGCTCTCACATTCGCCCGGGCATGCGTCCGGTACGGACAGTTCTGCCCGTACCGGAACGTCCGTTCCAGCCGCTAAGCTGTTCCGGTTGCCCCTTTAGCTCAGTCGGTAGAGCGTCTCACTCGTAATGAGAAGGTCTACGGTTCGATTCCGTAAAGGGGCTCCAGCACTCCAGGCCAGCGGCTTCCCGCTGGCCTGGAGTCGTTTTCCCGGTCACGACCTCGGGTCACCGGCTCGCCTTGCCACACTGTCACTCGCCGAGGATGCGGTAGAGCTCGCGGCGGACTTCGTCCAGTTTTGCGACAGCTTGCTGGCGCTGGTCGACCGTGGCTTCGGTGCTGAACTGACGAATGGCGCCCATCAGCTTCCGGGAAGCTCCGATCAGCGGTTCCCGCTCGCTGTGGTCTCCGGTTGCGGCCGACCAAGCGGCCGCGATGTCGCCGGCGTGTTCGCTGATGTAGGAACGGCCCGCGTCGGTGAGTTGGTAGTCGCTGCGGGTTCCGGCGGCCCCGGTTGGGGCGATCAGTTCCTCGTCGACCAACTGGGCCAACGTGGGGTACACCGATCCCGGGCTCGGTCGCCAAGCGCCATCGGTCTTCTCGTCGATCGCCTTGATCAGGCCGTACCCGTTTGACGGGGTGTCGGCCAGCAGCGACAGGATGGCGGCTCTGACGTCGCCCTTGCGGGCTCGGGGACCCTGTCCGCGGGCACCGCCGAACGGTGAGCCGAAGCCGCGTTCTTCGCGGCGTCCGCCGAATCCCCGATCGGGGCCGCCGAAACCGCCGTGGTGCCTGCGGCCACCAGCTCTGTCCTCGCCGCGTGGTTCGTCCCGGTCCGGCCGGCCTGCTTCAAACGGTGTGTTGTGTGTCGTACGCATGGTGTGTCTCCTTCAAGAGATCGTGGAACGGATCCTTCTGATCCGTCTCCGATATATCGTAACACGTCGACGATAGGTTTTATTTCCTCGCCCATTCCGTCCGTCTACTGGGCAGGGCTGACGGCGCGGACCGACAGAACCAACGGCCGAGTGGGTGAAGTGGGCGGATGCCGTCGACGCAGCCGCGCCTGGCCCGGCGAGGCCGACGCACAGCAGCTGGAGCGCCGCCGGATCGTCAGAGCGGGCCTGCTGCGCGAGTGAGGAAGGTCGGCCATCCGGGTGCGGAAATGCCGCAGGAGCACTCACACCACCGCAAGCTGCGTCCTCGCCGGCGGCCGGTGGGGGAAACCCGACCGTCCACGGATGCGGCGACCAGAATCTGGCGACCAGAATTTTCGAGGCAGAATGTGACACGCTGGCCTCCACGTCGGGAACGGCGGGCGAGAACGCCGACCGGCTCTCGAGTTCTCCGACGAGAACCGATCGGTTGCTCCGGGGTTACCCCAGGGCAGGTACCGGTAGTAGCGCATCACTTCGCAGGCACCGCGCCGCGCTCCGCGCAGGTGGGTGCCCGCCAGGCAGGGACGGGTCGCCCGCTGTCCCGACGTGCCGGACTCGGGGGGTGGAGTGAAACCGTACGACCGGTTGGCTCAGATCTTGGCCGACGCTTTCCTGGCCGGCGACTGGACGGCGCCCGGGATGCGGAAACGCGTTCATCATGTACTGGGCGGCCGGCATGCATGGGCGCGGCGGCTGGTTGGCGAGGTGGTCGCCGGGTATCGATCAGCGCCCGCCGATCGCCCGCGCGAGCTCCTGCACTTCGTCGCCGGCACGAAGACCTTCGTCGAGCTGGAAAGACGCAAGCGCAGGACGGGCCGCTTCCCGGTAGCTGTT
>JBPCPG010000152.1:0-6415 GCA_050999445.1 Nakamurella sp. | reverse complement strand
GGAAATGGTCTGAAGGATCCATCCACCGCGCTCGGTGCGCTGACCGCGCCGACGGTCATCCCCGTTGCGGCCGAGGCGGTCGCCCAATCGCTCGGCCTGGTATGACGGAAAGTTCCTTCGCTGCAGTGCGAACCACGGCGCACGACGGCGGTACCGAGGGGGCCGTCTCGGTGCGGGTGCCCGCAACCTCGGCCAACCTCGGCCCCGGCTACGACTGCTTCGGTCTGGCTCTGCAGCGCTTCGACGACGTCACCGTCACGCTGTGCCCCCAAGGGCTCCGAGTGGACGTGCAGGGTGTCGGAGCCGGCCAGGTACCCACTGACGCCGGCCATCTCGTCGTCCGCGCGATGGCCAAAGCTTGGCAGGCAACGGGTCGGGAGCTGCCGCCGGTGTGGTTGCGATGTTCCAATACGATCCCGCACGGCGGTGGTCAAGGTTCTTCGGCCGCTGCCATCGTCGCGGGCCTGTTACTGGGACGAGGTCTTCTTCCGGAGCCGGCACGCGGCCTACTTCCCGACAGCAGCATCCTGCAGTTGGCCACCGACCTGGAGGGCCATCCCGACAATGTCGCGCCGGCACTGCTCGGCGGGTTCACGATCGCTTGGACGGAGCAGAACGGCCTGGCCCGTGCCGTGCGCCGGGACGTGCATCCCGGTGTGCGGGCTGTTGTCTTCACCGCGGCGCAGGCGTCCTCGACCGAACGCTCGAGAGCGCTGCTGCCGGGAACGGTTTCGCACGCCGACGCGGCGGCCAATTCGGCCCGCGCCGCGCTGATGGTGCACGCGCTGACCACTGATCCCAGCTATCTGTTGGAAGCCACCCAGGACCGTCTGCATCAGCAATATCGGGCGTCGTCGATGCCCGAGTCGGCAGGCTTGGTGGCCGAGTTGCGGGAGGCCGGCATCGCCGCCGTGATCTCGGGCGCCGGCCCGTCGGTGCTGGCCCTGAGTACCGCGCAGTTCGAGTTGGATGCATGGCGGCGCAGCGGTTTCACCGCCGAAGAGATCGGGATCTGCCGACGCGGCTCCGTCGTCGACCCGTTGTAGTCGAGGGTTGTTCCGGTGAGCAGCTGCACAAGCCGCTGTCGGGGCTCGATGTCCTGGCGTCAAAGATCTGGAGCTGTCAAGCTGGCAGTGCGAACCGCGGTGGCCCTGGCCCACGGCCCTGTGGTCAGAATTCCGAGCGCAGCGACCGCCACGCCGCAACCGGCCACGATCCACCACACCGTCTCCCCATTCCGCAGGATTCCGCCGATCTGGTTGGCTATCTCGCTACCTCCTCCGGCGGACACCGTTCCCACAGCCAATACCGACCCGATCACCGCCACTCCGAGAGTCGCACCGACCTGCCGGCTGGTCGAGGCCACCGCCGCGGCAACGCCGGCCTGGCTGAGCGGCATGCCGGAAACCGCTGTGTTCGTGATCGGGGCGTTGACCAACCCGAAGCCGATCGCGAAGACGACGTAGCAGCCGATCAGGTATGGGACCGATGTGGTTGCAGTGATGGCTGTCAGGCCGACAGCACCCATCGCCATCGCAGCTCCGGCCGCGATGAGCGCCAACCGCGCCTTCCCTGCCGCTACCAGGCGTCCGGACACCGGCGCCCAGATCATCGTCATGATCGCCATCGGCAATACCGTGACCCCGGCTTGGAGCGCGGAGAACCCGCGCACCTCCTGCAGATACAGACTGTTCAGGAACAGAAACCCCGCATAGCCGCCGAATGCACAGATTGCGATGACGGTCGCGCCCGAGAACGGAGCGCTGGAGAAGAAGCGCAGGTCGAGGAGCGGCTCGATCCGTCTTCGCTCGTGGGCGAGAAAGGCGGCCAGCGCCACCACGGCCGCCACAATGATCGACCACAGCAACACCGACGCGAGTCCGAGCCTGCCGGACTCCACGATCGCGTACGTCGAGCCACCGAGCACCGCAATCACCAGAATCTGCCCGAGTGGATCAAGCCGTCGCGCTGTTGGAGCCTTGGACTCCGGGACGAAGATGCCGGCCAGCACGATCGCGGCGACACCGATGGGAACATTGATCCAGAAGATCCAGCGCCATCCGACGGTCTGGATCAGGACGCCCCCGAGAACCGGCCCGAGCCCCATGCTGATGCCCACCACACCGCCCCAGATGCCGATGGCCTTCGCGCGCTCACGAGGTTCCCGGAACACATTGGTGATGATCGACATGGCCACCGGGTTCAGCATCGAGCCGCCCACTGCCTGGATTATTCGGGCGATGATCAACAGCTGCAACGTCGGCGCGAGACTGCAGAGCAGGGATCCGGCGGTGAAGGACACCAGACCGATCTGGAAGGTTCTGCGTCGTCCGATCCGATCCGCCGTCGAGCCGGAAAGTAGGAGCAGGCTGGCCAATGTCAACGTGTATGCATCGATGACCCACTGCAGCCCGGACACGCCTGAGTGCAGTTCTGCGCGGATTGCCGGCAGGGCGACGTTGACGATGGTCGCGTCCATGCCGACGATCAACAGACTCAGACAACAGATCGCCAGAATCAGCGCTTTTCTTCGTGCGGTCGGTTCGACCATCATGTGCACTGCTCCGTCATGGCCGGTTCGGATTCATCGCCGGTTACGAGAGTACTTTTCACCCTGTCGACCGGACGCATCAATCACCATCAGGCAACTCGCGGGCCCCCGTTGTTGCTGACGAAGCGGGCGTGCGTCTAGGCTGGGCCTTGATCACCGGTCGTGAGCTATGCCGCCGGAATCTTGGGGATCCGATTTCCGAACTCCGCCGTCGTCCTCTCTTGGTATATCGCCGGGGCCGTCGAGGATATCCGAAGGTTCCACTTCCGGTGGGGCATCAGAAGTCAGGACGAGCAGGTCTCGTTCACTTCTCGTGCCGAATCGGAGCTGACCATGTGCCGATCCTCGCGTGGGTTGGAAAACCTGACGCAACGGCCGTGCCGGTCTCCGCAACCGTGATCACTCTCCACACCCGCCGGGTGTGGATCTTCAGCCGCCGCCTCAGCGCGCCGGCTCTTCGAACCCGACCGGCATCTCGCAGGTCGGACAGGAAGGATCTTCGTGACCGAAACCACGGAGCAGCCCGTCTCCACCACCACCGCAGCGCGAGCGCGTCGCGGTGAAGGACTTTCGGGCATGGTGCTGACCGACCTCAAGGCCCTCGCGGGCCAGCTGGGTATCAAGGGCACTTCGGGACTGCGCAAGGGCGACCTCGTCCTGGCAATCTCGTCCCACCAGAGTTCGGCCGCAGCTGCGGCCACCCGTCCGGCTCCACGAGCAGTGGCCAGCGGATCGCCGACGGTCGACGGTACGGAGTCGGCGCGGTCCAGTGGCGCGGTCGGATCCGGCTCTTCGGTTCGACCGGACGACCCGACTGCGTCGCCTTCTCGGGCCGACGGAAATGGCGCAGTGAACGGTTCGAGTAGCGACACCGCCTCTCTCGACGCCGACCTGCAGCAACGAACGGTGCGCCGCCGCGTCGCCGGACGTCCGGAGGGTGCTCCGGCAGCGGGGACCCCCGATACCGACCGCGAGTCGGCCACATATTCGACCGCCGCCGGGAACACCGCCGCCGGGAACACCGCCCCTGGGAACGGTGAGGCCGCTTCCGCGACCACCGGCGATCGGTCCGCCAACGGCGCGGCGCCCGCGGCCGGTTCCACTATCCAATCGATCTCCGCAGATCAGGGCCGCATCTCGGCAGATCAGCCCCGGACCTCGTCCGAAATCCAGCAGAGCGACGATGGAGCGGAACGGCGCGATCGCCAGTCCAACGACGGTGAGGACGGGCCGCGTAGCAGCCGGCGGAACCGGCGCAATCGTCGCGATCGGGACGTGCGTGGCAACGATTCCCAACCGGACGCCCAGAATGGCACCGAAGCCGCCACGAGGGACGGCCAGACTCCGCAGAACCGGGACGCTCCGAACCGGGATACCCCCAATCGTGACGGGCAGGCCCGGGACACCCAGAATCGCGACGGCCAGAATCGCGACACTCAGGGTCGGGACGGTCAGACCGGTCGCAACAACGGCCGGGACGGCAACCGTCAGGACAGCAGTCGTCAGGACAGCAACCGTCAGGACAGCAACCGTCAGGAAAGCAACCGTCAGGATCGTGACGCCGACGACCAGGACGGCCGCCGTGGTCGTCGTTTCCGCGATCGCAACCGACGCACGCGCGACCGCTTCGCCGATGCACCGACCGATACGGAGGTGCGCGACGACGATGTGTTGGTACCGGTTGCCGGCATCGTCGACGTCCTTGACTCCTATGCGTTCATTCGGACCTCCGGCTACCTCTCGGGTCCGAACGACGTGTACGTCTCGCTCTCGCAGATCCGCAAGAACGGACTCCGGCGCGGCGACGCCGTCACCGGCGCGGTGCGCGCTCCACGAGACGGTGAGGGGTCGACGACCCGGCAGAAGTTCAATGCGTTGGTGCGCCTCGATTCGGTCAACGGGCAGGATCCCGAATTGGCCAAGGATCGTCCGGAATTCACCAAGCTGACGCCGCTCTATCCGAATGAGAGATTGCGGCTGGAGACCGAGTCGCACATCCTGACCACCCGGATCATCGATCTGGTGATGCCGGTGGGCAAGGGTCAACGCGCACTCATCGTGTCTCCGCCGAAAGCCGGTAAGACGTCGATCCTGCAGGCCGTCGCCAACGCGATCACCACCAACAACCCCGAGGTCCACCTGATGGTGGTCCTGGTCGACGAGCGACCTGAGGAAGTCACCGACATGCAGCGTTCGGTGAAGGGTGAGGTCATTGCCTCCACCTTCGACAGGCCACCGGCCGACCACACCATGGTCGCCGAGTTGTCCATCGAGCGGGCGAAACGCCTGGTGGAAATGGGGCGCGACGTCGTTGTGCTGCTCGATTCGATCACCCGCCTCGGCCGTGCCTACAACCTGGCGGCTCCCGCGTCGGGACGCATCCTGTCCGGTGGTGTCGACTCCACCGCGCTGTTCCCACCGAAGCGCTTCCTCGGCGCGGCCCGCAACATCGAGAACGGGGGGTCGTTGACGATCTTCGCCTCCGCGCTGGTGGAAACCGGTTCAGCCGGTGACACGGTGATCTTCGAAGAGTTCAAGGGCACCGGCAACGCCGAACTGAAGTTGGATCGCAGGATCGCCGACAAGCGAATCTTCCCTGCCATCGACGTCGATCAGTCGTCCACCCGCAAGGAGGATCTGCTTCTTTCTCCGGACGAGTTGGCCATCACGGTCAAACTGCGCCGAGTTCTGTCTGCACTGGATTCCCAACAGGCGCTGGAATTGCTGCTCGATCGCCTCCGCAAAACCAAGAGCAACGTCGAGTTCCTCATGCAGGTCGCCAAGACCACCAACGGAGTCGGCAACGACTGATCGTCGCAACCGCTGACGCCTGACAGGTACGGCGAAGGGCCGTCCACCGGAGTGCTCCTCCGCTGGGCGGCCCTTCGTTTTGCTGTCGCAGAGGCGCCGCTACCCATCGGCGGAGCCGACGATCATGAGCCGACGGCGATCATCGCTACGCCCGCCAGTGCTGCCACCACACCGGCGTTCTGTACTCGAGACATTCGCTCACCATCGACGAAGCGGGCCAATAGCACCGTTCCGGCCGGGTACATCGAGCCCAGAACTGCAACGATAGCCAGGGCGCCACTGGTGGTGGCGATCCCGAACAACAGGTTCGCGCCGACGTCGAGGGCGCCGCAAGCGCTCACCAGCACGATCAACTTGGCGCCGACCGTGTTTCCAAGGGCGCCGCGCCACGCTGCCTGTCCAGGGGGCCTGGCGCCCTCCGACCTCCCTCGGAGGGTTGCGAAGGCAATTGCCAGCAGCACCGGAACCGACATCACTCGCATGGCCACCATCGTCATCACCGGCGAGAACTGAGCGCCCCGGGAGATCGCGTACAGCACCAGCCCGAATCCGGCTGCCGACCCGATCGCCATCAGGACCGACAGTGCGTGGCCAGGTTTTGCGTCCCGATCGCCGCGACTGGGGCCCGCCGTTGCAACCACGCCGGCGATGGCCACCACGATTCCGGCCAGGCACAACGCGGTCGGTAGTGCACCTGCGAACAAGCCGATGACGACGGGCACCACGACCCCGAGCGAGGCGATCGGCGCAACCACGCCCATGGTGCCGATCGCCAGCGCGCGGTAGTAGAGAACGAGTGCACCTGCGCCTGCCAGTCCGGCACCCAGTGCCCATGGCAGGTAGCCGGCGGAGGCCGAGAATGCTGTGCTGAGCGCCGCGGTAGCCAGGGCTACGGCCAGGCCGGCTGCCTGGGAGACGAGCACGACCAGCAGCGCTGGGATCCGTCGCGACGCGCTGCCGCCGAAGAAGTCTGCGGCGCCCCACATCAGGCCAGAGGCCAGCGCAAGCACGATCGTCACGCCGGGACCCTAACAGCGCCGGTCGCCGCTTCAG
>JBPCPG010000045.1:0-17496 GCA_050999445.1 Nakamurella sp. | reverse complement strand
GCTCCTACCCGGCAACCGGTCGCAGCGCCGCAGCCACGACCTCGGCGATCTGGACGGCGTTGAGTGCGGCGCCCTTGCGAAGATTGTCGTTGCTGATGAACAACGCCAGCCCGCGTCCGTCCCGCACGCCGGAGTCCACTCGGAGCCGGCCGACGTAGGACGGATCGGTACCGGCTGCCTGCAACGGGTTCGGGACATCGGACAGCTCGACGCCCGGCGCACCCGACAGGAGTTCGGTTGCTCGCTCGACCGAGATCGGCCGGGCGAACTCGGCGTTGAGCGACAACGAATGGCCGGTGAAAACCGGTACCCGGACGCAGGTTCCGGAAACCATCAAATCAGGAATGGACAGGATCTTGCGGGATTCATTGCGCAACTTCTGCTCTTCGTCGGTTTCGAAACTCCCGTCATCGACGATGTTGCCGGCCAAGGGGATGACGTTGAAGCCGATTGGGCGGACGTACTTCTTGGGCGTCGGGAATTCGACCGCCGCGCCGTCGTGGGTCAGCGCGGCCGCGTGCTCGGCGACGGCCTGGACCTGGCCGTCCAACTCCGCGACGCCGTCCAACCCGCTGCCGGAAACCGCCTGATACGTACTGGCGATCAACCGCACCAGGCCGGCCTCGTCGTGAAGCGGCTTCAACACCGGCATTGCTGCCATCGTGGTGCAGTTCGGATTGGCGATGATCGCGCCACCGTTGCCGACAACACCTGTGGCCGCCTCGGGATTCACCTCGGCGACCACCAGCGGAACGGCCGGATCCATTCGCCAGGCCGACGAGTTGTCGATGACGACGATCCCGGCGGCCGCGAACTTGGGTGCCAGTGCCTTCGAGGTGCTGCCGCCGGCCGAGAACAGCGCGATGTCCAGACCTTCCAGAGGAGCCAGCGCCGCGTCCTCGACGATGATCTCCTCGCCCTTCCAGCTCAGCGTCGAACCGGCAGAACGCGCGGAGGCGAAGAAGCGGAGAGACGCAATGGGAAAGTTGCGCTCCTGCAGTATCTTTCGCATGACGCCGCCAACCTGGCCGGTGGCGCCGACCACTGCAACGTGAAATCCCCGGCTGCTCATCTTCCGGTTCCCCCGTACACGATCGCCTCGTCTTCCCCACCGAGATCGAACGCGGCGTGGATCGCTTTCACCGCAGTATCCAATTCGACGTCCCGGACCAGGACCGATATCCGTATTTCCGAGGTCGAAATGATGTCGATGTTGACACCGGCCTCGGCCAGCGCCTCGCAGAAGGTGGCTGTCACGCCGGGGTGTGACCGCATACCCGCGCCGATGAGCGACACCTTGCCGACATGGTCGTTGTAGACGATGGCACCGAAGCCGATCTCCTGCTTCTTTCCATCCAACGCCGCAACCGCTCTGGGACCATCCTCCTTGGGAAGGGTGAAGGTGATGTCGGTTCGGCCCTCGGCAGCCCGAGAAATGTTCTGCACCACCATGTCGATGTCGATCTCGGCGTCCGCGATCGTCCGGAAGATCCGGGCCGCGACACCCGGGTGGTCGGGCACCTCCGCCACCGTCACCTTGGCCTCGCCGCGCTCGTGGGCGACGCCGGTGATCAATGCCTGTTCCACTGTCAGATCCTCCATGCTGCCGGTGACCATGGTGCCCGCGTTGTCCGAGTACGACGACCGCACGTGCACCGGAACGTGATAGCGCCGGGCGTATTCGACGCAGCGAAGCATGAGCACCTTTGCCCCGGCGGCCGCCATCTCGAGCATTTCCTCGTAGGTGATGCTCTCCAGCTTCGCCGCGTCCGGAACGATTCGCGGATCGGCGCTGAAAACTCCGTCGACGTCCGTGTAGATCTCGCAGACATCCGCTTTCAAGGCGGCTGCCAGTGCGACCGCGGTGGTATCGGAGCCGCCGCGGCCCAGAGTGGTGATGTCCTTGGTGTCCTGGGAGACGCCCTGGAAGCCGGCCACGAGGGCGATCGCCCCGGCGTCCAGCGCCGCGCGGATACGGCCGGGCGTCACATCGATGATGCGGGCCCTGCCGTGCGTCGAATCGGTGATCACGCCGGCCTGCGAGCCGGTGAACGATCTCGCCTCGGCGCCGAGCGAATGAATGGCCATTGCCACCAACGCGTTGGAGATCCGCTCGCCGGAGGTCAGCAGCATGTCGAGTTCGCGGGCCGGCGGAACGGGCGCGACCTGTTGGGCGAGGTCCATCAGCTCGTCGGTGGTGTCGCCCATCGCCGACACCACGACGACGACGTCATTGCCGGCCTTCCGCGTGGCGACGATTCGCTCCGCGACGCGCTTGATGCGCTCGGCTGTAGCCACCGAGGAACCGCCGTACTTCTGGACGACCAGACTCACTTCTGTTGCCTCTACCCTTCGTGAGCGCACCGCTGCAAAATGCCGCGCGAGGCGGTCACATTCGGCTCTTAGACTACTCGGGCTCACGACCCGTTTCCGCCGATCGGGTGCGGTTCGCCGACGAAACGAAACGCTCTGTCCTGGGAGGCGAAGTCCTTTTCGACGGTGGCTTCGGAATCGCAAAGATTCTCCGCGACAGCGGGTTCCGAGCACAGAAACTCCGTGCGCCGAAGCCCCGCTCCGATTGCCGGAGGTCACGCCAGCGGCACCGGCTTCGTACCGAGCCCGATGACCGACCCGATCAGTTTCCTGCCGTGAGTGGCACTGACTGCGCACTGCACGTACGGCGCGCCGGCCGGGTCGGCAACAGCTTCGACGTCGAGCGCCCCGCCGGCGGTCGGATCTTTCACCGCCAGAATGGTTGCGGCCAGGCGGCGGCAACCGTCCAGCACCAGGGCTGGATCGTCCCGTGACACCAGCGCCTGGGAGGTGTCCAAGGGCCCGGCGGCGAATCCGAAGGCCAACTGCTGGGTGAGATGAGCCGAGGTGCAGGGGGTCGGAGTTCCGCGTTGCTCGATCTGCTTCGACCAGCAGACGCCGAACGCGCTCGGCAGCGTTCTGCTGTTCCAGCTCGACCGCAGCGGCAATGGCGCGCGGTAGGACTGTCCGACGGCTGTCAGCACGCACGCCGTCCAGGTCCGTCCCGCCGCTCTGTCGTGGGCGTCGGGGCCGACGGTCACCGCGTTCACGGACAGGCTCGTCGTCCACTGCACACCCAGCAGGACGGTGCGGCGACTGGTGCCCAGATAGCTCTCCGCCTGCCCCTGGCAATCGGGATTCGCCCTGGTGTACTCGTCCAGTGTGGTGACCACCGGGGTCGGGCTGGTCGACCTGACCGAGATGACCTCACCGATCACCGATCCGGAGCACGTCGGCAACACCGCGGCCACCGGAAGATTCCGGTCCTGGCCGTTGGATGCAACGATCGCGGCGACACACTGGCCGATGGTCGGCGGCGCCGCTATCACCTCTGCGACCGGAGTTCCGGTGGTCCGCCGGCCCAGGATGCTCGGCGTGATACCGACCGCCAGCAGCGCCACGACGAGCAACAGCATTCCCCCGACGTGGCGATTCATTTTCTCCACGATAGCCGCGCCGGCTGCGGGCAGCGCGTTACCGTTGCGTAGAACCGTGCAGGACGAATCCTGTCCAATGCGAACCCGGGTGACGCACAAGATGGTGACGCACCGGATGGTGCAGCGGTCGGAAGGGAGCTTCATGCCAGGCTCGAACAATCATTCTGCGCCGGTCGAACAATTCGTTTCGTCCGACGGAGTTCGGATCAATGTCGCCACCGCACCGCCGAACGCGACCGGCGGCGGTGTGGGTTCCGGACGATCGGTGTTGCTGCTGCACGGCTTCCCCGATTCCTGGCAGCTCTGGCACCGACAGATGAAAACACTGACGGAAAAAGGGTTCCGGGTGATAGCACCGGATCTCCGCGGCCACGGACGGTCCGATCGGCCCGCCCAGGTGTCGGCGTACCGGATGGGCCCCCTGCTGGCAGACATCACCGCCGTACTGGAGCACTTCGGGATCCGGAGCACGGCGGTGGTCGGTCACGACTGGGGTGCGGCGCTGGCGTGGAACCTTGCCATGCGCCGGCCGGATGTCGTCGACCGGCTCGCCGTGCTGTCGGTCGGGCATCCCGGCGCCGCCATGTCGGCCGGAATCCGGCAGCGGCAACTGTCCTGGTACATGCTCTGGTTCCTGCATCCCGGAGTGGCCGAGTCGATCCTGCCGGCGCAGAGCTGGCTGGCGTTCCGGCGGTGGGCCTGGGACGGCGTCGCAGTGGGCACCGACCCCCAGATGGACCGCCAGATCGACGACCTCTCGCGGCCCGGAGCTCTCGAAGCGGCGCTCAACCTCTACCGCGCGAACATCACGCCGGAGTCGTACTTCCGAACGAGTGTGCCGCCGATGCCCAGGGTCGGCTGCCCGGTTCTGGGCGTGTGGTCCGCGGGCGACCAGTTCCTGTCCGAGGAGCAGATGACAGGATCGGCCGCCTTCGTCGACGGGCCCTGGACCTACGCCAAAGTAGAAGGCGCACACTGGATTCCCGCACAAGCACCGGATGAGCTCAACGCTGTGCTGGGCGACTTCCTGGCGTGATCGCCCGTCCTCCACTGCGGTCGGCAGCGGGGAGGGGGTAGGGTCCAGCCCGTGGTGCGCAACGCAGACTCCCCGAGCCTGCTCCTTAGCCGCCGCGACGGAGCCTGATTTCCAGACTGGCTCCTCCGTCGCGGGATTTCGTGCTGCTGGTCGACTCCTCCCCCGAATTGCCGAGAAGGCTTCGGGCTCTGCGGAACAAGGACCCCCACCCATGAGCACTCCCCCCGTTTCCCGTCTGAACACTCCGGCCGGCGATATTCCCGCCGGGCAGTCGCCGTACAACCGCCAGCGCGGCAGCCAGATGCCATTTGCCCGCTACACCTCATTCCCGCCCATCGATCTGCCCGATCGCAGCTGGCCGGGCACCGTGATCGACAAGGCGCCGCTGTGGTGCGCCGTTGATCTGCGTGACGGGAACCAGGCGTTGATCGACCCGATGACCCCGGCTCGCAAGCGGCGGATGTTCGACCTGTTGGTGGCGATGGGCTACAAGGAGATCGAGGTCGGCTTTCCGGCCGCATCCCAGACGGACTTCGACTTCGTGCGTGAGATCATCGAGCAGGAAGCCATTCCTGACGACGTTCGGATCCAGGTGCTGACCCAGGCCAGGCCAGAACTGATCGCCCGCACCTACGAGGCGCTGGAGGGCACCGCATCGGCCGTGGTGCATCTGTACAACTCGACGTCCACCCTGCAGCGCCGGGTCGTCTTCGGTTCCGATCGTGCGGGTATTCTCCGGATCGCCACGGACGGCGCGGAGGAAATCGCCCGCTGGGCGGACAAGTACCCCGACACCGACTGGCGTTTCGAGTATTCACCGGAGTCCTACACCGGCACCGAGTTGGAATATGCCGTCGAGGTCTGCAATTCCGTGTCCGCCATCTGGCAACCAACGCCCGACCGACCGATGATCGTCAATCTGCCGGCCACCGTCGAGATGGCAACACCCAATGTGTATGCGGACTCCATCGAGTGGATGCATCGCAATCTGGACCGCCGCTCGGCCATCGTGCTGAGTCTGCATCCGCACAATGATCGCGGAACAGCAGTCGCAGCAGCGGAACTGGGTTACATGGCCGGGGCAGACCGTATCGAGGGGTGCCTGTTCGGCAACGGGGAGCGCACCGGCAACGTCTGCCTGGTGACGCTGGGGCTGAACCTGTTCAGCCAGGGTATTGATCCGCAGATCGATTTCTCCGATATCGACGAAGTTCGTCGCACCGTCGAATACTGCAATCAATTGGCAGTACCGGAACGGTATCCCTACGGCGGTGACCTGGTGTACACGGCATTCTCGGGATCTCACCAGGACGCCATCAAGAAGGGTTTCGATCATCTGAACCGGGACGCCGTCGCGGCAGGTATTCCGGTCGAGCAATTCACCTGGCAGGTGCCGTACCTCCCCATTGATCCGAAAGACGTCGGGCGGTCGTACGAGGCAGTCATCCGGGTCAATTCCCAGTCCGGCAAGGGCGGTGTCGCCTACATCATGAAGACCGAGCACGGCCTGGACCTGCCGCGCCGTCTGCAGATCGAGTTCTCCCGAGTGGTGCAGGGATACACCGAATCCGAGGGTGGCGAGGTGGACGCCAAGGCGATGTGGCGATACTTCGCCCAGGAGTATCTCGAGACGACCCAGCCGCTGCAGTTCATCCGGGCCGGCATCGAGTCGCCGGAGGACGCTTCGGAGGGGATCGACACCCTGGCCGCCCGAATCGTGGTGAACGGGCAGGAGTCCGTTCGCCGAGGTCAGGGCAATGGCCCGGTCGCGGCGTTCTGCAACATTCTCGCCGAGGCGGGCTACGACGTCCGGGTGCTCGACTACGTCGAACACGCGCTCTCCTCCGGCGGGGACGCCCGCGCCGCCGCCTATCTGGAATGCGCCATCGACGGGCAGGTGATGTGGGGGGTTGGCATCGATTCCTCCATCACCCGAGCATCTCTCAAGGCCATCGTGTCCGCGGTGAACCGCGCCGCTGCCAACGCCGTCGACGACTGACGCGTCACGACCGCACCGCCTTTCCGCACGTTCGCGGCGTCCACCGCCTTGCGCGCGTTCGCGGAGTCGCCGGGAAACCGGGCGGCGTTCTCGTCCAGAGGAACGACATGACTCGGTTCGATACCCAGGAACGACGGCGACGGCTGCAGACCCGGCAGCTGTTGACGCCGGAAACCAGGTCCGGTGACATGGCAGCTGTTGCCGATGCCATGGTCGCACTGCACGCCACCGACCCGGCGACCGTCTACCTGTCCGCGTGGGCACGGATGTCGAGTGGTTCGCAGACCGATCTGGCCGACGCGTTGTACGTGCACCGGCGGCTGATTCGAATGATGGGCATGCGCCGCACCGTGTTCGTGGTGAGCGCCGCCCTCGCTCCGGTGGTCCAGGCGTCATCCGCGCCGGCCGTCGCTGCCACCCAACGACGTCGGTTGGTGACCCAGCTGAAGCAGGCAGCCGTGGCCGAGGACGTCGAACGCTGGCTCTCCGAGGTGTCCGACGGCACGCTTGCCGCCCTCGAGCGGCGGGGTTCTGCGTACGCGGCGGACCTCGTGGAGGATGAGCCTCGCCTCAACACGGTGCTCGACCTGTTGCCCGACAAGGCTTACGCCGTTCCGCAGAAGGTGACGAGCAGGATTCTGACTATTCTCGCCCTGGAGGGAAAAATCATCCGTGGCCGACCGCTCGGCGGCTGGCGCGGCACTCGCAACCAGTGGTGGCCCACCCGGGCCTGGATACCGGGCGGACTCGGCGCGCTCGATGAGGACACGGCACGCCAGGATCTGCTCCGACACTGGCTTCGGACATTCGGGCCGGCACCGATCGCCGACATCGCGTGGTGGACGGGATGGACGTCACGACAGACGCGCGCAGCGCTGGAATTCCTCGACACCGTTGAGGTGGACCTCGACGGCGGTTGCGGACTGGTGCTGGCCGACGACCTCGACAGCACGCCGGAACCGGAGCCGGCCGCCGCGCTCCTGCCGGCACTGGATCCGACCCCGATGGGTTGGTTCCACCGCGACTGGTTTCTCGGCGAGCACCGAGCGGCGCTGTTCGACCGGACCGGAAACATCGGGCCGACCATCTTCTGGCAGGGCCGGGTGGTCGGCGGCTGGGCGCAGCGACCGGACGGCGTCATACGCGCCCGCCTGCTCGAGGACATCGGAACAGCCGGCGCCGCGGCGGTCGACGCGCGAGTTGCCGAACTCACGACATGGCTGGGCCCGCTCCGCGTCATCCCCAGCTTTCGCACTCCCCTGGAACGAGAGTTGGCAGACCCAACCGGCAGTGGCTGACCGAGCGACCGGTAACTGGGACGCCGCACCGGCCCCCGGCCATTCCCGGAAAAGTTAGGCCGCCGAACCGGCCGGCGAATTGTCAGGCACTGACCCGCGCACGGGCGGCCCGAAGATTCGGTCCTTCCCGGAGCCGCTCCGGAACCGCCAGCGCAGCCACCCGCAGTGCTCGAAGGGCGCCCGTCGCGGCCAGATCGGTCACCGTCAGACCCGGCAACCGGTACATCCGACGTGCCCACGCCGGTAACAGCGCGACCGAAAGGGCGGCCAGCCCGCCCCACGCGGGACGAGCCGGAGTCAACAGCCGGACCCATCCCGGCATGGGTGGCGCCAGCACCACCCGGGCGCCGCGCCGAGCGCCCGGCGTCATTCGCAGGGCCGGCCGAACGTCGACGAAGTACTGCGCGAGGTCGGCCCTGGTCGCCGGCACAGCCGAAGCCGGCAGACCGACCAGTTCCGCAGACCGCACCTGCTCGACCAGATAGCTGTCGGCTTCGTCATCGGTCAGTGGCAAACCACCGCGACGAGCGGCCGAAAGGAGGGAATCCACCTCGCAGCAGTGCACCCACAACAGAAGATCCGGCCGGTCCAGTCGAAATTCAAGACCGGTGGCAGGGTCGGTGCCACGTAATTTGCGGTGGATGCCGCGAACCCGAGCGGATGCTCGCAGCGCCTCGGCCCGGCTGCCGTAGGTGACGGTGGTCAGGTACTCCGAAGTCCGGGTCAGCCGCCCCCACAGGTCGGCCTCGAACCCGCCGTTCTGCTCGACCGCTGCCATTGCCAACGGGTGCAGGGCCTGCAACAGCAGTGCCCGGAGCCCGCCGACGGCGAACGTCGGATCGGCGTGGAGGCGCCGGGTCACACTGTGAGCGTCGAAAAGCCCGGCAGATCGAGAATCCATATCCGACGGTACGTCCGGGCCGGGCACCGGTTCCCGCTGCAGCTATTCATTTCGAAAAGGTTCACGTTGTCGGGTTGTAGACGCCGTTCTCCCCTGTTCACCGCGGGACACCACCGGTCCGCCGACTACCCAACGCGACTACGATGGCTCGATATGAATCCCGTCGCGGCGCTGCGGCGCATCGCCTTCCTGCTGGAGCGGGGGCAATCACCGACCTATCGCGTCAAGGCGTTTCGCACGGCGGCCGGCACCCTGGCGACGCTGCCCGACGCAGAGTTGGAGAGGCGGCTGGCGACCGGCACCTTGACCCAACTTGCCGGCATCGGCCCAAAGACCGCCGCGGTCGCAGAACAGGCTGCGAGAGGCGAAGTACCCGACTATCTGGCCGATCTCGAGCAGACTGTTCGACCGCTCGCCGACGGCGGGGGCGAACTCCGGGCAGCACTGCGCGGGGATCTGCACACCCACAGCAACTGGAGTGACGGCGGCAGCCCGATCGAGGAGATGGCCATCACTGCTGCGGAGATCGGTCACGAGTACGTGGTGCTGACCGATCATTCGCCGCGACTGACCGTCGCGAACGGCCTGAGCCCTGAGCGGCTGGAGAAACAGCTACTTGTGGTCGACACGATCAATCGGGCTCTGCCGGCATTCACCCTGCTCTCCGGCATCGAGTGCGACATCAACGAGGACGGCACTCTGGATCAGACGGACGAATTGCTCGGTCGGGTGGACCTCGTCGTCGCATCGGTGCATTCCAAACTTCGAGCCGGTTCGGCGGAGATGACCGCGAGAATGCTTGCGGCGGTGGAGAATCCCTACACCGACGTGCTGGGACATTGCACCGGACGAATGGTCGCGGCCGGGCCGACGCGGGGGCGTCCGAGCAGCCGACCGGAGAGCACGTTCGATGCCGCGAGGATCTTCGCCGCTTGTGCCGCGAACGGGGTGGCGGTCGAGATCAACTCGAGGCCGGAACGGCTCGATCCGCCGCGGCGGCTGATCACGCAGGCGCTGGAGGCAGGCTGCCTGTTCAGCATCGACACCGATGCGCACGCGCCGGGACAGCTGGACTGGCAATTGCTCGGCTGCGCCAGGGCCGCCGAGTGCGGCGTGCCGGCGGACCGGATCGTCAACACCTGGCCGCTGGAGCGGCTGCTCGAGTGGGCCGGCAGGAAGTGACCCTATTGCCGGCTGATCACCGTCACCGGTGGTTGGTCAGCGCCGGCACGAGGTCACTGATGACGCTCGCGCCCGCGATCGCCTGCGCCTGCTGATCCTGGGCCTGCTGTTCTTCGGCGAGCAGCACCGTGGCGACCGATCGGCGCAGGGACGACAACACCAGCAACGCCACCAGCAGAGCGCCGATCGCACATCCTGACGTCACCCAGTAGGCATCGGAAGCGCCCCTGGCGTCGATGAGCAGGCCGGCCAGCGGTGTGGCCATCGCGATGCCTACGGCCATACCTGAACCGGTCCACGCCATGGTTTCGGTCAGCCGATGGGCCGGCACGATCCGCTCGATGAGGCTCATCCCGGAGATCAGCGCCGGCGAACAGGCGACCCCGGCCAGCAGGAGACCGGCACCGACCAGGACCAGGTTAGGCAGGAACGGCAGCGGCAGGCTGACCAGGGCCAGCACCGCGATGGAGACGCCGAACTGTCGCAGCAAGGACGCCTTGATCTTCGCCACCCCGAAGATCAGGCCGGCGACCAGCGATCCCACTGCGTACAGGGCCAGCAGCAGGCCGGCCGCACCCGCATGCCCGGCTTCCTTCGCGAACGCGACGGTCGTCACCTCGAAAGCGCCGAAGATGCCGCCCATCAGTGCGAAGACTGCTGCGATGCCCGCGACTCCGGGAAGCAGGATGGCCGGTTTTCCCGAACGCTGCCTCGACCGGCCGGAAGGTCGCGGTTCGGTCGAGGTCTGGAGCAGGAGCAGGACGGTGCCGACCAGCAGGAGGCTGGTGGCCAGGATCAGCGCGGCGCTGGGAAACACCTGCAGCGCAACGACGGTGGCGAGCGGCGGTCCGAGGATGAAGACCGCCTCATCGATGAGGGACTCCCAGGCGAAGGCCACTCGCAACTGCGGATCGCCGGTCAGCATCGCCGACCACCGCGTCCGCACCAACGGTCCGAGCATCGGCTGGGAAGCTCCGGCGACGAAGGCCAGCACGAAGATCGGCCAGGTCATCTCCGTGAAAACGGCGAACACGATCATCAGCGCGACGGCGGGCACGTGTACGGCCAATTGCGCCGGCACCACCCGACGCTGGCCGCGGATGTCGATCAACCGGGACAACTGCGGGCTGATCGCGGCGGCGGAGAGCGCGTAGATGGACGAGACCGTTCCGGCCACTGCGAACGAGCCACGCTCGGCGGAGAGCAACATGACGGCCCCGAGTCCCGCCATCGACATCTGCATCCGCGCCAACATCCCGGCCGCCGAGAAACGCGCGGCGCCAGGACGCCGGAGAACCTGCAGATACGGCCCGAACACGTGACGTTCACTCCCTCACCGCCGAAGCGGCCCTTCGTTGTCGATGATGCCCTGGGCGGAGTTCACAATACCGTCCGGCCGGTACAGTCTATCTGTGGCCACCGAAACACGCGAGCGAATTTTGTTGGCTCTGCGCGGCATTCTTGCGGGCAGCGGCACAGCCTCGGTGACCCTGGAGGCAGTCGCCGCGGAAGCCGGCGTCTCGAAGGGTGGCTTGCTCTATCACTTCCCCTCGAAGTCCGCCCTGTACCTGGGGTTGCTGAAATCCGTTCGTGATTCGGTCATCTCGGAGATGTCCGAGGCGACGGTGCGGTCGGGGGCGGCACGCGGGTTTCTCGAGTATTCGGAGCCGACCGAAGACGACGAGGCCGGCTTCTTCACGTCGCTGATCGCGGCCGTGCGGACCGGCCAGAACGGCGACGCCGACGACAAGGGCAACCATGTTGCCGAGTCTGCAGCCCTGTTGGCCGACATCTTCCGAGCCTGGGAGGAGCCGATGCGAGCAGCGGTGAGCGATCCCGTTCAGGCGGAGAACATCCGACTGGTCGGCTTCGGGCTCTACTTCGCGGCGTTGACCGGGCTTCCTCCCGTCGAGCCCACCGTGTTGGCCGCACTGTTCGATCGCTTGCTCGCCGATCAAGCCATGTCGGATGGCCGGAAGCCCTGATTCCTGCCGAGCAGGGCCAGCATGTCTGCCAGTTGTCCCCCGCTCGGAGCCTGGACCGGCGGCCCGAACGCCGCGCCGGGACGCAGCCGCCCATCGCCCGACGGCACCCGGCCAGCCACCGCGGCCGCCACCGCGAGTACCCCTGGCTCCGCGTCGAAAGGCTTTCCGAGCGCCATCGCCACGTCCCAACCGTGCACCACGGAATCCAGCAGGTGCGCCAGCACCGCCGTCCGCGCGGGCAACGGGGCAGTCGGCAGAATCTCGGGCATCCACATGGTGCCGCTCAGCCCTGCCTCGGCCAACGCGACGACCAGACTTCCCGCCGAATTGGCAATGGCAGCGGCGGGCTCGAGACCGAGCGCTCGTGGGCGCCACTGTTCCAGGTCCGCGCCATCGCCCCCAGTCGCCGCCATCAGGCCCAGGTTCTGGCCGTACATGTGCTCCAGAAGCGCACGGAGATCCCATTCCGAGCAGGGCGTGACCCTCGCTAGATCGGCAGGGCCCAATCCGCGCAGTGCCTCGCCGACCAGGGATTGCGCGGCAGCATGCAGGCGGAGCAAATCGTCGCTGGCGGGAGTTCCGTCGTCGAGGCTCATCTGATGATCGTCTACTACCGTAGATCATATGTCAACGGTTACTACTACGGCGACCGCGATGGGGGAACAATGGGCTCATGCACGACATCCCGATCACCGGCGACATGATCCGTCTCGGCCAGCTGCTGAAACTGGCGGGCGCGGTCGACAACGGCGCGGACGTGCGCCCCATCCTCGAGGACGGTCTGGTGACCGTCAATGACGAGATCGAGCATCGCCGCGGCAGGCAACTACACCCAGGCGACGTGGTCACTCTCGACGGAATCGCAGTTCGGGTCGCTGGAGCCGTCAGTTCTACCGAGTGATGCTTGCGCCAGGAGGACGGCGATATCGGTACCGGCTGACACAGCCGTCCGTTCGGATCACCCGCCGGCCGCAGTCGTCGGAACAGCCTGGACGGCGTCGTACAGGTGGCAGGCGACGGACACGGCCGAGGGACCTGAGGTTCTGACGATCGGCAGCAGTACCGGCCGATGCGCCTCGTTGAATTCGAGTCGCACACCGCCGGGTGCCACCGCCATTTTGACCAGGCCCTTGAAGAACGGCTCGTCCGGATTTTCGGTCTGAATGGTCCTCAGGGTCTCGACGGCATCAGAAGGCTTCGGCGTTCGGAGCAACGCAACGCCGTCGGTCGTGATGATCGAATCCACTGCGGGAAAAAGGGCGGATTCCCGGTCGTAGACGTCGATGCCGACGGTGGTCCAACGCTCTTCCAGCACGACGCGCAAATCCCTTGCCTCCCAGCCGCAGACCTCGAATGCCTTGGGGCACCTGGGATGGAATGGGCAGCCCTGCGGAGGCCGGGCGGCGTCGGGAATCTCACCGCGCGGCAGTTCGGCAGGAGGGCCGCCGACGTGCGAGACGTCCGGAATGGCCTTGAGCAGGGCTTGGGTATAGGGATGCCTCGGGTTGGCGAAGATCTCGTCCGCCGGTCCGATCTCCACGATCTTTCCCAGGTACATGATGGCGACCCGGTCGCAGAAGAACCTGGCGCTGGCCAGATCGTGCGTGATGTAGATGAAGGAGATACCCAGTTCGGTGCGCAATCCGTCCATCAGCGACAGGATCTTCGCTCTAACGCTCATGTCCAACATCGAAATCGGCTCGTCGGCGATCAGCACCTCCGGCCCCAGTGCGATTGCTCGGGCGATCACCGCCCGCTGCTTCTGACCGCCGGAAAGTTCAGCCGGATACTTCGGCGCGAATCGTTCCACCGGCGCCAGGCCCACCCGCTCCAACGCATCCACCACCTGCGCATACCGGTCGCTCTCCGGTACGCCATGGATCCGCAGCGCGTCGGAGATCGCCTGTTCCACGGTCATCGACGGGTTGAGCGCAGCGTGCGGATCCTGGAAGATCATCTGCAATTTCCGTCGCAGTGGGCGCATCGCCGATTCGGACAACCCACTGATTTCTTTGCCCCGGTAGGTGATGCTCCCGCCCGTCACCGGAGCCAGCCCGAGTACGGAACGTCCGAGCGTCGACTTTCCGGACCCGGACTCGCCGACCAGCCCGACGACCTCGCCCGGCATCACGTCCAGGCTGACCCCGTCGAGCGCCTTCACCGAACCCGCCGATCGACCGACCAATCGGCCCAACGCCGACCCGCGGAGCGCGAAATGCACGGACAGATCTGTCAGTGACAGGATCGGGGTGACGGAGGATGCCTCGGACGCCGAACCCAGATCACGCTTCATCGGCTACCAACACCTTCTCGCGAACCAGCGGAGCGCGTTCGGCCGCCGACAACAGATTCAATTGCTGGAGATGGCATTCGACCTCGCGCCCGTTCGGAAGATCGGTGGTGGCGGGAAACACGTCCGCGCAGACCGCCATCGCCTGCGGACAGCGCGGATGGAAACGGCAGGCGGTTGGCGGATTGCCCAGATCCGGTGGCGCGCCCGGAATCGTTCGCAATTCCGTCGTGGTCAGCGAAATGGTGGAGCTCAGCAGCTCCCTGGTGTAAGGGTGTTGCGGGTCGGCGAACACCTCGGCGACCGTCCCCTGCTCCACGATCCGTCCGGCGTACATCACCGCAACCCGGTCGCACGCCTGTCCGACGATGCCCAGATTGTGGGTGATCAACAGCATCGCCGGCGAGAAGGTGGACCGGATCTGGCCCAGGATCTTGATGATCTGGGCCTCCACCAACACATCCAGGGCGGTGGTCGGCTCGTCGGCCACCACGAAGGACGGGCGCAGCGCCAGAGCGAGGGCAATCATGATTCGCTGCCGCATCCCGCCGGAGAACTCGTGCGGATAGTTCGTGTAGCGCGACGGCGGAATGCCCAACGAACGCAACGTTTCCAGCGCCCGGGAGTCCGCAGCCCGTTTGCCGATCTTCTCGTGGGCGCGGATCGCCTCCCGGAAATGATCACTGATCCGCATCAACGGATCGAGCCGCGTCATCGGTTCCTGGAAGATCATCCCGAGGCCGGCTCCCCGTATCGCAGGCCAGCCCTTGGCCGCGAGCTCGACGACATTGCGCCCGCGAAACAGAATCTCCCCGTCCATTGCCGCGCCGCCGGGCATCAAGCCGAGCAGTCCGCGACCCAGAGTCGACTTGCCGCAACCGCTCTCACCGACCAGACCGAGGACCTCCCCTCGCTGGAGGGTGAATGAGACCCCGTCGACCGCTTTGATCGGACCTCCGGCGCCCGCGTACCACACCCGGAGATCGCGCACGTCGAGCACCAACTCGTCCGAGGCTCCGTCGGCGGATCTGCCACTACTGCTCTTGCTCGCAGCCACTTCGCGCATCAGCGGTTGCCTTCCAGAGTGCCGGTGCCCGATGGCGTCTCGATAGGGCCTTCCGCCGTATCGGTGCCGTGATGAACCACATGATCATTGGCTCTCGCCGAGGCGGCACGCTTGTTCGCAACCCGGCCAGGCATGACCACCTGGGACAGTCGCCGAGCGCGGAGCAGCGGGTTGAGCACGTCGTTCAGGCTCTCCCCGATCAGCGAAAGACCCAGCACGAGCAGGACGATGGCCAGGCCCGGAAAAACTGCCGTCCACCAGACCCCGGAGCTGAAGTCCGATTGTGCCTTGTTCAACTCGTAACCCCACTCCGCTGCCGAGGATGGCTCGATGCCGAACCCAAGGAAACCCAGCGCGGCCAACGTCAGAATGGCGTCCGCGGCATTCACCGTCGCGATGATCGGAACCGACTGCACGACGTTGCTGAACAGATATCGCCGGATGATCGTGCTCGGTCGGGCTCCGAGCGCTCGGGCCGCTTCGACGTAGGGCTCCTGTTTGGCCGAGATGGTGGCGTTCCGCACCACTCGGAAATACTGCGGGATATAGATCACGGTGATCGAGATGGACGCGGCGAGAATGCCGCCACCCTGGCTGGAATTGCCTCCCACCAAGGCTATCGAGACGACGATGGCGAGCAACAACGACGGAAACGCGAAGAGCGCATCGGTGATCAGCACCAGAACCCGATCGACCCAGCCGCCGCGGTAGGCGGAATACAGACCCAGCGGAACCCCGACCACCAGGGCCATCACCACCGCAAGCACCACCACCATGAGGGCCGTACGCGAACCGTAGACCACTTGTGAGAGCACATCTTCGCCGCCGGCCGTCGTGGTACCGAACCAATGGCCGGCGCCGGGCGCCGATTGTGCCGCGAAATCGACGCCGTTCGAGGAATCGTCATTGAATCCGTACGGTGAGATCCACGGGGCGAAAATCGCGAGAATGGCGAAGATTCCGACGATCACGGCGCCACTGACCAACATGCCGCGCTGCACGCCGCCGGTCTGTTTCAATACGGCCGCCATTGTTCTCAACCCGGTGCGGCGTCGCTTGTTCGCGACGCTCAGGCCGGCGTCGGTGACTGGTATGGCCATGTCAGTACCTCACCCGTGGGTCGATGAGCGCGGTCAGCACGTCGATCAAGAAGCTCACGACGGCCACGAATATTGCAATGACCGTGACGATGCCCTGCACTGCGACGAAATCTCGCGAGGTCAGATAATTCGCCAGGGCGTAACCCAGGCCCTGCCACTCGAAGGTCCGTTCGGTGAGAATGGCGCCCCCGAGAAGCAGGGCACCCTGCAGACCCATGACGGTGACCACCGGCACCAGTGCGTTTCGGAAGGCATGTTTTCGCACCACCGTTCCCTCCGCGACTCCGCGTGCTCTGGCCGCCTCGACGTAGTCAGCGCGCATCGTCTGCAGCAGATTGGTGCGCACCAGCCGGAGAAAGATGCCGGCCGTGAGAAGTCCGAGTGTGAACGCCGGAAGAACGGCGTGCCGCACCACATCCAGGATGTAATTCGGATCGCCGTACAGGATCGAGTCGATGATGAAGATGTTGGTTTTCGGCGAGACGTGGGCGATCGCAATCTGGGTGGTCGGATCTGCCCTGCCCGAAACCGGCAGCCAGCCGAGGATGTTCGCGAACAGCAATTTCGCCAACAGACCGACGAAGAACACCGGCGCCGCGTAGAAGAGCACTCCGGTGACGCGGAGCAGGACGTCGGGGAACCGATCGCGATGGCGGGCGGCGAGACGGCCCAGCGGAATACCGACCCCGATCGCGATCAAGAAGGCCCAGAAGGTCAGCTCGAGAGTGGCTGCCCCGTTCACCAGCAGTATGTCGGAGACCTTCCGGTGATCGGAGAGCGTCGTTCCGAAGTCGCCGTGCAGCAGATTCCACAGATATTCCCCGTACTGGACGAAGATCGGCCGGTCGAATCCGGCGGCGTGCTTGCGCTCGGCGATCTGCTCCGGCGGGAGACGGCCACCCTGGGCCGCCGTGATGGGGTCACCGATGACCCGCATCAGGAAGAACACCAGGGTGACCAGGATCCAGATCATCGGAATGATCAGAACCAGTCGGGTCAGAAGGTATCGCTGCAGCGAACCCGAGGTCTTGGTGCCGGCCAATGCCACTCCCCGTCCAGGGCGACTCGAAATCGCTGGGTCGAGCAGCGACAAAACGGAAAAAGCCGGCCGGGGGGGGGGGGGGGGGGGGTTCCGCTTCCCTCCCCCCGACCCGCCGGGTAGCAAACCT
>JBPCPG010000036.1:0-2974 GCA_050999445.1 Nakamurella sp. | reverse complement strand
GCTTAATTCAGGAGTGTGGTCGAGTGTCCAGTGATCTGACTGCCGTCGCGCAGACTGCCCCGACAGCCGATCCGGGCCGCCGAGCGGTGGGAATTCCAGGCGCCCGGACAAGCGGCGACAAGACCAGCGAGCAGACGGCCGACATCGCGGACGCCTTGATCACGGTGATCCGGTTCTACGGCAACATCCGGAGCCGCCTGGCCAACGCGGCCGACCCGGAGCTGGTTCCGATCTTCTTGCTGATCCAGCTGGTGAAGGTCGGGCCGAAGCGGGCGAAGGATCTGGCGGACACGATGTGCGCCGATCAATCCACCGTCTCTCGGCAGGTTGCCTTTCTGGTCAAGTCCGGATTGATCGAGCGCCGCGCCGATCCGGACGACGGGCGCGCTTCGCTCTTGGTTCCAACAGCCTCCGGAGTGGAGCGGGTCCGGGAGTACTTGCGTGACCGAGGCCACGCCGTCGAGCCGGTGATCGCCGACTGGTCGTCGGCCGAAAGATCCGATTTCCTTCGTCTTTTGCAGCGTTACGCGATCGACCTAGAGGGCCGCCGTGACGAAGTACAGGAAACCATGACGCGCAGACACGGGCAGGTTCGGTTGGAACCGGCCCACGACGCATCACAACCGCATACCAGCATCGAGAGGTTCAACTGATGGCCACCACCACCGAAACATCTGCCGCGAAAACCGCGGCCCCTCCCACGGACGGGGGGTTGAGTCACAAGCAGATCATGACCATCCTGGTTGGACTACTGCTCGGGCTACTGCTGGCCGCCCTGGATCAGACGATCGTCTCAACCGCGATCCGAGTCATCGGCGACGACCTGCACGGACTGAACATCCAGGCCTGGGTGACGACGGCCTACCTGATCACCTCCACCGTGACCACGCCGCTCTACGGCAAGCTGTCCGACATCTACGGTCGGCGGCCACTGTTCATTCTGGCCATCTCGCTGTTCATCATCGGGTCTGCCGCGAGCTCGTTCGCGACCTCGATGCCGATGCTGGCGGCGTTCCGAGCGTTCCAGGGAATCGGAGCCGGTGGGCTGTTCTCACTGGCGTTCGCCGTTCTGGCTGACATCGTGCCGCCGCGGGAGCGCGCCAAGTACCAGGGCTATTTCCTGGCGGTCTTCGGCACGTCCTCCGTCATCGGCCCGCTGGTCGGCGGCTTCTTCGCGGGGTCAACGAGCATCCTGGGTATCTCCGGTTGGCGCTGGGTCTTCCTGGTGAACGTGCCGATCGGCATCGTCGCGCTCGTCGTGGTGTGGAGGTTCTTGCACATTCCGCACATCCGACGCGACCATCGCATCGACTGGTGGGGAGCGCTTGCCCTGATCGTCGGGATCGTTCCGCTACTGATCGTCGCCGAACAGGCCAACAGCTGGGGCTGGGGTTCTGCCCGTATTCTCGGCCTTCTCGCGCTGGCTGCGGTCGGTATCGTCGCCTTCATCCTCATCGAGGTCCGGATGAAGGACGAGGCGCTCATCCCGATGCGGTTGTTCCGCAACTCGACCTTCAGCCTGAGCCTTGGTGTCAACGCACTCATCGGTCTCGGCATGTTCGGTGCCATCAGCATGCTGCCCTTCTACCTGCAGCTGGTCAAAGGCGCGACCCCGACCCAGTCGGGCTTGCTGCTGCTGCCGCTGATGGCCGGGTTGATGGCCGGGTCCATCGTTTCCGGCCAGCTGACGTCAAGGACCGGAAAGTACAAGATCTTCCCGGTGATCGGGACCGGCATTCTGGTGGTGGCGTTCCTGCTCCTGCTGACCGTCAAGACCAGCAGCAACTACTTCATGCTCGACAGTTACTTCTTGCTCGTCGGCCTCGGTCTCGGACTCTGCATGCAGACGCTGCTCATCGCCGTCCAGAACGCCGTACCGGCCCGCGATATCGGGGTCGCCACCTCGTCGGCCACGTTCTTCCGGCAGCTCGGCGGCACGCTGGGCGTTGCGATTTTCCTGTCGCTGTTGTTCAACGGGCTGCCATCCAAGATCGGCAGTGCGATCCAGGCCAATTCCACCAACCCGGCCTTCCGGCAGGCATTGGCGGCCTCCGGGCACGGCGATCCATCCGGCGCGCAGAAATACCTTGGTGGTCTCGGCCAGCAGCTGGTGACGGACTCGTCCTTCCTGGGCAAGCTGAACCCGGCGATCGCCCTGCCGTTCAAGCAGGGGTTCGTCAGTGCCACCCACACGGTCTATCTCTTGGCTGCGATCGCGATGGTGCTGGCGTTCGTGTTGATCAATCTCATCAAGGCGGCGCCGTTGCGCACCATGTCGGCGATCCAGGAGCGTCAGGTCGAGTCGGCTTCGATGGCCGCGGAGACGCTACCCGAGGGCGGAGTGGCGAGCCCCGGGGCATCACCGGCCCCCGAGATGACCAAGGGCGAGATGACCAAGGACGAGATGCACAGCAGGCCCTCGACGACCAACGACTCGTCGGTCGGCAACGACACGAGCGGTGATCACGTTCCGGCACACGCGTCGGAGACGGTCAGCCATCCAATCGCTGTGGCTGATCTCGTGGCCGACTCCGACCTACTGAACGATGGTCAGACGGTCGGCGCCGGTTCCGACCGTGGCAGGCACGAAGCCTGACAGTTCCGGTTCGACACACAGAGCCCGGGGTTGGTCCGATTCGGACCACTCCCGGGCTCTGTGTGGTGCTGGGCTTGTTGGATGGGCCGGGCTACTGCCAGGGGGCGATGCGGGGCAGCACCCGGTCGTCGACGGCCGGCGTCGGGCGACCGCCCACGGCGATGTAGCGGCGGCGAGGACCGTTGGCGGCGATGGACTCCACGGCGGCGACGAGCCGGTCGACGTGCTCGGTGGTGGTCGCCAATCCGACCGAGGCGCGGATGGCGTGCCCTGTTCCGTCTTCGGCACTGCATCCAGCCGCTCCGAGCAGCCGCCGAACCAGCGGCTGCGCGCAGAACGCCCCGTCCCGGACCCCGATGCCGTGTTCGGCCGACAGGG
>JBPCPG010000379.1:0-32063 GCA_050999445.1 Nakamurella sp. | reverse complement strand
GCGTGGCGGGCGCCATTGCCGATGCCCTGGAATGCCTGCCCGGCAAAGCCTTCCACGGTCGGCAGGTACGGCTCGGCGGCGGCGGCAGCACCGCCGTCGGGTGGCGGCAGATGCTCGCCGACACGCTTGATGTCCAGTTGCAGGCGCTGGACGTCCCAGGTGCGTCCGCACTTGGCAGCGCCTACACCGGCGCTCTCGCCGCGGACCTGATCGATGAACCGACGCTGCTCGCCGCACTGGACCCACCGACAACCCCGGTGGCGCAACCACGGCCAGAGCGCGCCGACTACTACCGCGCCCGACGTTTGCGTAGCCGACAATTTTTCAACGCCTTGCAATCCGTCGCTCGTCCGGCCGGGCGGGACCTGACCTGACCTGCCTGCCTGCCTGCCTGCCTCCTGCCTGCCCTGTCTGCCTGCCTCCTGCCTCCTGCCCTGTCTGCCTGCGGACCACCGCCGCTGGTTGGTGTCGCCGGCTGTGACCGGCAGTGGGCGGCGCGCATCGTGAGCGTCGGCAAGCCCGTTCCGACCGCACCCTGGGCGTGGCGCGCGCATCGCGGCGCAGCCGCGCGCATCGCAACCCGCGCGAACCGGACACGATCCGCGCGGGGAGGACTGAGGCACCCGGTGGGGCGTCGGCAGGGGGCGGCGGTGGGTAGCCGCCAGGGAGCGCCGCGCGCATCGCGGCGCAGCCGCGCCCATCGCAACCCGCGCGAACCGAGCACGATCCGCGCGGGGAGGGTTGAGGCGCCCACGGTGGGCGTCGGCAGGCGCCGACGGGGAACGGTTGGCGCGCACGGTGGGCGTCGGCAAGCGCCGAAGGGGGCGGCGCACATTGTCGGCGGGCATCCGTGGCCCCGACCGCCGTGCCGTGCGGCTGCAGATCGGCCTGCGGCACAATCGACAGCACTACCGAACCGACGAACCGCCAACCTCTTCCTGGAGTCCAGAATGACAGCGTCTTCACCTGCGGCCGCGGCCGGCACTTTCGAATTCGGCGGCGACCTGACCGTCAACCGACTCGGCTACGGCTCGATGAGGTTGGCCGGCCCAGGCATCATGGGGCCGCCGCGCGATCGTACCGAGGCACTCGCCGTGCTCCGGGAGGCCGTGTCCCTTGGCGTCAACCACATCGACACCAGTGACTTCTACGGACCTTTCGTCGTGAATGAGCTGATCAAAGAGGCGCTGCATCCGTATCCCGAAGATCTGGTCCTGGTCACCAAGGTCGGCGCTCGGCGCACGCCGGACGGGGCTTGGCTGCCCGCACTCACGCCGCAGGAGTTGATCGCTGCGGTGCATGACAATCTGGACCATCTGGGACTGGATCAGATCCACGCGGTGAATCTGCGGATGCACGGACACAACGGCAACGTGATGCGCGACGGTTCGATAGCCGAGCAGTATGAAGCGCTGGCAGGTCTGCGGGAGCAGGGGCTGATTCGTCACCTGGGAGTGAGCAACGTCGGGCGGGACCAAGTGATCGAAGCGCAGACCATCGCGCCGGTGGCCTGCGTGCAGAACGCGTACAACGTGGCGGAGCGTCAGGACGACGAGTTGGTCGATCTGTGTGCGGCGGAAGGCATTGCCTTTGTACCGTTCTTCCCGCTCGGTGGGTTCTCCCCGTTGGCAGCAGATCACTTCGCCGGCATCGCTGGTCAGGTCGGCGCGACCACCATGCAACTGGCGTTGGCGTGGCTGCTGCAGCGTTCGCCGACCATTCTCTGCATCCCCGGCACGTCCAGCGTCGCGCATCTGCGGGAGAACCTCGCGTCCGGTTCCATCACGCTGACCGCCGATCAACTCGACGAGTTGGACCGGCTCGTGCGGTAATCGACTTCTCGCACCGCGGACCTGCTGGCCGCCGGGCTCATCACAGGAAATTCAGAAATACGAATGTCAAGCTCGGGATGCTCGGGTCATGCGGTCGCCGAATTGCAGCCGACCACCCGAAAGCCGATCACACCAGAACCGGAGGACGAGCATGCCGAGAACGACGATGCCCAGAGTGGCCGAACCAGTCACCGATGCCGGACCGAACCAGTTGCTGTCCGATTTGCCAGGCCGTCGCGAATACCGCCGGCGCGCAGTGTTGGTGGGTGGCGGCGCCGCCGTGCTGGCCTGCGCTGCGTGTGGTTCAGGCACGACGCCGGCGTCGAGCTCTCCCGCGCCGGCAGACCCGTCGGCAGCAGGCTCGGCCGCAGCAGGTCCGGGTGCGAGCCCCTCTCGCGCTGCGCGCATCGCATTGGCATCGGTCGCGGACATCCCGGCCGGCTCAGGACTTGTCGTGGCCGGCCCGGACGGACAGGTCCTGTTGGCCGAGGTGGCAGGAAAAGTGTTGGCACACACGGCCGTGTGTACGCACCAGGGCGCAGTGCTGAACGGCTCTGGGGTATGTCCCCTGCACGGTTCCAGATTCGACGTCACCACCGGAGCCGTTCTGAACGGGCCCGCCGACCAACCTCTTGCAGCCGTCGCCGTCACCGTGTCCGGTGGCAAGGTCTTCCAAACCTGACGCGGGACCATTACGCCTTTCCGAAATCGAGAATGGCCTTACAACGCCTTGCCGGGATTGAGGATCCCGAGCGGGTCGAACGCCGATTTCACCAGCCGATGGGCGGCGTAGGTGGGCGCGTCCAACTGCGCCCCGAGCCATTCGCGTTTCAGGGTGCCGATGCCGTGCTCGCCACTCACCGTGCCGCCCAGGCGCAACGCCAGTCGGCAGATCTGGTCGGCCGCTCGCTGCGCTGCCCCAATTGCCTCGTCATCGCCCCGCGGCAGGATCATCGCGGGGTGCATGTTGCCGTCGCCGGCGTGTCCAACAGTTGCGATTTCGAGCCCCGACGCCGCGGCAACGTGCGCGATTCCGGTGAGCAACTCCGCAAGTCTGCTGCGCGGAACCCCGATGTCCTCGCTGAGCACCCGCCCCTTGGCTTCACAGGCGTGATAGTGCAAGCGCCTGGCCTCCAGCAGCATGTCGGCCTCGGCTGGATCGGTCGAGGAAGTCGCGAAACCGGCGCCGTTCCGCAGGCAGAGCGCCGCCATCGCCTCCGCTGCCCCCGAGGCGTCGTCCCCATCGGATTGGCCGATCAGCAGGGCTGCGGCGGTGCGGTCCAATCCCATCGGCCGGAAGTTCTCGACGATCCCGATGCTCGCCTGATCCATCAGCTCCAACAGACTGGGCCCCAGCCCGGAGCGGACGATTGCCGCGACTGCGCCGCCTACTGCCGGTAATGAAGGAAATGTCGCTACGAAGGTCGCCGGCTGACCGGGCGGTCGCGGTCGCAGCCGGAGGGTGGCCTCGGTGATGATGCCAAGGGTTCCCTCCGAGCCGACGAACAACGACGTCAGGTCATAACCCACGACGTTCTTCACTGTTCTGGCGCCGGTTCGAATCACGGACCCGTCGGCCAGCACGACCTGCAGGCCCAGCACCGAATCCCGGGTCACGCCGTACTTGAGGCACCTGAATCCGCCGGCGTTGGTCGCCAGATTGCCCCCGATGGAGGAGATCTCGAAACTGGCCGGGTCCGGTGGATAGAACATGCCCCTGGCCGCAACGGCTCTGCCGAGATCGCCGTTGATCACCCCTGGTTGGGTCACCGCGTACAGATCATCATCGGCAATATCGAGGATCGCGGTCATCCGGTGCGTGGACAGCACAATTGCGGAGTCGATGGCGCCGGCTCCACCGGACAGCCCGGATCCAGCGCCTCGAGGAACCACCGGCACCTGGTTCTCGCCAGCCCACCGCAGGGTGGCGGCAACCTGCGCGGTGTCGGCCGCCAGTACCACCGCCAGCGGCCGGCCGGACGGGGCGAAATCGGCTGCGTCGCGCCGATAGGCGTCCATCTGCGCGGGCTCGAGAATCAACGATTCCACTGGCAGCAGATCCTGCAGACTCGATACCACCGACATGCCGACTCCCTGGATGTTCCGCCCGCTCGGGCCACGGATCTGCTCAGAATCATCCTCCGCCACGTAGAAGGGAACCACACAGCGGGAACACAGCCGACACCTAGCCAAGCCACACCGCAATCGGCGAGGATCAGCCCATGACCAGCTCTCCGTTCGCGACCTTCACCCCTCGCGGTGACACCGCCCGGACCGGTCTGCGCGGTCCACAGGGTCGCCCGATCAAGGTTCTGGTCGTCGACGATGAGCAGACGCTGTCGGAATTGTTGGGGCTGGCGTTGCGTTACGAGGGCTGGGAAGTGCGCACGGCGGGTGACGGCCTGTCCGCGGTGGCCGCGGCCCGTGAGATGCGCCCCGACCTGGTCGTTCTGGACATCATGCTGCCCGACATGGACGGTCTGGAGGTCCTACGCAGGTTGCGCGCCGACTCCGACCACACCCCGGTGCTGTTCCTGACGGCCAGGGACGCCGTCGAAGACCGTATCGCCGGGCTCACCGCCGGTGGCGACGACTACGTCACCAAACCGTTCTCGATCGAGGAGTTGGTGCTCCGGCTCCGGGCCCTGCTGCGCCGCTCCAACACCACGGTGACGATCGATTCATCGATGCTGATCGTCGGTGAACTGACCTTGGACGAAGACTCGCGCGAGGTGCATCGCGGCGGCGCGTTGATCTCGCTCACGGCCACGGAATTCGAATTACTCCGTTTCCTGATGTGCAATCCCAAGCGGGTGCTGTCGAAGGCTCAAATTCTTGATCGGGTCTGGAACTACGATTTCGGCGGGCAGGCCAACATCGTCGAGCTGTACATCTCATATCTTCGGAAGAAGATCGATTTTGGCCGCGCGCCGATGATTCACACCATGCGCGGATTCGGTTATGTCCTGAAACCGGTCGGCTGAGAAGATGTCGTCGCACGCACCGGCCCCGCCTTCGGTTCGGCGGCCGAGGCGACCGCTGACTCTCCGAACCAAGTTGATCGCGGGCATTGTCGGACTGATCGTTCTCCTGAGCGCTGTGATGGGTGTGGTCACCGAGGTCTTCCTGAGCAAGTACCTGATCGGCCAGTTGGATGCGCGGCTCAATACGATTGCCGTGGGCAATCCTGGCAACGGGGAGAACGCACCGCCCTCCGGGTCCGACAACGGCTCTGGATACCGGAGATTCATCTTCGCCGATTGTCATCCCGCGTCCAGCTCGGCACCAGGTTCGGCCACCTCGACCAGCGGGCCGACGAGTACCCCGGCGCAGAAGGTCGCGCAGCCGGACGGATCATTGTTCGCCAGAATCTCCGATGGTGTGGTGACCGGGTCGATCCGGCCCACCGTCGTGACCTGTGATCCCATTCCGCCTGCCGTCGCATCGACGCTGACCGCGCTGGTCCCCGATAGCGGTATCAGAACAATCGCCCTGCCCGGTTACGGCGACTTCCGGGTCAAGGCCAAGCAGAATCGGGATGGTTCGGTGAGCATCTCCGGCGCCTCCCTGCTGGTCGTGACGGAGACGCAAACGACGCTTGCGGTCATCATGGCACTGGTCGCCGCAGGAGCCATCGTCCTGGGCGGTGTGACCGTTCTGATCATCGTGCGCCGCAGCGTCCGCCCGCTCGAGCGGGTCGCGGCAACCGCCCGCAAGGTCGCCACCCTGCCCCTGGACAAGGGCGACGTGGATCTGGCCGTTCGGGTGGCGACGAAGGACACCGACCCGCGCACCGAGATCGGTTCGGTGGGCGCCGCGATCAACCAGATGCTCAATCACGTCTCGAGTGCCCTGACTGCTCGGCAGGCCTCCGAGACCAGGGTTCGACAATTCGTGGCCGATGCCTCCCATGAACTTCGCACACCGCTGGCCGCCATCCGCGGATATGCCGAACTCGCTCGTCGCGGGGAGCACGAGCCGCATGCCGTGGCACACGCGCTGAACCGTGTCGAGTCCGAATCTGCCCGGATGACCACTCTTGTCGAGGACCTGCTGTTGTTGGCACGATTGGATTCCGGCCGACCCCTGGGGAAGGAGGAACTGGACCTGACCGTGCTGGCGGTCGATTGCGTCTCCGACGCTCGGGTAGCTGGAACCGACCACAAATGGCGACTTGACCTCCCGGACCAACCCGTAACCCTGATCGGCGACGCGCCGCGTCTGCACCAGGTGCTGGCGAATTTGCTGGCCAATGCGCGCGTGCACACGCCGTCGGGCACCACTGTCGTCACCGCGATTCGCCGGGAGCCAGGAGGTGTCGTCCTCACCGTCACCGACGATGGTCCGGGAATTCCGGCGGCGCTCCAGCCGGAGATCTTCGGCCGCTTCGTCAGGGGGGACTCCTCGCGGTCAAGGGCCGCGGGCTCGACGGGGCTCGGACTCGCCATCGTGGCAGCAGTCATCACAGCGCACCGCGGGACCGTCACGGTGGACAGCTGCCCTGGCCGAACGTGCGTCCTGGTAAGGCTTCCGGACGAGACCGACGTGTCCGGCGGCACACAGCGCCCGGTGGCTGCTGCGAGCGTCCGGTCGTCGCTCCGACAAGACCGCGACGCCCGAATCCGGACCTCTTGAACGACAGCACAGCGAACCGTCGGTTCGCCTTCGGTGTGCGGAAACGCGTCGGGGGTGCTCGCCACCAGTTGCGAGACCGTGCAGCCGTCGTAGGAGAGCTGGCGGCGGTCCTGATCCTGTGGCTGATCATCGACAAGATCTTGCGACGGACCGATAGCTGATGGGGAGCCGCCTTCGGACAGGTGTGAGAGCTCGACCGGACGTCGGCCCGCGTTTCAGCGGGCGTTGGGCGCCGGCGAGGCGCACACTCCAACTATGCAAAAACTGTCGTTGGATGCGCTGGCCAGACAGCAACTGGCCGGGGCGAAGTCAGCTTCCAGCGGCCGAAGCGCCCGAACGGTTTTCGGTGGTCACGAGCACGTGCTCCGCCAGACGTTGATTGCACTGACTGCCGGTACTGCGCTTTCCGAGCACGACAACCCAGGTGATGCAACTATTCTGGTGCTTTCCGGGCGGGTCCGGCTCACCGCAGGCGCGGTCGATTGGGAGGGCAGGGAAGGCGACTTCCTGCTGGTGCCGTCGGCTCGTCACTCTCTGCTGGCGGTCGAGGATGCGGTGATCCTGTTGTCGGTTGCGTCGAACCCGAGTGTTCCCGACAGCCGCGGAATGGTTGCACAGCCGGAGAACAGGGTCGGTTCAGCCCTGACCTGAGTGCGCGGCGGAAATGGCCGCATGATCGACGACTCTGCACAGTTTCGAGCTCCAATGTCAGGAGTTGACCTCTCGCCGTCGGCGTCAACAACCTCGGCGAATCGCAGGGTGGGTGGAGCGTTCGGACGACGCGCCCGTCTTGGCCGAGTTCCACGCGACAGGTCGCAGCCGGTGACCTCCGATGAGAATGTTTTCAATTCCGCTTGACTCTGACGTAGCGTCAGGCTGCATCGTCGTTCTTGTCGGGCCGACCGGTCCGATCGAAAAGAACGGCGATGACCAGCGACATCATCAGGAGAGCACATGAGTTTCTCGGTCGGCCAGGTCGCCGAGCTGGCAGGTGTAACGGTCCGGACGTTGCACCACTACGGTCAGATCGGTCTGCTCGAACCGAAGGACCGCAACGGATCAGGTTATCGACTGTATTCGGATGCGGACCTGGAACGGTTGCAGCACATACTGTTCTACCGTGAACTCGGGTTCTCGCTCGACGATATCGCCACCATTTTGGCCGACCCTGCCGCCACCGTGAGGGGGCATCTGCGCAAACAGCACGAATTGCTGCGCAAGCGCATTGCCAGGTTGTCCGAGATGGTCGTCGCCGTTGAAAAGGAAATGGAGGCACAGGCAATGGGAGTTCAACTGACTCCGCAGGAGAAGTTCGAAATCTTCGGGCCGAATTACAGCGACGACTACGAAGCCGAGGCGCAGCAGCGCTGGGGAGACACTCCGCAGTGGTCGCAGTCGCAGCAGCGCACATCCAAGCTGACCAAGCAGGAGTGGGTGGACGTCAAAAACGCCGGCGACGACCTCAATCGCCGCCTGGCAGCAGCGATGGCCGGTGGAGCGGCTTCGGACAGCATCGAGGCGATGGATCTCGCGGAGGAACACCACCGGTCCATCGAGCAGTTCTACGACTGCCCCTACGCCATGCACCGCGGCCTGGGCGACATGTACCTGGCCGATCCTCGTTTCACGAAGACCTACGAGGACGAGGCGGCCGGCTTGACACAGTGGTTGCGCGACGCGATCCACGCCAACGCCGATCGGTTCGAAACGCGATAAGGCAACAGTTTCGAACTTGCTGATTTCCGGCGACCGGCCCGGCGAGAACCTCCACGGTTTCCGTCGGGCCGCTTCGCGACCGAGATGGGCGCCTCAGAGCTCTCGAATGGGAGTTCGGTCACAGCTCGGCCGAACGGAGCAGGCGTCCGACCCACCCAGTTGCTCGATCGGGGCCGGACGCCAGTACATTCGCCGCAGATGATCGTGGCGGGGATGATGGTGAACGGCGGCTGCGGCGACGCCGCCTCCGGCTGCCGTCCAACCGCACTTCAGTACTTCGATGTCACCACAACTTTCCAGGAAGCGGAGATATTGATGCCCGAGGCCGAAGCAGTGCCGCAGACCGATTCGGCGACGGAAACAGCCGGGGAACAGCCGCCGGCATCCGCCGCTTCGGCGACGGCGCCCGGCACGCTGACGTACGGCGGCAAGACGCTGGAGCTCACAGTGGTCCCAGCCACCGAGGGCGCCTCCGGCGTCGAGATCGGCAAACTGCTGGCGACCACCGGCGTCGTGACGCTGGACCCCGGCTACACCAACACCGGCTCCACCACCTCGGCGATCACGTACATCGACGGTGACGCGGGCATCCTGCGCTACCGCGGCTACCCCATCGAGCAACTGGCCAAGAGCTCCACCTTCATCGAGACCAGCTATCTGCTGATCTACGGCGAACTGCCGACTCCGGAGCAGCTGCACAACTTCACGTCCCGGATCAATCGGCACACTCTGCTGCACGAGGATCTGAAGCGATTCTTCGACGGTTTTCCCCGCGATGCGCACCCCATGCCGGTGCTCTCCAGCGCCGTGAGCGCGTTGTCGACGTTCTACCAGGACTCTCTGGATCCGTTCAATCCCGAACACGTCGAACTCTCGACGGTGCGGTTGCTGGCGAAGTTGCCGACCATCGCGGCCTACGCGTACAAGAAGACAGTCGGCCAGCCGCTGCTCTACCCGGACAACTCGCTCGGCCTGGTGGAAAATTTCCTTCGGATGTCCTTCGGCTTCCCGGCGGAGCCGTACGACGTCGACCCGAAACTGGCCAAGGCCCTGGACCAGCTGTTCATCCTCCACGCCGACCACGAGCAGAACTGCTCCACCTCGACGGTCCGGTTGGTCGGCTCGGCCCACGCGAACCTGTTCGTCTCGGTAGCCGCCGGGATCAGCGCCCTCTTCGGCCCGTTGCACGGCGGCGCCAACGAAGCCGTTCTGCAGATGCTCGGCTCGATCCGCGACGGCGGCGGGGACATCGATACCTTCGTCAAGCGGGTCAAGGCCAAGGAACCCGGCGTCAAACTGATGGGCTTCGGGCACCGGGTCTACAAGAACTATGACCCGCGCGCGGCCATCGTCAAGCAGACGGCCGACGGAATCCTCGAGTCACTCGGGGCGAACGACGAGCTCCTCGACCTCGCCAAGCAGCTCGAAGATGTTGCGCTGCACGACGAGTACTTCATCGAGCGCAAGCTCTATCCGAATGTCGACTTCTACACCGGCTTGATCTACAAGGCGATGGGCTTCCCGACCAAGATGTTCACGGTTCTGTTCGCCATCGGACGGCTGCCCGGTTGGATCGCCCAGTGGCGCGAGATGATCCAGGATCCGGCGACCAAGATCGGGCGCCCGCGCCAGGTATACACCGGTTACACCGCCCGGGACTACGTTCCGGGAAACGACCGCTGAGGGTCTTGCCGCCATTCGTTCGAATGGCTGCGGTTTGAATAGCTGCGGTGCGTGTCGTCGCGGGCAACGCCGGGAACTGCTCGCACGATGACAACCTCGCTGCTCTGGTTCCGGCGCGATCTGCGACTGGACGACCACCCCGCTCTGTTGGCGGCTGCGCACGGCCGCGACGAACACGCCCAGCGCGATGTCCTGGGCGTGTTCGTCGCCGATGACGCTTTGCTCCGTGCGGCCGGAGCGCCCCGTCGACAGTTCCTGGGCGGCTGCCTCGAGCACCTGTCCACAGCGATGGACGGTCGACTGTTGATCGTTTCCGGGCGTCCCGCGGACGTCATTCCGAGACTGGCCGCTGCCGTCGGTGCCGACACGGTCCACGTCTCGGCCGACTACGGACCCTACGGAGGATCCCGGGACCGACGGGTCGAAGCAGTGCTGCACGAACAAGGTGTGGACCTGGTGGCGACGGGCTCTGCATACGCAGTCGCACCGGGTCGAATTCGCAAACCGGACGGGACACCGTATGCCGTCTTCACGCCGTTCCATCGAGCCTGGGCGGAGCACGGCTGGCGAAAGCCCGCCGGGAACGCGGGCGGCGTCAGTTGGCTGGACCCGTCGGAGCTGAGCCGGTCGGGATCGTCCGAAGCGGCGTCGTTCGAGGCCATGACCGTGACGGCGATCGCCGGAAACGCCGCAGAACGACCCGACCTCCCGGATCCGGGTGAACATGCGGCGAAGCGCGCCTGGAAGAAATTCCTCGACGCGAAGGTGACCGACTACGACGACGAGCGCAACCGGCCCGATCATCCTGGTACCAGCCATATGTCGGCCTATGTGAAGTGGGGCTGCGTGCACCCCCGCTCGCTGCTGGCCGACCTCGCCGCTGTCGGATCACCCGGCGCCGCCTCATATCGACGAGAGCTCGCCTTTCGCGAGTTCTATGCCGACTTGCTGTTCCACCACCCGGAGTCCCCCACCCGCTCGGCAGATCCGTCGGTCGATCGGTTGGAGTGGGATACGGGTGACATGGCGGCTGAACACCTGGCAGCGTGGAAGGCCGGCCGCACCGGTTTCCCCTACATTGATGCCGGTATGCGCCAACTTCTGAGCCAGGGCTGGATCCACAACCGGGCGCGAATGGGCGTCGCGTCGTTCCTGATCAAGGATCTGCACCTGCCCTGGCAGGTCGGCGCCGATCACTTCCTGGACCACCTGGTGGACGGTGACATCGCGTCCAACACCTACGGGTGGCAGTGGGTGGCCGGTGCGGGCGCGCAGGCTGCACCGTTCTACCGGGTCTTCAACCCTGTCGGCCAGGGCGAGAAGCATGACCCGAACGGCGACTACGTCCGCACGTTCGTCCCTGAGTTGGCAGGCGTTCCTGGCAAGGCGGTCCATCGGCCGTGGGACCTTCCGGACGGAATTCCGGCAGGCTACCCCACGCCGATCGTCGATCACGCCACCGAGCGGGCCGAGGCCCTGCGCCGCTTCGCCGCTCGGAGCAGCTGAACGGCGCCCCACGCAGGCGCCTGCCGCCGGCCGAACGAGCGGCCGGCCGTCGCCGCACTGGAACGCGGACATCTACAGTCCTACTGCAGGTAGCCCTCGACGGTCTTGACCGGTCGAGCCGCGACGTTCTCGGGGTTCTCGCCGAACTCCGTCCTGGCGCGACGCTGCCGTAACAGATCCCAGCACTGATCCAACGCCTCTTCCAGGGCCTTGAGCTGGGCCTGCTCCTGGCCCTGGTCGATCTCGCCGGCGGACCGTTTGGTCCTGAGTTCGTGCTCCTGGTCGACCAGAAGGCGAACCCGACCCAGGATGTCGTGCTCCGTCATCTGCAGTGCCTCTTTTCTCATCATCAATGGGACGTACTGAGGAAATGATCGTTCTTGGCGAGCGGACACACTGCAGGAACTCAGAAGCCCTCCGGACGCAAACCCCAGGAGGCTGACCAGGATTCGCCCGGTTCCAGCCACAGCAGCCCCTCACCGGAGTTCAAGGCGTTCGCGGCGCACGTCATCGGCTCGATCGCGAGCGCGACCCGCGCATCGGCGCGTCCGGGAACCGGGAAGGTGTCGGGCGAAAAGACCTGCGCCCAGCCGAAGACCTGGTCGGCCCAGAGCACCAGGGCGCTGCCGTCGGGAGCGACCAGACGGTGCTCGACCTTGCCCTGGACCACTTCCAGATCCGTGTAGGAGGCATCGGCGCGTAGGTCTCCGACCCGCTGGCCGCCGCGCAGGTCGAAATGCGTTCCCTCCACCGACTCCCGCCGCTGCGGAATCATGTTCTCGTCGACCGTCGTGTGCGTGGTTCCCGAGACGTGCACCGTGAGGTCGGCTGGGGCGTACGAACCGACCCGCAGATACGGATGGGCACCGACGCCGAACGGAGCGCGGGCTTCTCCCACATTCGTCAGATCATGAGTCACGCGCAATCCGTCGTCGGTCAGTTCGTACCGCACCGACGTGTCCAGGCTGAACGGATATCCGTGCTGTGGATAGATCGAAGCGCCGAGAACGACTGAGTCAGGCCGTTGCTCGACCAACTCGTACGCGGTATTGCGCAGCAGTCCGTGAGTGGCGTTGCCGCGGGACGGTTCGGTCAGATCCAGCTGCTGGGTCCGACCATCGAGGGTCCAGCGGCCACCCGCCACCCGATTCGGCCACGGCACCAGCACGAGCCCGCAACCCATCGGCGCCACCAGATCGTCGTTCCAGGTCTCGGTGAACTGGATGCCGGCCACGGAGAACTCGCGCAGCACGGCCGCGACCTGACCCACCCGGACCATCGCGTTCCCACGACGAACTTCGTACTGTCGACCGGAGACCGGTCGTGGCCCGGACGTGGACCCGTTCATCACCCCTGCCCGGTGAAGTGCGAGACCGCCCGCCCGAACTGCAGCAGGCGTTGCATCTGGCCACGCCCGCCGTCGCTGACCGACTTGGAGAAGCGGTAGGTCTCGACGTACTGGACGGTGCGGGTCTCGTTCGCCTCGGTCAGCTCGGTCAGCGACCGTTCCGGCGTCTGCGTCGACAGGTACAGCATCACGGCGTGCATGGTGCGGGAACCGTCGGGCTCGGTCTTGAACCGATTCCGAAGACCCTGGTCCACGATGGCGCTCAGCGGGATCGTCCGCACGGACGAGGAGAACATCAGCACGTCGGGACGATCTTCGTCGGTCTCGTCGTCACCGTGCCACAGGATCAACCTGCGACCGTCCGTGACGGCGACCTCCTGCCACAGCGACTCGCCCCACGGCTGGGGTGTCGGGACCCGCTCGCAGGTGAACGCCTTGACCTGTGCCGGGTCGACGACACCGAGTAACGCTTCCAGTGCTGCATCGGCGTCTCGGATATAGGCGCGAACGCCCTCCTCGAGCCCGGAGTACGGCGCCCAGTCCTGAGTGCCGTGCGTTTCGGGAAAGGACATGACGAAGCCTCCTGGTTGGCGTGCTGAACCCTTGCATCCTGCCCCATGCGGAGCCCGGCGCCGCACCGCGGTTGTCAGACCTCGGTGTTGCGCGCCTTGATCCACACCCGAACGTCCGATCCCATGGACAGTGCGAGCGCGATGATCGGCAGGATCGCATAGATGATCGGCAACCAGATCGTGCCGCCGTTGGCGAAGTCCGCCAGCTTGATGACGAAGTACACCGAGATCGCCAGCGACAGACCGGTCCCCACGGACATCAGGGTCGACTTGCGGCCCAGCAAGGCGGTGCCACCGGCGATGAGCAGCGCACCCGCGAGCAGGATCAGCACTGCCACGATTGTCAGTTCCGCGCCCAGGCGAGAGTCGAACCCGAGGTCGTAGGCGGTGCTGGTTGCGGACAGCAGAACCACTCCACCGATGAGCACGAACCCGGATTGGACGAACGCCAGCACAGCGGCCTCGACAGCGCCGCCCGGCCTGGCCGCACGAGCGGGCGCGCCGGGGTACATCGGAACCAGCTGATATCCCGCCGGCGCACCGTAGGACTGATAACCAGGCTGGGGATAAGCGGACTGCGGATAAGCGGACTGCGGATAAGCGGACTGGGGAAAACCGGACTGCGCAGAACCGGCCTGCGGATACCCGGGGTAGGGCTGCGCGAAGGGAGGCTGCTGGCCCGTTTGCGGGGCGGGTTGCTGCGGGTAGGTGTACTGCGCATACGGATCCACTGCCGAATAGGCAGCCGGACCAGGGGCCAGTGATTGCCCGGTGACGGGATCGTAGGCTTGACCTTCGCCCGACGCAGCCGACCCGGGCCAGTACGGCCCCTGGGAGGGATAACCGGCGGTCGGGTCAGGTCCTGAACTCATACTGGCTCCCTCGTCGTCGGAACGTGCTCGACGGAACACCGCAGACGCCTGCGTCGGACCTGTGCGCCGCTGCCGACGACGTTCGCCGGAACACCGGAGCTGATCGGTGCCCGTGCGCTGATTGTGCCCGACGAACCGGCGAGCAGTGGCCCTTCGCCCAAACCCGGGCAGGCGTCAACAGAAGTGCCGGATCTGTTCGGATCTGGAGCGAAAGATCAGGAATGCCCGACGACGCGGTCGGGTTCGTGGTCGGTGGTCGTCCTCGAGTCGTAGTCGCGCAGGGATCGGCCGAAGATCCCGGCGAGAACCGTCAGCACGGCGCAGAGCAGTCCGCCCCCGATCACCGCGACGCTGGTGGACGTGGCATCGGCGACGACGCCATGGACCAGATCGGCGAGCCGCGGCCCTCCCGCGACCACCACCGTGAACACTCCCTGCATCCGGCCACGCATCTCATCGGTTGCCGCGACCTGCAGCAAGGTCGACCGGTACACCGCACTGACCAGGTCAGCGAAACCGCCGATCGCCAGGTACAGAACGGCCAGCCACAGCACGGACGCGGTTCCGAAGGCCGCCATCGAAAAGCCCCACAGCACCACCGCCAGCAGGATTGCGATGCCCTGCCGGTGCACCCGGGTGATCCAGCCACCGGTGAGACCGCCGAGCAGCGAGCCCAGTGCCAGGCCGGCGTTGAGCACGCCCAGGGCGACCCCACCGCCCGGCGGACCGCCGAACGTGTGCTCGGCCATTTCCGGGAACAGCGCCCTTGGCATGCCGCAGACCATGGCGATGATGTCGACGACGAAGGTCATCAGCAACAGCGGGCGGGTGCGGAGATACCGCAATCCGTCGCTCACCTTCGCGCGACCGCGGCCTTCACCGGCACCTGCCGGCGGCATCGCCGGCAGCCGGAAGACCGCGTACAGCACCCCGGTGAGCGTCAGCGCGTCGAGGAAGTACAACCACGGCAAGCCGACGACCGGGATGAGAACTCCCACCAGCAACGGCCCGACTATCACGCCGGTGGCGAAAACCGTCATGTTGAGGGCGTTGGCTGCCGGCACCAGCTCGGGAGGAACGATCCGGGGAAGCACGGCGCTGCGAGTCGGCTGGTTCACCGCGAAGAAGCCCTGCTGGATGGCGAGCAGGACCATCACCACCCACATCTGTCGAGCACCGGTGAGAGCCGTCGCCCACAGCGCCAGGCTGGTCACTGCGATACCCACCGAGGTGATCATCAGGAGCTTGCGTCGATCGAAGGTGTCGGCCACCGCCCCACCGAGCAATCCGAAGGTCACCAGCGGTACCAGCGCGACCAGCGACGCGATACCCACCAGGGCGGAGCTGCCGGTGACGTCGAAGATCTGCTGCTGCACCGCAACCGCGGTCAGCTGTGATCCGACGACGGTGACGATCTCAGAGAGGAACATGCGGCGGAAGTTCGCGATGCGCAACGGTCGGGGATCCGGGACGATCTTGCGGAATCGGCCGCCCGTCTTCGACCCGACGCCGGGCTTCCCCGTTCCGGCGGAGCCGATTTGTCCCTCCGGTCCGGAGCCGATTTGTCCCTCCGTTCCGGAGCCGACTTCTCCCTCGGTTCCGGAGCCCATCTGTTCCTTCGTCACGGAGCCAGTCGCTCGACGACCCACTCTCCGTCCCATCCGCCTTCTCCCACCCGCCGATAGCGAAGCCGGTCGTGCATCCGCCCCGATCGCCCTTGCCAGAATTCCACCGTTACCGGCTCGATCCGCCAGCCACCCCAGTGCGGCGGAACCGGGATCTCGCCGCGCTCGTCGTCGTCACGGCCGCCGAACTGCTCCTCGACGCGCTGCTGCATGGCATCGAGTTCGTCCCGGCTACCCACGACGTTCGACTGGGGGCTCGACCACGCGCCGATCTGCGAAATTCTGGGCCTGGCTCGCCAATAGGCCAGCGTCGTCGCCTCGTCGACCCGGTGTACTGGGCCCATCACGTGGACCTGCCGCTGCAGCTGGTACCAGGGGAAAGTCACGGATGCCCGCGGGTTCTCATCAAGATCATGACTCTTGGCCGACGTGTAGTTCGTGTAGAAAACCACGCCGGCGGAGTCGACGCCCTTGGCCAGCACGGTGCGGGAAGCAGGCATTCCGGTGAGTCCGGCGGTGGCCAGCACCATCGCATTCGGTTCGCTGACCCCGGCAGTCGTGGCCTCGTTCAGCCAACGATCGAACTGCCCGACCCAATCCGGAGCGAGGTCCTGTTCCGACAAACCACCAAGTGTGTAGTTCTCCCGCATCTCGGCGAGTCTGTCGAGCGACATCGGTTGAATCCCGTCCGTGAGTACCGTGCGGCCCTGCATTCCGACCAGCAGCCACTTTAGCGAGCCGTCCCCGTCGTCCCCGAACTGGCGCGAGGTCGTCCCGCGCATGACAAACACCACGTGACGAATACCACCCCTGCCGACATGGCACGTCCACCCTCCCGCGGAGGACAGTGTGCGCAAGCCCGGTGAACGACGGTTAGCGTTAGCGTCGTCCGGCCAGGTCATCGCAAGTGTTCGCCGCCCAATCCGGCATAAGGACAAGACACGGCGTCGTTCAAGGTGTCGTCACGTGGTGTTCACCAGGCGGTGGGCAGATAGAAGTGTTCGTCCTGAACTGTCGGTTCCCAGGTGTGGTCGATCCCGACTCCGATCGCCAACTCTGATCCCACCTCCCACACCGAATCCGAATCCGAATCCGATCCCTATCCCGCCCTCACCGTGGAGGTAACGCCGCAATGGCCGCTACGACGCAGTCCGATTCGCAGCTCTCGAAGACACCGGCCGCCGACGACGGATTCGTTCCCGGCCTGGAGGGGGTGGTGGCATTCCACACCGCCATCGCCGAGCCTGACAAGGATGGCGGGGCACTGCGCTACCGCGGCGTCGACATCGACGATCTGGTCGGCAGGGTCGGCTTCGAGGACGTCTGGTCCCTGCTGGTCGACGACTCGTTCGGAGCACATCTTCCGGTCGATATCTCGGTTCCGGCCTTTCGCAGCGGCGACGTCCGCGTCGACGTACAGGCCTCACTGCCGCTGCTCGCGCCGGACCGCGGGTTCGCGCCGCTGCTGGACGTCACCCAGGAGCAGGCCAGGGATCAGCTGGCCCAGACCACAGCGGCGACGCTGGCCTACGCCGCTCGGTCAGCCCGCGGGGAGTTGCCCGAGGTGCCCCAATCCCTGCTCGATGCCGCTCCGACGGTCGTCGAACGTTTCCTGACCATGTGGCTGGGCGAACCTTCGAAGCAGCAGGTCCGAGCCATCGACGCCTACTGGGTATCGGCGGCCGAGCACGGCATGAACGCATCCACCTTCACCGCCAGGGTGGTGGCTTCCACCGGGGCCGATGTGCCGGCCTGTTTTGCCGGTGCAATCGGCTCGATGTCGGGGCCGTTGCACGGCGGAGCGCCGGCCCGGGTACTGCCGATGATCGACACCGTCGAGGACACCGGCGACCCGGCCAAGCTGGTCAAGGGCATCCTCGACCGCCACGACCGACTGATGGGCTTCGGGCACCGGGTGTACCGGGCCGAGGATCCGCGGGCCCGAGTGCTCCGCCGGACCTGCCAGGAGTTGGGTGCTCCCCGCTACGAAGCTGCCGCGGCCCTCGAGCAGGCGGCCCTGGCCGAGTTGCGGGAGCGCCGGCCGGACCGTCCGATCGAGACGAACGTCGAGTTCTGGGCCGCCGTCATCCTCGATTTCGCCGGCGTCCCGGCTGCCATGATGCCCGCCATGTTCACCTGCGCCAGAACGGCGGGTTGGAGCGCGCACATTCTGGAACAGAAGCGTCTGGGCCGGCTGGTTCGGCCGTCGGCGATCTACGACGGCCACCAGCCGCGCACGCCGGAACTGGTCGCCGGTTTCGCCGACCTCTCCGTCACCGGCTGACGGTCTCGCGTTCGTCCGGGCGCGCGCCGACCGGCGTCAGGGCGAACACCGGGATGATCCGATCGGTGTTCTCCTGGTAGGTGGCGAAGCCGGGGTACCGCGATGCCTGCTCGGCGTACGTTCGATCCCGCTCCTCACCGCGGAGCTCCGCAGCCTGAACCTCCACCGTCCTGGTACCGACCTCGACGGTCGCCGCCGGATTGGCGGTCAGATTGAAATACCAATCCGGATTCGCAGGTTTGCCGGCGTTGGAGGCGAATACGAGAAATCGCTCACCGTCGGCCAGGTACATCATCGGGCTGACTCGTTGCTGCCCGGACCTGGCTCCGACGGAGTGGAGCAACAGCAGGGGCGCACCGGCGAAATTGCCTCCGACCTGCCCGCCGTTGCCCCGAAACTCCTCGATGATGCTTTCGTTCCAGCCCGCCATGTGCTTCTCCTCGTTCGGTGTGCTAGTACCCCTGCTGTCAAATATGGTTCCCGCGTTCACTTTCGGTCGTCGGCGACCGGAGAACCGTCCTGCGTGTGGACCCGTCCGGCGCCAATGAAAGGATGGCGCTGCGCCGCGACGCACCACCGAGCGCACCCCGCCCCGCCCGCCCCGCCCGCTACGAGGAGAGCCGCCTGCCATGGCCGATCCGACCACCTTGATCCTGCCCGCCGATCTCAAACCCGCTGATGGCCGCTTCGGTTGCGGACCCTCGAAGGTACGCCCGGAGGCGCTTGCCGCCCTTGCTGCTTCCGGTTCGAGCGTATTGGGTACCTCCCATCGGCAGCCGGGTGTGAAATCACTGGTGCACCGCGTCCGGGCCGGCCTCGCCCAGTTGTTCGAATTGCCCGACGGCTACGAAGTCATCCTCGGGAACGGCGGTAGCACTGCGTTCTGGGATGCGGCGGCGCTGGGCCTGGTTCGGACGAAGTCGCAGCACCTGACGTTCGGCGAGTTCTCTGCGAAGTTCGCCGCGGTGACCAAGGCTGCACCGTTCCTCGGGGAGCCGACGGTCATCAATGCACCCGTCGGGGATGCACCCGACCCGGTCGCACAGGCTGATGTGGACGTGTACGCCTGGGCCCACAACGAGACCTCCACCGGTGTGGCCGTGCCGGTGCAGCGCCCGGCCGGCGCCACCGACGACCAACTGGTGCTCGTGGACGCCACCTCGGGCGCCGGCGGACTTCCTGTCGACATCACTGCGGCGGACGTCTACTACTTCGCGCCCCAGAAGGTGTTCGCCTCCGACGGCGGCCTGTGGATCGCGCTCGCGTCGCCGAAGGCCTTGAGCCGGATCGGCGAAATCGCTGCCACCGACCGGTGGATTCCCGAGTTCCTGTCGATCGCCACGGCGCTGGACAACTCCACGAAGGACCAGACGCTCAACACCCCGGCCGTGGCCACGCGTTTCCTGCTGGCCGACCAGATCGAGTGGATCAATGGTCAGGGGGGCCTCGACTGGGCGACGAGCAGGACCGCGGACTCATCGTCGCGGCTCTACGACTGGGCGGAGAGTTCCGCCTTCGCAACCCCGTTCGTCACTCGGCCGGAACTTCGATCCCAGGTGGTCGGAACCATCGACTTCAACTCGGACGTCGATGCCGCAGTGGTTGCGAAGACGTTGCGCGCCAATGGAATAGTCGATACCGAACCTTACCGGAAGCTCGGTCGGAACCAGTTGCGGGTCGGCATGTTCCCGGCCATCGAGCCGCAGGACGTCTCTGCCCTGACCGCCTGCATCGACCACATCGTCGGCCGCCTGTAGTCGATCTTCCGCCGATTCCGTGTAGCGGCGGGCGGCCGCCGCGTGGGCTTGATTCGGCCAACGCGGCGCGCCTTGCCACGGCCGTCGGACCCTCGGGATACCTTTGCTCAGAACGGTCATTGAGCGTTTCGGAGTTGTTCTGCAGTTCGGTGAGGAGAACGCCATGCGTGCGTTGCGGGTTCTTGGTCTGGATGATGGCGCGCAAGGCGCAGGCACGAATTTGGTGTGCGAGGACGCGGCGTCCGGTGAACAGTTCTTCATCCCGTGCGACGACCGCCTGCGCGCCGGCGCGCGGGGCGACCTCAGCCGACTTGGGCAACTCGAGATCGAACTCGAATCGCAGCTGCGGCCCCGCGACATCCAAGCTCGGATTCGAGCTGGAGCCTCGGTGGACGAGGTGGCCCTGGTCGCCGGGACGACCAGCACCAGGGTCGAGCGGTTCGCCTATCCGGTCCTGCTCGAGCGGGCCAGCATGGCAGAGCGGGCACGCAAGGCCAGACCGACCATCGATGGCATCACCGCCGGCGTCTCTGTGCAGGAAACGGTCGCCGCCACGCTGGCTGCCCGCGGTCACGACGGCGAGGTGAGTTGGGACGCCTTCAAGGATGAGAAGGGGTGGGTTCTGCGCTTGCGCTGGAACGCGGGCCGCTCGGAGAACAGTGCCCACTGGCAATTCCATCCAGGTCCCGACTGGGGCACATTGAGCGCCAGGGACGAAGCGGCAGCAGAAATCGTCGATCCGGCCCTGCGCATCCTCCGGCCGCTCCGCCCGATCCGGGCGGACTCAGCGTCCACAATGCTGCTCGATCCGACCGCCCCGACGGGGTCGCCTGCCTCCAGGTCCAGCCATCCCGCCCATCCCGCGGGTAGCAAGCTCCCTACTGCCCAAACGGCGCGTTTCGGCGGTTCGTCGACTTCCGGATCGATGGAAAAGGCTGCGACAGCAGCCCGTACTGCGGATCTGGTCGAGCGGACCATCACCGACGAGCGCACCGGGGTCAATCCGGTAGCGGTGCGTGCCCAGGTTGCCAGGACCGGTACGGACTCCTCCGGTCGGTCGATGCCGCTCGTCGCGGGGCAGACTACGGCTCTGACCCCCAACAGCCCGGCTGCCACCGCCATGCCCGCCATGCCCGCCATCCCCGCTGCGCGAACCACCGCTGCCGCGCCGGCCATCGCCGCCGCACCGGCTCCCACCGCTGCACGAGCTATCGCTGCCCCGGCGAGCACCCCTCCAGCCGTCAGTCCGGCAACACCGGAGGGCAGGGCTGCGATCGGCCGGCCGGCCGCACCGGCTCGTCCTTCGCTCCCGTCTGCGGCAGGTTCCCGCCCAGCCGACCGCGGCGTGCCGGCAGGCGGCGGGACACCGGCGGAACCGGTCGCCAGCTCGAAGTCGACCAAGCGCGGTCAGCGTCCGGCAATGCCGTCCTGGGAGGACGTCCTCCTCGGAACCAGGTCCTCAGGGCGCTGAGCTGGTGGGATGCTCCGGCAGACCGGCCGACGAGTAAATCATTGGAAGACTGTCGGTGCCCGCACGTAGCCTGACTCGGTCATGACTGCTACGCCACCCGATACGAAACAAAGTCCCAACGGCCCCGCAACGGGTCCGGTACAGCGGACGACCACCCTGGAAGGCCACCCGCCCGTGCCTCCCGTGCCTTCTATGCCTGACGATGGAACCGCGCCGACCTTGCCCTCCCCCGGCGACGGCTCACTCGCCGGGCATTCTCCTGCCGGCAGGCCGATTTCGACCGTTGCGTCACTGCGGCGGCTCCTTCCGTTCGCTCGTCCGGCGCTGCCGGCACTGGGCGCCTCCGCGTTCGCAGCCATCGCTGCGACCATCTGCGGATTGACCTTCCCGCTGGTCATCCAGTGGATCATCGACGGTCCGATCGCCCGGCACCGACTGTCGGAGCTGTGGGCCCCGGCGTTCGTTCTGATCGGACTCGGCACCGCGGAAGCGTTGCTGTTCTGGACCAGGCGAATTCTTGCCACCCGCCCGACCATGCGCGTCGAGGCCGCCATGAGGGCGGCGCTCTACGAACGTCTTCAGCAACTTCCCGTCTCGTTCCACGATCGATGGCCCGCCGGTCAGTTGATGTCGAGAGCCGTTTCCGACCTGTCCACCATTCGTCGGTTCCTGGCGTTCGGCCTGGTGTTTCTCGTGGTCAACCTCGCGACATTCGTCGTCGGCGTGGGCATCTTGCTCGCGTTGTCGTGGCAGTTGGGTCTGATCGTCGCGGCGCTGGCGATTCCGTTGATGCTGCTGTGCTTCCAGTACGAGTCCCGATACCAGATCCTGGCCCGCCGCTCTCAGGACCAGGTGGGCGACCTCGCCACCGTGGTGGAGGAATCGGTCTTGGGCATTCGAATTCTGAAGGCGTTCGGTCGCAGCGCGCATCTGGGCCGCAAGTTCACTCGTCAGGCCGACGAGTTGCGGCAGACCGAACTGACCAAGGCCAAGGTGATCTCGCTGCTGTGGGCGGTCATCGTCGCGCTGCCGGAGATCGCGCTGGGCATCGTGCTGATTCTCGGAATTCGCCAGGTCGCAGCCGGCACCCTGTCCGCCGGCACCCTGGTGGCCTTCTTCGGAACCGCAATGGGCTTGCGGTGGCCCATCGATTCCATCGGCTGGTTGCTCGCGATCTCGAACGACACGGCGGCCGCCTCCGAGCGGTACTTCGAGGTGATGGACTCACCCTTGACCGTCACTTCGCCCGCGAACCCGGCGCCGGCTCCCCCGGCCGGTGGCCGCCTTGTCCTGGACGGAGTTCGTTTCCACTTCGCCGACGCCCAGCCGGACCCGCGGGCAGCAGAGTCCGCCGGCCGGGTCGAGACCTTGCGGGGTGTCGACCTCGAGCTGAGCCCGGGCGAGACGGTCGCCGTCGTCGGGGCGACCGGTTCCGGCAAGACGACCCTCACGTCGCTGATCAACCGGCTCTACGACGTCACCGGAGGTTCCGTTCGGCTCGACGGCGTGGACGTTCGGGAGCTGGACCTGGACACACTTCGCTCACGGGTGTCCGTGGCCTTCGAAGAGCCGACGCTGTTCTCGGCGTCCGTCCGGGAGAACATCCTGCTCGGCAAGCCCGATGGGACCGACGACGAGGTTCGGGCCGCCCTGGCCATCGCGCAGGCAGATTTCGTGGACGAGTTGCCTTGGGGCCTCGACACCCGAATCGGCGAGCAGGGCCTGTCCCTGTCCGGCGGTCAGCGGCAGCGGTTGGCCCTGGCACGGGCCGTCGTCGGCCAACCGGAGATCCTGGTCATGGACGACCCGCTGTCGGCACTCGACATCCACACCGAAGCGCAGGTCGAGCAGGGTCTGCGTGCGGCACTGTCCAGCACCACTGCGTTGGTCATCGCGCATCGAGCCTCGACCGTACTGCTGGCCGACCGGGTTGCGTTGCTGCAGAACGGACGCATCACCGCGACCGGCACACACTCGGAGCTGATGGCCACGGTTCCGGCCTACCGAGACCTGTTGGCGAGCCGGGACGACCAGGCCGCAAGCGAGGTCAACGCATGACGACCACTCCGGCTGTGCCGTTGGATCCGCATTCGGACGAGGTGTGGCGTGGCGTCGCGACAGAGGACCACGCCGAGGTCACCAATGCAGTCGGGCTGAAACTGCAGGCGAGATCCCGCCGACTGCTGGCGTCGCTGCTGCGGCCGCACCGACGGCTCGGTCTGCTCACCATTGCAGTGGTGGTGCTGAGCGAGCTGGCATTCCTCGCCGGTCCGCTGGTCGTCGCGTACGGCATCGACACCGCTGTTCCCGCCCTGGCCAAGGGCAACGGCGCACCGCTGACCTTCACCGCAATGGCGTACCTGGGCGCCGGACTCGTCAACGCACTCGCGAAGGCGACGTTCATCCGGCTCTCGGCGCGCATCTCCCAGGCCGTTCTGCTCGATCTGCGAGGAAGGGTCTTCGGGCACTCGCAGGCCCTGAGCCTGTCGTTCCACGAGAAGTACACCTCCGGCCGGGTCATCTCACGGATGACCAGCGACCTCGACGCCCTCTCCGACCTGACGGAGCAGGGCCTGGACGGCCTGGTGTCGGGGCTGCTGTCGGTGTTCGCGATCAGCGTCGCGCTGCTGTTCCTCGACCTTCCGCTGGGCTTGATCGCATTGGTCGCCTTTGTCCCCACCCTGCTGCTGACGCGCTGGTTCCAGGGCGCCTCGCGAAACATCTACCGGCGCACCCGCAGCGCCATCGCGTCGTTGATCGTGCAGTTCGTCGAGACCATGAACGGCCTGCGCGCAGTACTGACCTTCCGCCGCGAGAACCGGAACGAGTCGATCTTCGCGAGCTTCAACGACGAGAACGCCGCGGCCAACGGCGACGGTCTGATGGCGCTTGCCCGGTACACCACCGGCGTCCGGCTGATTGGCAATCTGACGCTGACTGCTGTGATGGTCGTCGGTGCGGTGCAGGTGATCGGGGGTCGGGTCGAGATCGGTGTGCTGGCCGCCTTCCTGCTCTACGTTCGGCGCCTGTACGACCCGCTGGACGAGTTGGCGATGTTCTACAACTCCTACCAATCCGCCGCGGCGGCGCTGGAGAAACTGTCCGGACTTCTCGAAGAGGTGCCTGCCGTACCGGAACCCGAGAACCCAACACCACTGCCAGAGATGAACGGTCGAGTCACCTTCGACAACGTGCGGTTCTCGTACAACCCGCAGGTAGAGGTGCTCCCGACCTTCGACCTCGAGTTGCCGGCAGGTCAGACCCTCGCGGTGGTCGGCGCGACCGGCGCCGGGAAGTCGACCCTGGCCAAGCTCCTCGCCCGGTTCTACGACCCGATCGAAGGCCGAGTGCTGCTCGACGGCATCGATGTCGCGACCCTGTCCACCGCGGACCTGCGCCGCGGCGTCATCATGGTCACCCAGGAGTCGTTCCTGTTCTCGGGTTCGGTAGCCGACAACATCGCGCTCGGCAAGCCGTCGGCCAGCAGGGCGGAGATCGAAGCGGCGGCCGACGCTATCGGTGCCGGCGGATTCATCCGAGCCCTTCCCGACGGCTTCGACACCGACGTCCGCAAGCGCGGCGGTCGGCTGTCCGCCGGGCAACGTCAGCTGGTCGGTTTCGCCAGAGCGTTCCTGGCCGACCCGGCGGTGTTGATCCTCGACGAGGCCACCGCCTCGTTGGACATCCCCAGCGAACGCTTGGTCCAGGCTGCGCTGCGGACGGTATTGCACAATCGGACGGCCGTGATCATTGCCCACCGGCTGTCCACGGTGGCGATCGCCGATCGCGTTCTGGTGATGGACCGCGGGCACATCCTCGAGGACGGCACGCCGACGGAACTGATCGGTGGCGGCGGCCGGTTCGCCGGACTGCACACAGCCTGGCAATCCTCGCTGGTCTGACGGCACGGCCGCTCGATCGGTCCGGCAGGCAGGCAGGTCAGGTCAGGTCAGGTCAGGTCAGGAAAATCAGTACCGCAAGCCACGCGCCCAAGACCCCAACCACCGCGCCACCGGCGATCCATCGCACCACCGGCAGTCCTCTGGATAACCACAATGCCGGCGCCAGCCCTCCGGCGACCAGGACGTTGACGGCGATGTCGACCACCGGCCGATCGGCGAGGCCGGCCGACAACACGTAGACGGCCGTGGCGACGAGGATGGCCGTGAACCCGGCAAGACCCAGGCCAGGGCCCCAGGGCACCGGCTCACCACCGAGCCGCCACTCCTCGACCCAGGCCCAATCCGCCGGGTCAGACCCCGAAGGCTTGTCGTCATGTTCCGGTGGTGGCCGTTCCGCCGTTGCGAGCTGGCCTTCCTGTGTGCTCGGCTGTTCCGTCGAGCCGCCGCCTGAAGCCACCTCCTGCGGACGATGAAGGGCGCTCCCGTGGGCATCGTCAGGTACCGCGTCGTTCGGTCGTCCCGGGTCGCTCGGTCGCCCTGCGTCGCTCGGTCGCCCTGCGTCGCTCGGTCGCCCTGCGTCGTTCGGACGCTGCCCTGGCCTGACTACCGCCCGCGCCGGCGCCGCCCACGGATCGCTCATCGGTCCAGTGTGCCGCACAGCGAGTGGCGTCTGCGCCCGCTGTTGACCGCAGTGAGCTCAGACCTGAGTTGATAGGACAGAACTCGGTTTCCGCGGTGAGTTCCGCAGGTCCAGTCGTCTGCGGCGAGTTCCGTGAGTTCCGTGGTTCCACCGCCGATCGAGATCGAGCCAAGGTCAGCGGCCGGCCGAAAGTTCGGCGAAGGCAATGGCGCCGGCGGTTGCGACATTGAGGGAATCGACACCCGCTGCCATCGGTATGCGGAGCTGCAGGTCGACCGCATCCAAGGCGTCCTCGGACAGTCCGGGACCCTCCGAACCAAGTGGCAGCGCGATCCGCCGGCCGGCCAGATCGGCGTGCCGCAACGGTGTCGCAGTAGCTCTGGGAGTTAGCGCGGCAACGGTAAAACCTTTGCCGTGCAACAGCTCCACCCGATCGCCCCAAGTTCCTGGCATGGCCGCAAACGGCATCAGCAGGACCGTACCCATCGACACCCGCACGCTCCGGCGGTACAGCGGATCGGCGCAGCCGTCGGCGAGCAGGACCGCACCGACACCGAGCGCCGCGGCGTTGCGGAAAATGGAGCCGAGATTCTCGGCGTCGCCGACCCCTTCGAGCAGCACCACCGATGTCACTGTTTCCAGAAGCTCGACAGCCGGCGCGAACTTGATCCGGTCGGCAGTGGCCAGGACACCCCGATTCAGATGGAAGCCGACGACCCGAGCCATCAACGCCGCGTCGACAACGAAGTACGGCGCAGCCACCGATTCCAGGTCAGGACGCAGTTCCTCCCACCGCCGCCGGACGCCGAGCAGCGCCCGCACCCGATAGCGGGAATCGATCAGTCGGCGAACCACCACGGCACCTTCGGCAATCACCAGACCTCGCCCACCCGGGCGGTCGGGTCGACGGTCGGCGGTGGTCAGATCCCGGAAATCATCGAGCCGCGGATCGTCCGGATCGGTGATCTCGACCGGACCTCCGACATCCGATCCGGCCGCGAGGCCGCCCCCGCTGCTCAGCGGCCGGCGAGGTCGTTGATGATGGCCGCCGCGCGATGCAGCGTCTCCCGATCCTTCACCGACAGCTCGGCCAGCTGCTGCGCGAGCCACGCCTCGCGCGCCTTGACGTAGCTCTCCATCCGGCGGATGCCCTCGTCGGTGATCTCCACCAACACCTGACGTCCGTCCGCAGGATTGTTCTTGCGCACCACGACGCCCACGCTCTCCAGACCGTCGACCACTCTGGTGATCGACGGCGGCCGAACCTGCTCCCGAATGGCGAGCTCGCCCGCGGTGATCGAGCCTTCCCGCCAGATGATGGCCAAGGCCGACAGCTGCGTCAGCGTCAGGTCGTGGGTGTGGTGCTGCTGACGCAGCCGGCGGGTCAGCCGGTGGATGGCCAATCGCAGTTCGTTGGCAAGCGGGGCCACATCAGGCATGGGCAGTCACCTTACTGTCGAACGAGCGGTTCGGGCGACACTGTCGAACGAGCGGTTCGGGCGACATTGTCGAACGAGCGGTTCGAGCAACGGTGGGTCGGCCACCCCGCTGTCGTTTGGCAATACCTTGTCACCTCGCGCGCGACGACAGTGCGGCAGGTGTGTCGTCGCTGCTGCCGTCCTGCCGAAAGGTCCGCAGGCGCCGTTTCATCGTCACCCGTGACCAACGGTCTAGACCGCGCTCGCGTTCCCCGTCCCGAATCCGTCGCAGGGCCGGGATGAATTGGAAACCGGGCGATCTCGAAGTCCAATGCCAAGTCCTGCCCGGCGCGGGCCTCGGGCAACCTGACGTCCTGTTCGAATGGGAGCATCGTGCGGCCGCGCTACGCCGCGTCGATGGCCAGGCGTGCCGGCAGGATGCGCATACTCGCGCTCATCGTGGTAGCGCCGTCCGGAGTCGTGGATCCTCGCATTGACGCCGCTGACCGCGATCGTCGTCGGGCACGTCGACGGATCGCCGCCGATCGGTACTAGGCTGTCGACCCCACCTGACGCCTGGGGCGCCGTTGAAGGGTTCGGGGACGACGCTGCGCCGGGTCGGGCAGGGTGGATAGCGGTATCGAGAACCGCCGCTCCTGCCCCGGTCAGGCGGTGGTGGCATGCTCGATCACCTGGACGGCCAGTGCCTGCTGGTCGAGGAAGATGTAATGACCGCTGGTGTGGGCGGTGATCAGCTTGCTGTTGCTGGACAGGTGCGCCAACTGCTGTTGTCCCCTGGTCCAGATGTCCTGGATCTGGGTGGCGTACTTCGGAAGCGGTGCGTAGATCTGCTGTCCGTGTTGGACAACCGTCAACGGGATGCTGCCCAGTGAGCCGATGGGTGCCCCGGTGTAGACAAGCTTCTCGGGGTTCGTCGTCGCGGAGGACAGGGCGTCCACCTCCTCCCGGACGCCGGCGAGAATTCCGGTGGCCGACGCCGGAATCAACGAATCGATCGCGCCGCCGACCGAGGGTGCCGTGGCGTCCAGCAGCACGAGCGCTGCCACCCGCGCCGGATACTGGTGCGCGAACTGAGCAGCGATCAGGCCCCCGAGCGAATGTCCTACCACGACGACCTTGCCGGTGACCTTCTCCGCGTCCAGCACGCCGTCGAGCAGCGTCGCCGAATCCGACAGAGTCTGGCTCTGCGTTGGCTTTGCGCTTGCGCCCTCACCGGGCCGGTCGTAGGAGCAGACTCTGGTGGTCCGGCTCAGAGTTGCCTGCAACGAGGCGAACTTGGTCAGCGGATCGGGCAGTCCGGCCAGCAGCACGATCGTCGGCCTCGTGGACGCCGAGCCGGTGCACAGGACGTTGGCCGACGAGTTGCCCACCGAGATCCGACTGGCGACGCCCTTTTCGGGCAGTGGCTGCGTCTGGGTTGCGGCGGCCGGTCGGGTGACATCGTGGGCGGCTGAGGTGGTGGACGACCCGCAGCCGGCCAGGGTAGCGGTCAGCATTGTCGCGGCTACGACGGCGAGCGTGATCTGCGGCCGGATGCGGCGCCGCGTGGCTGGTTCGGTCATGGTTGTTCCTCTGGTCGGTCTGGATGATCGGGCACGAGCAACATTTCTTGCTGGGTGCGTTGACCGGCTCGGCGATGGTGTTGTGGTAGCTGGGGACGGCAGGTGGGACCTACTTCACGTCGACCGACTCGCGCCTTGGCAGCGGTGTCGCAGCTGCATCGCAGGCTTCAATGGACCGCCCGGGTAGCGCCTCGGCGGGAGCGGCTGCGGGCGCAGGAAGCGCATTGACACGAGCCGCCATGGCGATGCTCCGGGTGAGGACCATGGCAACGGCCATCAGGATCAGGGTGTCGGTGATGGCGTTCACGCTGACGTCGTGGTTGCTCATCCAGGCGCCCAGCTGGGGTCTGAACCAGTGGCCGGAACCGTAGGAGAACGCCGCGCGAGCGCCGATGACCACAGTCCAGACGACGGCATAGCCCAACCCGGCGCGGCTGGCAGCGTTGCCGGTCTTCGGGCTGCGGTAGACGGTCATCAGCGACGTGGCGAACAGCCCCAGCAACGCTCCGGCAACCGCCCCGGCGATTTCGAGGTTCAAGCCGGCGCCATGGGTGCTCGGAGCCGTCAGGTAGAGCGGGACGATTGCCCCGGTCATCAGCAGCGGACGGACAAAGCGGAACAGGCCGATCTTGCGGTGCGCACCGATGTCGGCCTCCAGAACGGCTACCAGGACGACGGCGTTGATGATCATTGCCTGAGTCAGCGGGGACATGATTGGTGCTCCTTCGAGCGAGTCGGGATGCCGCGGTTGATGTCATCGACTCTGCGCTGGGCCTGGGATCTGCGCGTCGGAGCACGGGGCGATCTTCGGCATGAGCCGGGTTGCCGGTTCTCATGCCCGTCGGTACCAGGTCGGTATTGGAGACGGCGGGGCCAATACCACCAACTGCTGGTTGAACCGCTGCGCAGCGGGCGGGTCGTCCTGCTTCCGGTGGTGCCGACTGTCATCGGCGACGTCGATCTGGGCGGCTGCCGACATGTGAGACCCGCGGGCCTGCTGTGCCTGCTGGCCGATGGGCTCCCGGAGCTCGCCCAGGGCTGCGCGATCCCAGGACTGCCGTGCAAATCCGAGGCAGACCACCGTGGAGCGCGAGGGCGTTGGGGCGCCACACTGAGTACATGTTGGCGACCGTGACTTGGCTGGCCCGCGCGGGGGGCTGCATCCTCATCGGGGTCGTGACCTTCGCCTACTCCCCCGCGACCGGGGGCGACCTCGTCGCGCAGTGCGCTGCGTTCACCCTCAGTGTGGCGGTGATCGGCTACTGGCTGCTCGTCGACCTCCACCTCTGGAACCTGCCGGGCTCGGTGCTGATGCCTGGGCTGGTTGTCATGGCCGCATCCGCGGGTGTGGCCTGCACCACTTCCAACGGAGGGGCGCTCATCGGCTTCTCGGCCATCGCCGCTCTCGCCGCGGGCATGGACACCGCGCGGCTGCCCGGGTGGGTCGTCACCGCGACGGCGGTGCTTGCGGTGGAGGTCGGAGCGATTATCTTCAACGCCGACCCCGCCCGGGCACTCGGGTATCCGCTGATAGTGATCGTGGCCTTCATCGGCGGGGGCAACCGGCGGGCCTACCTCGTGCAGACTCAGCAGTCCGCGGTGTTGCTCGGCCAGCTCGAACAGCTCCGGGACGAGCAGCGCCACGGCGCCATGCTCGATGAGCGCACCCGAATCGCCCGCGAGATCCACGACGTGCTGGCCCACTCCCTTGGCGCCCTCGGCATCCAAATCCAGGTCGTCCGCGCCGTGCTCACCGATCATCGCGACGTCGACCGTGCCCTTGGCCTGCTGGAGCAGGCCCAACGGATGGCCACCGACGGCCTCGTCGATACCCGCCGGGCCGTTCAGGCACTGCGCGGGGAAACCATCGGGCTCTACGAGTCGATCGGCGACCTTGCCCAGACCCACCGCGACCGGCACCATGCCAGCGTCGACTTCCAGATCGAAGGCCAACCCATGACACTTGCACCAGAGGCCACCGTCGCCCTCAGCCGCACGGCGCAGGAGGCCCTGGTCAATACCGCCAAGCACGCCCCGCACCAACCGGTGCAGATTCGCCTCGCCTACGACCACGACCGGGTACGTCTGGCCATCAGCAACACCTTGGCTACCTCGGGCGCCGCCCACGGCGAGGTGAGCGAGGCATTGCGCAGCGTCAACGGCGGCTACGGCCTGATCGGGATGCGCGAGCGGCTGCTTCTGATCGACGGAACCCTCACCACCGGCTCGGACCAGCGCTGCTGGACCGTCACCGCGGAGGTGCCGCAATGACCGCGCACCCCGAGCCACCACTACGGATCATGATCGCCGACGACCAGGCCAGCGTCCGCGAAGGCCTGGTCCTACTGCTGGGGCTGCTGCCCGACATCGACGTCGTCGCCGCAGCGGCCGACGGGCAACAGGCCCTCGCCCTCGTCGCACAGCACCAGCCAGACGCGGTCCTGCTCGATCTGCACATGCCGGTCCTGGACGGCATCGACACCACCGCCCGTCTCACGAGCGAGCATCCTGAGGTTGCGATCGTCATCCTGACCACCTACTCCGACGATGCCTCCGTGCTGGCAGCCCTGCGCGCCGGAGCCCGCAGCTACCTCACCAAAGACGCTGAGCGCACCGATATCGCCCGCGCACTTCACTTCGCGGCCCGCGGCCTGTCCGTGCTCGACCCGGCCGTGCACGCGACCCTGCTCGCAGCAGCCGCACACCAGTTCGTCCAACCGCGCACCATCCCAACACAGCTGCCGGACGGCCTCACCCGCCGCGAGGCGGAAATCCTCACGCTCATCGCCGGCGGAGCCAACAACACCGACATCGCCACCCGGCTCGTGCTCAGCAACCACACCGTCAAGAGCCACATCAACCGGATCTTCGCCAAGACCAGCTCCCGAGACCGAGCGGCGGCGATCTACTACGCCCACCAGCACGGGCTGGCCCTGGGCGCGACGAATGGCTGACCCGCGACGAATGGCTGACCCGCGACGAATGGAATATCGGGCGCGTGTGCGACAGCACTCCACGCACCAGGGCGGGAACCCGTCCTCCCGACGGCAACTACGCCATGATCTGCGGTATACGGACCATGACCCCCGAATGCGTTGATCAACTAATCTGATCCGCATGTCCTCGCTCGAACCAACGGCTCCTGCGACCTCCTACTCGCCGCCGCCGCTGCCTCCGGTGCGGATGAACCTGTTCCGCATCGTCGGGTCGTTCACCGCG
>JBPCPG010000286.1:0-6806 GCA_050999445.1 Nakamurella sp. | reverse complement strand
CACGGTAGTCGGGGCCGGCCGAATACACGCCGCGGTTTGCACGCGTGATCGCACCGGAGCGCTGTTCGCGCTGAATCCAGGCGCTACTGCAGCCCTGCTCGAGCAGCGCAGCGCGCGTAGTAAGAATCCGGCCGGCTGGGACGGGCATGGGAAACAACTTCCTGTTCAGGCCCTGCGCACCGAGGTCGGACGAGATCGGGCGATGGCCGGCTGCTTGGGAGCTGGGGCCGGAGCCGGAGCGGAAGCTGGGGCCGGAGGCGGAGGGGGAGCGGAAGCTGGGGCCGGCGCGGGATCCGGAGCGGGAGCGGTCACAGGGTCACGGTTCTGCGAGTGCCCGGTCGGACGCCAGCGCCGGTTGATGAATTGGGGACAGCGGACGGCATGTGGATGGGCGGCCTGATCGTTGGCGCCTCTGGCTCACCGGCACCGCGCAGGTGTTGTGTTCACTGCGCAGGTGCCGCACACCCTCCAAACAGCTGCGCAGTGACGAAGACAGCTGCGCAGTGACGAACGCGGCTGCGCAGTGACGGCGACTGCCGACGACGAGCATCGCCAACGGCGCGTGCGGAGCGGGTACGAAACGGGTCAGCCGAGCCGAGGCAGGCCGGGCGCGTCGAAGCCCACAGTCGCGGTGGCGCGCTCTGCGGCGATTTGATCGAGAAGCAGCTGGTCGGTCGAATCTGACTGCACCAGCGATCCGTCGACCGCGAGTGCCGCGAGCAGCGTGCCGACGACACCACCCGGCAGGCTCCACGGCACGATGGAGCCCAGCCGCGATCCCGCTGGCGGCGCGACTGCCTCGATCGCCGCGAACACTTCTGCGACGGTCATCACACCGTCAGCTGCACTCAGCGCTGGTAGATCCGGTGGCAATCTGCGGTTCGAGAACCGATCGGCCTGCGGAAGGACAGCGGTGGTGAAGTCGCGCTGGTGGGCGGCGACCGCCAGGCTGGGCGCACCGAGCGGATGCCCGGAGACGACGAATACCTCGTCCGCGGCGCCGACCCCTGAGTCCGCGCCGTCCGGAACGAAGGCCGCCGCAGCGTCCGGCGTGTCCACATCTGTCACAGTGAGCCCGGCCCACCACGCGCCGAGCAGGATCGGGGCGCTCTGCCAGCCGGCCGGAACCCCCACATAGACCACGCTGCCGGAGGCGCAACCGAGTTCGTCCAACAACAGGCCGGCGACCTTGGCGGACCAGTTGGCCAGCGACGCGGTGGACAGTTCGGTGCGCAAGCCGCCCGAGTAGGTGGTGAGCCGTGGCCGGTGAGCGTCGCCTCGTAGCAACGGGCCGAGCAACGCCCCGGTGACGCCTGCGTCGATCGAAAGCCTGCTCATCGGCCCGACTCGAACCTACGCGGCCGGAACCCGTCCAGCGGCAGGCTAACCAGCGCAGGGCGCGGCGGCGCCAGGGAGCCCTGGCAAGGATGGAACCGCATCAGTTGATGCAGCCGGCGTTGCCGGCCGTGATCGGCGCGGGACCGGACGAGTTCGGCGAGGGAGCGGCCGCCGCTCCAGCAGCGATCAAGCCTGAGCCGAGGGCACGCAAACCGGAGGGTGCCGGCATGTCACGGGCCGCGGCGACCCGAATGTGCCCACCGGGAATTGAATCGTCTTCGACCAGTTTGCCCTTGCCGCCCAACGCTTTCTGTACCGAAGTAGCAGCAGCCTTTGATCCGGCGGGGTAGGAGATCGTGGTAGTGGCGTGCTGGTTCGACGAGGTCAGGCCCGGGTAGGTAGCCGGGTCGCCGGTCTTGAACCCGGCATCCCGGAGCTTCGCCGACAGGGACGAGGCCAGATTCTGGATCTTCGTGGCGTTCTGCACATCGACAATGATGGACGCCGGATCGACGCTGCTGGTATTCGGGGTGGCGGCGCGGACGGTCGTGGTCGAGGTGGCCTTCTTGCCGTCGATCGCCGAGAAGAAGGCCTCGATCTCCTTCGGGTCCGTAGCCAGAGCGTCGGTACCGGTCGAGCTTGCGCCTCCATGCGTCGGAATGGTCTGGAACGTCACATTGCCGCCCGACAGGTCCGCCATCTGGCCGGCGAAGGTGAGCAGGTCGAATCCCTTGTCCAGGATGAGAGCGCGGCTGGCGGCACCCATCAGATTGGACAGCTTGCTCGGTGACCCCAGTACCCCGGCGGACAGCATCTTGCCGGTGGCGCCGGCCATGAAGGCCTGCTGCCTACGCACCCGATCCAGGTCCCCGTTCGGCAGGCCGTGCCGCTGACGAACGAACGACATCGCGGCGCTTCCGGCTATTTCCTGCGGGCCGGCCTTGAAATCGGCTCCGGAGAACGGGTCCTTCACGGCTGCGTTCAGGCAGACCGGAACTCCGCCGATGGCGTTCGACAGGGTGTAGAAGCCGATCAGGTTGACTTCTGCGTAGTGATTGATCTGAAGCCCGGTGAAGGCCTGGACAATCGCCTGCAATTCCGTTCGGCCGGCATTGTTGGACTCGCGCTCGCGCTGCGCCGCATCCTTGATGCCCTTGTTGACCAGGTATTTCTCGGTGTAGAACTTTGCGGTGCTGTAGAACGAGTTGATTTTGTTGGGCTGGTAGGGGCCTCTTGTCCCGTCGTCGTAGGGCCCCTTGACGCGATCGGTGACCGACTGCGGGATCCAGGTGTCCCGCGGGAGCGAGACGGCTGTCGCCTTTCCGCCGCCCTCAGGAACGTGAACAACCATGATGGTGTCGGTGTTGACGCCGCCGCCGTCCTGGGTGGTGTTGACTGCCGCGAGTTCCGCAGCCGACAGGGGGTTGCCCTGCTGGTCGGTCCTGGCGTCCGACCCGATCAGCAGGACGTTCGTGCCGCCGCGGAACAGGACACCCGCGGTGCCGGCGGCCGAGGCCGAGTTGCCGTTCGCAACATTTCCGGTTGCCTTCCGAGCGATGACCCACACGACCGCGAGGGCGACCAGGACCGCAACCGACGTCACTCCAGCGATGATCCGCCCCGCGATGATGCCGCCGGACGTGCGCCGGCGCTGGTCCGGACGCGGCGAATCCGGGCGCGGCTGGTGCGGAGCAGGCTGGTTCTGACGCGGCTGGTTCGGACGCGACTGCGGAACCGCCGGGGCATATCCGCGGTCGGAGGACGCCGTCGGCGTGCCAGGCGGACGAGAATCGCCGATCGGCCTCGGGCCCTGTTGACCCGCCGGGTCGAAGCCGAGGGCACCGGTGGGTAGCACGGCCGTGCGGTCAGGGTCCTGCGACCAGCCCTGGCGCGCCCTCGACCGGTCGGGAGGTAGAGATCGACCCTGCGGCCGCCCGGAAGGCCGGGGCGATCCCGAGGCATGTTCCGGTGGCTGCTGTTGGCGAGACGGTTGTTGCTGCGAAGACGGTTGTTGCTGGCGAGGCTGGTGTTGCGGAGGCGGACCCTCCCACGGGGGGCCGGGTTGCTGGGAAGGCCCGCGTTGCTGGGCAGGCCGGGATGGCCCCGCCGGGGCGCCGGGCTGGTTCGAGCTGCTCGGCCCGTACCGCCGTGGCCCGCGTTGCGGATCGGGGTCGGGCGAGGAGTTCATCTGGGGAAAACCTTTCTTCTCGAACGTGACGCAGTTGCGCTGATGAAGGAACGACGGCAGGACGCTCCACCCCGGCGGGCGGTTGCGCGTCCGGGCCGCATGGGTGGCCCTGGGCGCACGCTCGACGGCGCAGACGAGCGCCCGGTGAGCCTGTTTGCTGCAGTCGAGCCTAACGACCAGGGGCCGCGCCGTCGCGGACCGCTCGACGGGTGTCGCCCGGAGGTCCACGGCACTCCCACCGCCCGCGCCGGGATTTCCGTGCGAGGTGACGCGTGGGGCAGAATGACCGACCATGCGAATCCTCGTGACCGGCGGCGCCGGCTTCATCGGCTCGGCTTTCACCCGGAACGTCCTGGCGGACAACTATTCAGGTCTGGAAGGTGCGCAGGTCACCGTCCTGGACAAACTCACCTACGCCGGCAACCTGGCGAACCTGGAGTCGGTGAGCGGGTCCGACCGCTATCAGTTCGTGCACGGGGACATCTGCGACGCGGAACTCGCCGCCAAGCTGGTCGCAGAAGCGGACGCCGTGGTGCATTTCGCCGCCGAATCGCACGTCGATCGGTCAATTCTGGGGGGCGCCGATTTCGTCCTGACGAACGTGCTGGGAACGCAGACGTTGCTGCAGGCGGCACTGAACACCACCCTGACGAAGTTCGTGCACGTTTCCACCGACGAGGTCTACGGGTCGATCGACGAGGGTTCCTGGGACGAGCTGCGGCCGCTGGAGCCCAATTCCCCGTACTCGGCATCCAAGGCCTCGTCCGATCTGATCGCCAGGGCCTACGCCAGAACACACGACGTGCCGGTCGCGATCACCCGCTGTTCCAACAACTACGGGCCGTACCAGTTCCCGGAGAAGGTCATTCCGCTGTTCGTCACCAATCTGATGGACGGCCGGTCGGTGCCCCTCTACGGGGAAGGCGCGAACGTCCGCGATTGGCTGCATGTGGAGGACCATTGCCGCGGTATCGCGCTGGTTCTCACCGACGGTCGACCGGGCGAGATCTACAACATCGGTGGCGGTACCGAACTCACCAACGCGGAACTGACCTACAAGCTCATAGCGGCGACCGGCCGCGACGAGTCCTACATCGAACGGATCCACGATCCGCGCGGCGGGGGACATGACAGGCGCTATTCCGTCGACATCTCGAAGATCCACGACGAGCTGGGGTACAGCCCGCTGGTTCCCTTCGAGCAGGGACTCGCCGAGACCATCGCCTGGTATCGGGACAACCGAAAGTGGTGGGAGCCGCTCAAGGTCGGCTCGGTCGACCGATGATCGGGCTGCTGGTCACCGGCGCCAGAGGCCAGCTCGGTTCGGACGTCATGAGAGCCGCCGACTCGGCGGGGTTCCGAGCGGTCGGCCTCGGCTCGGCAGATTTGGACATCACCGATTCGGGCGCCGTCGAAGCCGCGGTCGCGGACCTGGCAGCGGCGTCGGACATCGAGCGGACGGTAGTGATCAACTGCGCCGCCTACACGGCTGTGGATGCTGCCGAAACCGACCAGGAGGCCGCCTTCGCGGTAAACGTCACCGGTGCGGAAAATCTCGCCAGGGCGGCCGCGTCGAATGGCGCGCGCTTCGTGCACATCTCGACGGACTACGTCTTTCCGGGAAACGGAACCTCGCCGTACGAAACCGACGACCCGACCGGTCCCCGGAATGTCTATGGGTCCACCAAACTCGCCGGCGAGCGCGCTGTTCTGGCTGCTCACCCCGACGCGCAGGTGGTCCGCACCGCTTGGGTCTATGGGGCGTCGAAGACGAACTTCGTGAAGACCATGGTGTCGCTGGAGGCCACCCGCGACACCATCAGCGTGGTGGACGACCAGCTCGGATCGCCGACCTGGTCTGCCGATCTGGCCAGTGGTCTGCTGGAGCTGGCCCGGACGCAGGTGCCGGGCGGCGTTCTGCACGCCACCGGAGCCGGCCAGACGACCTGGTGCGGCTTTGCTCGAGCGGTGTTCGACGAGATCGGGGCGGACCCAGCCAGAGTGCTGCCGATCACGACCGATGCATTTCCCAGGCCCGCTCCGCGCCCGGCCTACTCGGTGCTGTCCGCGCGCGCCTGGGCGCAGGCGGGGCTGGTACCTCTGCGGGACTGGCGTGCGGCTTTGGCGGCTGCCTTCCAGGTGCACAGGTCCGAGTTTTCGCCCCGCCGGTAGCGGCTCCCGCGGCGCAACCCTTCCGGACCGGCCACGAGACGCCAACCCCGCCCCGATTGTGAGGCAGGGCTCCCGTGTCACTCAGGGTGCGAATTTTCGTCACGATCGGTTCTCAGTCCCCCCGGCCTGTGCGGCGTCACCGGAATTCGGTGTGCGTCGTCTCTCTGCGTCGACATGTTCGGAGCGTGCCGGCCCTATCTGCCCAGCACAACTTCACTCTCGCACCCAGTCACTTCTTGTATATCTCCGATTACACTCGGTACAGGGGATGAACCGGGTCGTCAGGGATATTGCGAGGGAAGGTACGAGTTGAGAACACAGCGCGTTCACATCAGAAGATCGTTGCAGCGCTGGGGCGCGGCCGCGGCGATGACCGTACTCCCGATCGCGATGACGCCGGCTTTCGCTGCCGCCGCGGCACCTGAGTCGGTCGTAGCCGGGTCTGCGATGTCGGCATCGGTGCAAACCGTGGCGTTCGACAAACAGATGATCCAGCTCGTGAACCAGGCGCGCAGCTGCGCCGGTGTGCAGGCGATGAACGAAGCCACCGGTCTGACCAGGCTCGCCCTGTTCTGGTCCGGCCGGATGGACGGCGGCGCGACCGGATACCAGTTGGCGCACAACCCTAATGCCTGGACGATGCTCCTCACCTACGGTGCGTCGAACCGAACGAGCTGGGGCGAGAACGTGGCCTGGTCGTCGTCCACGGCCAGCACGGCGCAAGAGATCTTCAACGCCTACATGGCTTCGCCCGGTCATCGGGCCAACATCCTCAACCGGGCATACCACTACATCGGCATGGGTACGGTCGGCGGGGCGCACGGGCTGTACAACACGACGGAATTCACCGACGCGGTTCAGTCCGGCCAGGCAGTCGTGCCGGCGAGCCCTGCGCCCAGCTGTGGATCGCCAGCCCCCGCCCCAACGACGACCCCGACGCCAGCCCCGACCCCGAAGCCAGCCCCGACCCCGACGCCTACGTCGGCGGTGATCGTGGATGGTCAGTTCGTGACTGATACGAGTACGCATGCGGTGTATCGGGTTGTTGGTGGCGCACCGATCTATGTGTCGTCGTGGTCGGCGTTCGGTGGTGGGAAGTCGACGACGG
>JBPCPG010000342.1:0-5356 GCA_050999445.1 Nakamurella sp. | reverse complement strand
GGCCAGCGGCAGGCTCGGCGCCGCGCCGTGGCGCAACCGTCCCTGTCCGCCAGCAGAATGACGCTCGCGTCGACGGGGTGGAATTCTCGACAGCCCGCACCAGGCCGGCCAGAATGACCGGGAGCGCGGCGCCCTCGACGATCAGCTCGAGAACCCTGGTGTGGGCCCGCAAGACGGCGTCTTGGTTCCGGAGCTGAAGGTTGCTCCGTCGCAACTCCAACAGCGCCATGGCGTGCCGGCCGCACTCTTCCAGCGCGGCAACGTCGTCATCGGTGAAATACCTTGGCTCATCGTCCCAAGCGCACAAGGCGCCCAAGACCGTTCCGTCGTGGCCGATCAGCGGAACGCCGGCGTAAAAGCGGAGGCCGCCGGCCTGGTTCACCCTGGGGTGGTGGGCGAAGCGGACAGAGTTACGGGCGTCCGGCACCACCGTTGTTGACCGGTCGGCGGCGACGACCGCGCAGAGAGTGTCGTCGGGAGCACGGCTGGTGCCTTGGTTGCCGATTCCCGCCTTGATCCAGACCCGGTCGGGCGTCACCACACTCAGTTGGGCGTGAGCGACACCGAAACGTTGAACGATCCAGCCGATCAGATCGTCGAACACCGCCTCCGGGGCGGTGTCCAACAGTTCGTACTCATCCTGGGCCTCGCTACTGCCCGGCCAGCCATCGACCGGCTCGGACCTGCGGCTCTGGAATGTAGCGGTCATCGCCCTGCCCCTCCTGGCCAGCCGAAGCGGGACAGCTCCGATCCTTGCGCGCCCACGCACCACCCCGGGCCCAAGCGTCCGGTTCCGGGAGCACGCCTTGAGTACAGGGCGCGCACCGGCAGTGAGACGGTCGCCGCAGGGCTCGCGGGGAAACCTTCCCCACACTAGACCAACCGGATGATCCAGCGATACGATCCGAGGAACCTCCGACTCAGCTGCTGGCATATCGACCGCCAGAGCGGACCAGAGTGACAAGCGCTCGACCATTCGGTCGCAGGTCCGCTAGCGGCCGTCAACGGGCCGTCATCCTCTTTCCGACCGAAAGCGCCCTGGCTGGGTGGAGGTCACCCGAGAAAGGCGAGGACCCGGCTGGTGAGCAGGCTGGCGGCGCTCCGGTCGAACGATGCCAGCGAAGAGTCGGCGAATAGGTGCTGCTCGCCGGGGTACAGGAACAGCTCGGCCTGCTCGGTGGAGTCGACAAGCTCTCGGGCGGCGTCGATATCGCCCTCGCCGGCGAAGAACGGGTCGGCGTCCATCCCGTGCACTTGAACAGGGACGCCGGCCGGCCACACCGCCCCGCACTCGGCGACCGGCAGGCACGCGTGGAACAACAGTGCGCCCTTAGCGCCCCCGCGAGTCTGTGCCAGCCGCTGCGCCGGCATCACGCCGAGGGAGAAACCGGCGTAGACCAGCTCAGCTGCCAAACCGTCAACGGCGGCAACGCCCCGATCCATCAGCGTGTCGAATCCCGTCTCCGACGCGTAGGCGATTCCCTCGTCCAGCGTGTCGAAGACCTGCCCTCCGTAGAGATCCGGCAGGTGCACGGTGTGACCGGCCTGGCGCAGTTCGCCGGCAAATGCCTGCACCCTCGTTGTCAGTCCCTGTGCGTGGTGGTAGAGCACCATTTCAGCCATCACGAGCTCGCTTCCATAATGAACCAAAAGTATCGGACGTTCCGCCACATTAGTCTATTCCGATCATGCCGATCAACTTCCCACCCGACTACGAGCTCGAGGACACCCTTGAGCTCACCACCGCCGAGCAGGTGCGGGCCATCAGCGACCCGCTGCGCACCACCATCCTCGGCCTGCTGCACGAGCGGGCCGCCTCCGTGACCGAGCTAGCCATCGCCGTCAAACGCCCCAAGGGCACCGTCGCGCACCATGTCAAGGTGCTCGCCGATGCCGGCGTGCTGCGGGTTGTTCGGACCCGCCGGGTGCGGGCGATCGAGGAGCGCTTCTACGGGCGGGCCGCCCGGATGTTCTTCGTCAGCCTTGGCCGCCGGGTGGACGGCGTCGAGCTGCCGAAGGACTTCAACGATTTCGAGGTTGCTGCCCAGGAATCCGCCAGCGCCTACGACGCGGGCCAGCTGCGCTCGTTCATCCGGCACGCTCGGATTCCGCAGCAGCAGGCGGCGGAATTCTGGGCTCGAATCGACCAACTGATCCACGAATTCGACCGACTCCCGCGCTCCGGTGACACGGTCTTCGGTTTCACTGTTGGGTTGTATCCGATGCCCGACCACCCGACCCTGCCGGCCTGACGAACTACTGCAGGTGACGATCAGCGAACAGGGTTGTCCGGGCGAGTCAGACGAACAGGGCGAGCCGGTCGATGGTGTTGCCGAGATCGACCATATTGCCGGTGAATGCGTTGTAGGCCAGGTGGTCAAGGCCGATATGGAGCAAGCAACACCGCGCTCTGGCGTCGAAGTCCTCGATGGCGACGCCTCGATCTTTCAGATGCGCCCGCGCGGTAGCGAGGAAGTCGACGCCATTCATCGCCGGGTACCACGGCGCCCAGAACTCGATCCAGGCGATGTCGTAGAGGAAGTCGCCGTACAGCGAACAGCCCCAGTCGAAGACAGCGGTGATATGCCGATTTCGGACCAGTACATTGCGGTTGATGAGATCGCTGTGCACCAGGAACTGCGGACTCGGGATGGCAACGGACAGCTCGGCCAATCGACCGTACCCAGCCCGAAATGCCTCGTCCCCGTACGGCGAATCGGCCAGCTTCGTCGTCCACCCGTAGGTCCGGCGCTCCGGGTCGTCGGCGCAGACTGCGAGCAGGAAATCCCGCCATGAGGCGAAAGGGGCGCTGCCGTTTGCCCCCCAGCCCCCGAACCCGGCATCCGGTGCGACCGGCACCGCGCGAATCTCATCGAGCACCGTCAACAGCTTGGGGACAGTGGCCGCCCAATCGGCAGCACCGAGTAACTCGAGGGGTTCGCCGTGCGCCCTGGTGGAGATCGCGAAGTAACCGCCGAACGCAACCCCGACATCGGTGACAACCGGAATTGGCAACCGCGGCGATGAGAACGCTGATGCGCGTTGGTCTTTCCGATAGTCGTCGACGTAGTTGCCGAACCGCACAACGTACTCGATACCGCCGTCGGTGTAGCCGAAACAATTCGACCACGCGCCTGCACCGACCTCCTGCACGCTACCGACCGGGTGGCCAAGGTGATCGCTGAGGAATCGCGCGGCCGCGTCCGCGTCGATAGAGGCATCGAAGAACATCGGTGAACCGACCACCGAGCGAGACTACCCGGGCGGGGCACCAACACCCGCGCCGGGCGATCAGGTCCGCGTGCCGAACAGGGCATGCTGCATCGCCACCGGCCGATCCGGCCGCTCAGTTCACTTCGTCCGGATGCGCCGAGACCCGGCCGCCGTTCTCCAGCGCCGTGATCGCGGCCAGTTCGGCATCGGTCAGCTCGAAGTCCGTCACCGCGAAGTTCTCGGCGATCCTGGCCGGGTTGCTGGACTTCGGGAAGACGATGTTGCCCTGCTGCAGGTGCCAGCGCAGCACCACTTGGGCCGGCGTCTTGCCGTGCCCTTCGGCGGCAGCGGTGACAGCCGGGTCCTCGAGCAGCCCGTACTTGGCCTGACCGAGGGGGCCCCACGCCTCGATGTGGATGCCCCTGCCGCGGCTGAACTCGACGACATCGCGCTCCTGGTAGGCAGGATGCAGCTCGATCTGGTTGACCGCCGGGACCACGTCGGCACCGTCCAGCAGCTTTGTCAGGTAGGGCACCACGAAGTTGGAGACGCCGATCGAGGTCGCCTTTCCCTGCTGTTGTATCTGCTGCATCGCCGTCCACGTCTCGACGTACCGGTCGTTCTTCGGGGCCGGCCAGTGGCAAAGAGATACAGATCAACATGATCCAGCCCTAGCTTGCCGAGGCTGGCGTCGATGGCCGCCAGCGCCGACTCTGTGCCCTGGTCGTCGTTCCACAGCTTGGTGGTGACGTACAGCTCGTCCCGCGGGATGCCGGAGGCGGCGACGGCCCTGCCGACGCCCTCTTCGTTGCCATAGATGGCCGCGGTGTCGATGTGCCGATATCCGGCCTGCAGAGCCGTGGCGACCACTCTCTCCGTCTCGGCGGGATCCACCTTGAAAACCCCGTAGCCGAGCTGCGGAATATGGTGGCCGTCGTTCAGCTCAATGCTGGGAACGCTGCTCTGTGTCATCACACCGGTCTATCAGAGAGCACCGCGGGAGCTGTTTATGGGCCTACCCGCCGGTTGGCGGTGCTGGCAGGGCGGGGTCGGGAGCGCAACCACGGATTGTTTCGCTAAGCTGCTGCCGCAACTGGACCGGGCAGCTGCCGGTCGTCAGCCGCCGAGACTACCGAGCAAAGGATGTGCCGCGTGCGGGACTACGGGGTGGCCGCGGTCGGGCGCACCCATGTCGGCCTCGCCAAGCCCAACAACGAGGACTCGTTCTACATCGGTAGCGGGTTGCTGATCGTGGCCGACGGCGTCGGCGGTAGCGCGGCGGGAGAGGTGGCGTCCAGGACGGTCGTCGACATCTTTGCCGAAGTGGAGAACGAATCAGCGGCGGCAGGCGAGGACAACGACATTTATGCCCTGCTGCAGGGCGCCGTCGAGCGCAGTACCGATTCGTTTCTGAGCCAGGTCGACGCCGACCCGACCCTGGAGGGCATGGGAACCACCGTCACCGCCATGATGTGGTCCGGCAGGCGAATCGTCTTCGCCCAGATCGGCGATTCCCGCGCGTACTACCTGCAGTGCGGAGCGCCTGGGGCGCAACGACAATCGTCAGAGCATCTGGAGCTGCAGCAGGTGACCAAGGACGATTCCTTCGTGCAGTATCTGGTCGACCAAGGGCTGCTGGCGGTCGAGGACGCTGCCAGCCATCCGCGCCGAAACGTGATCCTCAAGGCACTCAATGGGACCACCGTCTCCCCGTCGTTCTCCACCTTCGCCCCGCGTATCGGCGACCGCTATCTGCTGTGCAGCGACGGCCTCTCCGATTACGTCGGGGCCGACGACATCCGCGCCACCCTGCTGGATACCGAGGCGGCGGCGGCCGCCGATCGGCTGGTGGAGCTGTGCCTGGAATCCGGTGCCCCGGACAACGTCACGTTGATCATCGCCGACGTGATTGCTGCCGGCTGAGCCCGGGTCAGTCGGCGAACGCCCAGCGCACTCGCACCGTGACGGTCACTTCGGTGTCGCCGGCTGCTACCGGCATTGACTTGGCGGCCGGTCTGGGTGCTGCCGCCAAGCCGACGGCGCGATAGACCGGGTGGACTTCGGCACCTTCCGAAACCTCTTGTACCGCGCCGAGAGTGCGCCCGGACAGCTCGGCGAACTGCTGGGCAGCTGCCGCCGCCTC
>JBPCPG010000322.1:0-4766 GCA_050999445.1 Nakamurella sp. | reverse complement strand
CGGGCGACAGATCGGGGAACGTTCATGCAGCTCGGCGGTAGTTCGGCGATCGTCACGGGCGCTGCGTCGGGCCTGGGGGCAGCAACGGCGGCAGCTCTGGCAGCGGCCGGGGTGGCCGTCATCGGGCTGGACCTGGCCGCAGGCTGGGAGCGCGGCGGCACCCCGCCGACGGGTGTCACCACCGTCGCGGGCGACGTCCGGGAATCATCGGATGTGGCGAACTCCGTCTCCGCTGCCGTCGCTACCGGGCGTCCGTTGCGACTTGCGGTCAACTGCGCGGGGGTTGTCACGCCTGGGCGGATCCTGTCGCGAAAAGGTGTCCACGATCTCGATCAGTTCGCCCGGGTCATCTCCATCAACCTGGTCGGCACGTTCAACGTGCTGCGGCTGGCTGCCGAGGCCATCGCCGCCACCGAACCGCTGGACGACCAGGGGCTGCGTGGCTTGATCGTCAACACCTCGTCGGTGGCCGCCTTCGACGGGCAGATCGGGCAGATCGCGTACGCGGCGTCCAAGGGCGGAGTGGCCGCGATGACGCTGCCTGCCGCGCGCGATCTGGCGCAGTTGGGAATTCGCGTCATGACGATCGCGCCTGGCATTCTCGACACACCGATGATGGCTGCGGTGACGGACGAATTCCGTACCGCCCTGGCCGCCAACGTGCCCTTTCCCGCCAGGTTCGGCAGGCCGGAGGAGTACGCCGCTCTGGTGCTGTCCATCGCCGCTCAGGACTATCTGAACGGCGAGACCATCCGCCTCGACGGCGCGCTGCGGATGCCGCCGCGCTGACCAGCACCGTTTTCCGATTCCCGACTTCCTGCGGATTTTCCAGAACCTCCGCGACCAACGACTCATCCCGTGGTTCCGCGGCCAGCCGGCCGGGGCCCAGCCGTCGAATGGCGAGCAGCACAGGGGCGGGAGTCAGACGGACGGACGGACGGCGCCAACCTGGTCGGCGTCAGGTCCAGGTGTCGTCGCCGCCGATGCCTGCATGACTGTCGGCCATCTGCTCGGTCCAGGCCGACCTTTTGTTCACCGCTATCCGCAGCGAAACGGCGTCAATCCCGGTCGATCTCCGCCACGGTCGGTATTTCGCCGGAACGCTCAGTCATCCAGCGACGCAACGCGAGTGTGGCGAGCACGTCGTCCTCGTTGTACCGCAGAATCCGGTCCGCCATTTCGCGGTTCACCGGCTGTCCGTCGGGACGAAGAATCCCGGGGGCATCCACCGCAAGTCGGTACCAGGCCATCGAGTTCTCACCACCTGGTTCTGGATCTCGCCAGGAAAAGCCGGCGATCGGTGCCAGCACCTTGAGTTTCATCGAACCGGGCACGATAAATTGATCGCGGATTTCCTGATAGATGTCGACCCATTCCTCCGACGCGCAGAATTCCGTGATCTGGGCCGGCGTCGGCATTCCCGCAACGTCGGGATAGCGGAGGGGAGTCGAGCGCAGCCACCGCTCCTCGGCCGATCTGGAATAGCAGTACGCCGCGAAAGTGAGTCCATGAGCCGCCGCAATTGCACGCAGCTCGGACAGGTAACTCCAGAACTGAGCAAATGCTCGACCTTCGTCCGCGTCAGGCAGTGGTTTCCAGCTGACGAAGGCGCGGTAGCCGGACTGCAGCCGCAGCGATTCCACGGCCGGTCCGGTCAGGTAGGTACCCCACAGATAGGCCCCGTCCTCGAGGAACGATTCCATGTCCACGTCGAGTTCCAGATCGGCGCGCCGAACCAGTACCTCGTCGGTTCTGCGCACCAGAGCCAGGCCGGCCAACCAGGCCCTGGCGCGGACCCTCGCCGCGCCGGGATCCATCCCGGTCAAGGGCAACGCCGAGGCAACCTGGCCGCTCATTCCGGCCAAGTCGTCCACTGTCCGGACGCCGGCTGCATGCAGTACGTCGACGTCACCGCCGGCTGCGATCAGCGAGACGTCCCTGGCAGCCAACAGTTGCGCCGAACAAACCGGCCACCACGCACACCGGCGGCATTCACCGATCCGGGACGGCAGAGCCAACGGAGGACCTCCGGACGCGGCGGCGGCGGCGACCAGCAGTCGATCGTGAAACCTCAGGTCGTAGTCGGCCAGCACCGAAGCACCCGGTACGTCGAGTTGATGCCACAACAGGATTCCGGCATCGCCGCCCATTCGGTCGGCGATTCCGCGTGCGGCCGCTGCCCCTTCGGGTGGTGACGCGCCCGGGCGGTCGACCGATGCGCTGGTGGAACCGCCTCGGCCGAGAACTGCTCCGAACGCCTGGGATCCGGCCAGGCCCAGATCGCCGAGCAACCGGTGGAAATGGGCCAGGGCCAGCGTGTCGGCGGCGTGGGCCCGGCTTTTTCGGAGCGGATTCGGCGCAATCGCCAACGGATCCTCCAGCGGCGCGGTGAGGGCGCCACTACCGGGATCAGTCGTCCGGTGCGCCCGAATGATCACGGGACGGTAGCCGTCACCCACCCAGATGAGCAGATCGGGGCTGCCGAACCGGGTATCACTGCGCAGCGCGGGGCCGAACACCACCGGAGGGCGCTCCGGCCCCGATGGATCCCAGGGATCCACCTGCTCGCCGAGAACTGCGCGCAGCGTGTCGAGTACCTCGACGCGGTGGGCATCGCCGTCCGAGAGCCGGAGCCGAAGGCCGTCGTCGGTCGGCGAGCGAAGCAGTCGTGGAGCGTTCGGATCGGCGTCCAGATGAACTCGTCGCCGACAGCGACCCGCGGCGGCCGGGCCGAGGCGAAGCGGTGCGCCCGCGGCCGCGGCCGCACCGGGTCGCAGGTCTGGGGACCCGGATGCGCTGGAACCGGCGAGTGTCATCCACACCAGCGTAGGAGGCGGGCTGGGATTCGCGCACCACGCCGCTCTACGCTGTGGTCAGGTACTGCGTCGTCGCGCTCTCAATGGTGCAACGGGGACAGTACGAACGCGTGGACGAACGGTGGCCAACGCGGCGACGGACGGTGGCCGGTGCGACGACGGGAGAGCGGAATGTTCGGTAGGAAGAGCTCCGGCGGCAAGGCGGCCGCCCGCGCCGCCGTCAAGGCGAAGAAGTCCGCCGACAAGGCGGCCGCTCGCGTCGCCGTCAAGGCAAGGAAGTCCGCCGACAAGGCGGCCGCTCGCGCCGCCGGCAGGGCGAAGAGCGCCGAGAAGGTCGCAGGGCGAGCCGAGCAGAAGGCTGTGAAGGTCGAGAAGCGCGCGGTGCAAGCGGAGAAGAATGCGGCCAAGGCCGAGCAGAACGCGGCGAAGGCCGAACAGAAGGCCATCAAGGCACGCAAGAACGAGCCGGCCGGCGTCCTCGGGGTCCTGCTCAGCCCGAAGACTGCCACCAAGGCCCTGGCTGTCGCCAAGGTCGTCGGGCCGGTGGTGGCACCGATCGCCCTCAAGGCCGCCACCACCGCGCGCGGTTTTCTCGACGAACGCCGGGCTATCAAACTGGGAGTGACGGCGGATCAGGTCGCCGCGTATCGCGGACCGACCGGCCCGGTCGGCGCCCGGATCGCCGCCCTTCGCTCCGCCGTCGAAGAGGTGCGCCGGCGCCGAACCTCGGACCTGCAGGTGGTGCGATTCTCCGAGGTGGCCAAGGCACGACTGGGCGACCTGAACACGGCCGTGAACACCGCCGGTTCCATGCCGCCCGGCCGCCGTCGGATGACGTTGTCCGCGGTGAACAGGGAGCTGAATCAGATCGAGGCCGACCTGATGACCTATCTGGTCGGAACTCCGGGCTGACGATCCACCTGCGGTGGGCGCCGGTAGCCTGACGTCCGTGTTCGGTCCGACGTCCCTGCGGTGGCGAATGCTGCGCTCGTCGGCGTTCGCCGTCGTTGCGGCGGCGCTGGCCGGGCTCGGTCACGTCATCGGAGGTGGTGGCCCGCCCGACGCTGCGGTGCTGGTGGTCGGTGCCGGCGGCGTAGCACTGATCTGCACCGGGTTGACGAGGCGCCGCCGCTCCGTCGCCGGTATCGCGGGCCTGTTGATCGCCTGTCAACTCGCGTTCCACCTGTTGTTCAGCCTGTCCCCCCACCTCATGACGTCCGTGGCCACTGCGTCGTCCGGGATCACTGCGTCGTCCGGGCTGCTGCGTGCAGCCCCGCTGCGGATGCTCGCGGTGCACGGGATCGCCACTGCGCTGTCGGCGCTGACGCTGGCAAAAGGCGAGAAGTCGCTGTTCAAGCTGTTCGCGGTGCTGCGTCGAGCGGTCCGAGTTGTTCTGCTGCCCGGGGCGGTGGGCCTGCCGCCGCAGTGGGCGGCGGCTGTCGCGTACGCTTGGCCGCATCCGTCCGGCGCACTGCTGTCCACCAGTCCGAGGCGAGGACCACCCGTCGCGAGGTAGTGCCAGCGCCGATGTCAGACCCCCATCGGCGACCTTTGCCTACCGCTGGAACTCATCCGCGCGACGAACGAACAGGACTCCGATGTCGAACTTCCGCATGCCCGCGCCATCTCGACCCATACCCTCCCGACTCACCCGACAACTCACCCGACCCACCCGACCCACCCGACCCGCCAGGCCCACCCGAACCGCTCGGATCGCCCGGCCGACCCGGCTCGCGATGCCGGCCCGACTCGTGCGGCCGGCCCAACCGCTGGCCGTCGGTCTTCTCGCCGCCTTGGGTCTGATGATCGGAGCCGGCGTCGCATCCGCCCACGTGACAGTCAACCCGGGCACCGTCGAAGCCGGCGCCTACACCAAGCTCACCTTTCGGATTCCCAACGAATCGGCCAAGGCCGACACCGTGAAGATCACCGTCAACTTTCCGATGGACC
>JBPCPG010000188.1:0-8234 GCA_050999445.1 Nakamurella sp. | reverse complement strand
CTTCCACCGATGGCGGGCGCACTACGGCGGCATCAAGGCCCAGGACGCACAACGATTGCGGGAACTGGAGAAGGAGAACCGCGACCTGATCAGCCTGGTCGCCAACCAGTCCCTCGACATCCTCATGCTGCGGCAGGCGATGACCGTGGACGTTCTAGGCCCCCGGCTTCGCGCCGGCATCGTCCGGGCGCTGCGGGCGAAATTCGGGGTGTCGGAACGCCGGGCCTGTGAAGTAATCGGGCAGTCGAGGTCGAGCCAGCGACGAATGGTTCCGAGTGCCTGCGCTGAAGACGATCCCGATGATTCGGTGGCCGGCGAACCGCAGCCCGGTGACCCCGACGGCGAACCAGTCCACGCAGAGCTGGACTACGCCGAACTGGACTACACCGAACTGGACTACGCCGAACTGGTCACCACCTACCCGGATGCGGCCGAACAATCCCTCACCCCCACCAGCCCTTGGAGACCCAGATGAACCAGCACGTCAAACGCTTCTTCCTGATCTTCTGCCTGATCGGCGTGGCGATCTGCGCCTTCCTCGCCATCGTCAACGCCTCCCAGTCGCCAGCCGCGACGCAGACCGCCGTGGTGTTCGCGGTCGTCGGCGTGGTGCTGGCGGCCGGAGCCGTCGGTTTGCGCAGCCGTTCCCAGATCTAGGAGGCCGACATGAATCGACACGTCAGGATCTTCTGGGGAATTTTCTTCTGGATCGCGGTGGCGATCTGCGCCTTCTTCGCGATCGTGAACAGCACGGCCACACCGTCGGACGGCACCGCGGCCATGGTCTTCGCCGCCGTTGGCGTGGTCTGTCTGATCGGCGGTGTCCTGCTGGTCCGGGACCGCCAGCGGGTCTGAACCAGCGACCGTTCCCGGTGGCTCGGATGCAGGCCCTGCTTCCCTGACCTTCCTTCCAACTTCCTGCCGCACACGCGAAAGGCTTCCCCATGGACCGTCCCCGACTCAAGGCTCATCTGGTCCCGGTGATCACCGCCGACGAGAAGGTCTTCCTGCTCACCGAGAACGACTCGTTCCTGATCGGCGGCCCCGCCGAGCGGGCGGTGATGCCGCTGCTGGACGGCCGCCACACTCTGGCCGACGTAGCCGGGACCCTGGCCACCTCCCAACCGCTGCCGGCCATCCTCGGTGCCATCCGCAAGTTCGAGCGGGCCGGGCTGCTCGCCTCCTGGGTCTCCACCCTCTCCCAGGAGCAAACCGCGTTCTTCGACGCCGCCGCCATTGATCCCGCCGCCGCCGCCGACCGGCTCAACACGTCCGTCGTCGAGGTGCTCGCTCTGGGGAACGTCGACATCACCGGCATGGTCGAGGCACTCACGGTTAGCGGAGTCACGGTCAGCGGGACACCAGCGAACGCGGTTCTGCAGAACGAGGTACCGGAGTACGTCGATCAGGAATCCGGAGCCGTTGGCAGCGAGGACATTCGCTTGACGGTGGTGGTCGTCGACGATTACCTCAACCCCGCCCTCGAGGAGTTGAACCGGAACATGATCGCCCGCGGACGGGCATGGATGCTTGTCAAGCCGGCCGGGAGTGCGGCTTGGTTCGGGCCGGTCTTCGAGCCGGGAGTGACCGCCTGTTGGGGGTGCCTGCGGGAACGGATGGACTCCAACCGAATGGTGGAGCAGTACCTGCGCCGGTTCAGCGGGCTGGAAGGCCATGCCGTCCTCACCGTGGCGGGGCTGCCCTCGACCCGCGGCGCCATCGAGGGTCTCGCGGCCTCGGCCGTGGTGCGACTGCTGGCCACCGGCGAGTCGATGCAGCTCGCCGGACGGATCATCACCCTGGAGACGGACACCTTCCAGACGCGGGAACACCAGGTCGTCCGGTTGCCGCAGTGCGGCGTGTGCGGTGACCCGAAGGTGATGCACACCGACCCGAAGCTCGAGCTGGAGGTCAGCGCGGTCGCCTTCACTGCCGACGGCGGATTCCGGACGATGGCGCCGGAGCAGACCTACGCCCGGCTCGCCAAGCACGTGTCCAGGATCAGCGGCGCGGTGACCTGGTTGGAGAAATTGCCGGACGACGAGCGGGGGCTGGCCCACAGCTACAGCGCCGGGCACAACTTCGCCATGGTGCGCAACAACATGGCAGTGCTCAAGAAGAACCTGCGAGGGCACAGCGGCGGCAAGGGCCGAACCGATATCCAGGCCAAGGTCAGCGGGATCTGCGAAGCGGTGGAACGGTTCTCGGGGGTGTGGACCGAGGACCGGCCGACCATCCGGTGCCGGGCCGACCAGCTGGACACCCGGCATCTGCTGCCGAACGAGCTGATGATGTTCGCGCCGGAACAGTTCCAGGATCGCGAACGGGTGAATGCTGATCCGACCAACCAACTGCACCGGGTGCCGAATCCGTTCGACGAGTCACTGTCGATCGACTGGACGACCGCCTGGTCGCTGTCGGAACAGGAGCCGGTCAGCGTGCCGTCGGCCTACGTGTGGTTCGGCCATCCGGATTCCAGCGAGCATTTTTTCGCCTACAGCGACGGCAACGGCAACGCGGCCGGTAACACGCTGGCCGAGGCGACCCTCCAGGGGTTCCTCGAGGTCGTGGAACGGGACGCGGTCGGGATCTGGTGGTACAACCGGCTGAATCTGCCGGCCGTCGACCTCGCCTCGTTCGCCGATCCCTACGTCGATGAGCTCCTGGCGTACTACCGAAGCATGCATCGCAGCCTGTGGATGCTGGACCTGACCACCGACCTCGGCATTCCGGTGTTCGCCGCACTCTCCCGTCGGGAGGACAGCCCGGTCGAGGACATCATCGTCGCCTTCGGCGCACATTTCGATCCGAAGCTGGCTGCCCTGCGTGCGCTCACCGAGGCCAACCAGTTCCTGCCCTCGGTTCGCGAGCGGGACGACGCGGGGAACGCGATCTACGTCGGTCAGGACCCACTGACCTTGTCCTGGTGGCAGAACGTCCGACTCGAAGACGAACCGTGGCTGAGCCCATCCACAGCGCCGGTCCGCAGCTCCGCCGACTACCCCGTTCCGCACCTGACGAACGTCGACGAGTACGTCGCCCTCGGCGTGCAGCGCTGCCGGGCAATGGGTTACGAGGTGCTGGCCATCGATCAGTCCCGGCCGGACATCGAACTGCGGGTGGCCAAGGTGATCGTTCCTGGCCTCCGCCATTTCTGGCGACGGCTCGGTCCAGGTCGGCTCTACGACCACCCCGTGGCCCACCAGGACCTGGACCGCCCCAGAACCTTTGACGAGCTCAACCCGATCAGCGTTTTCTTCTGAAAGGCCGGACATGACCGAGATGACCCTGCTCGCAACGGATACGACCGCAGAACCGGTCGCCAGACTGGTCAAACGGGTACGGTTGTCCCGCGGCACGGAGGTGACGCTCACCGACGACGGCGAGGCCAGGCTCACCCGCAACGGCACCACCGCGGGGATCGGACGCCCGTCGGCGTGGACATCGAAGGTGTTGCGCCGCCTTCAATCCGAGTCGCTCCCCGAGGACGAGCTGCAGTCGCAGGCGCTGGCCGCCGGTGGCCCGGCCGGCCTGTTCCGCTGGGTGGAGAACCTCCGCCGGCTCGATTCCACCGGGATGGTCGAGCGCAGCCTTTCCCTTGCGGGCGAACTGGTGTCGTCCGTCCGGCCGATGGGTACCGGGCCGAGCGACAAGCCGCCGGCCTTCGATCCCGCTGCCCGCCAGCGGCTTTCGCGGTTCACCGTGATTCAGGTGGTCGACGGGGCCCTGGTCGCCGGCCATCCGGCCAGCCATCTGTCGGTCGAGCTCGGGCCGGCCGCGGTGGAGATGCTCGCCCACCTGCGCGACTGGATCAGCTGGGAGGAGATCGGGAAGTCGGTGTCCACCCTACCCGGATCGGCGATCAGGGCGGTGCTCGACCATCTGGCCAGGGCGGCCGCGATCGAACAGACCAACGCTACCGGCGGGTCCGAGCCGGAGGGTTCTGCGATCCAGTGGAACTCGTTCGACTGGTGGTTGCACTCACGAAGTCGCAACCAGCGGGTGGTGGCCGGTTGGGGAGCCACGTATCCGGGTCGGGATCGGTTCGACAAGCTCGACCCGATCCCCGAGCCCTATCTCGGCCCGACGCTGGAGCTCCCGGTGCCGGACCTGTCCGAGGTGGCCAGGTCCGGCTCTGCACTGGTCACCGTGATGGAACGACGGCGGTCGCTGCGAAAGCACGATGACGAGCACCCCATGGACGTCGTTGCGCTGGGCGAGTTCCTCTACCGCACCGCGAGGACCAGGGGTCTCGTACCCACCGCCGACGGTGTCGACGTGCTGCTGGACCGGCCCTATCCGGCCGGCGGCTCAGTGCACGAGCTGGAGACATACGTACTGGTCAGGCACTGCGACGGGGTGGCGGCGGGGCTGTGGCACTACCAGGGTCGGGAACACCGGCTGGTGCGGGTGGCCGAACTGGACGGGCCGACCCAGGACATGCTGACGGCGGGCCAGACGGCCGCCCTGATGGACACTCCGCCGCAGCTGATGCTGATCGTCGCCGCCCGGTTCGGCCGGCTGATGTGGAAGTACGAGACGATCGCCTACGCGCTGATCCTCAAGCATGTTGGCGTGCTGCTGAACAATTTCTACCTGGTGGCCACCGACATGGGTCTGGCTCCGACTGCGATCGGTTCCGGGGATGCGCTGTCCTTCGCCGAGGCGACCGGTCGGGACCGGATGGCCGAGGGCAGCGTCGGAGAGTTCGTGCTCGGGTCGCTGCCGGCCGGGCACACCCCCCAGTACATGACCCAGTGGGGTGCATGAGCCGTGGACTTCCGCTTCAAGGCGATGCGGGAGGCGCACGACCCCGACGATCTCGACGCCGCCATCAGTCTGGCCAACCCGAAGTCGTGGATCGTGCTGTTCGTGGCCCTGCTGCTGATCGTGGCGGCCGGATTGTGGGCCTTCCTGGGAACCCTGCCACGGAGCATCGGTGGTGTCGGAGTGCTGTCGCGGACCGGCGGCGTGTTGCGGGTGGAAGCCGGCTTCCCCGGTGTCATCTCCGGAGTTCTGGTGGTGCCGGGCGACCACGTCCGCACCGGAACGACGGTCGCCACGGTGACCGACCCGCAAGGCTCGGAGCATCGCATCACCGCCGCGGCCGGCGGCACTGTGATGGTGGCCGACTACGAGGTGGGGTCGGCGATCTCGGCGGCCGACCCGATAACCATCCTGGAGCGCGACCCGGAGTCCGGCGTTCCGTCGGTCGGTTCCGGCGCTGCGGCGATGTCGGCGATGGTGCTGGTGCCGGCCGACCGGGCCACCGGGATCGTCGTCGGTACCCCGGTGGAGCTGACCGTCGCCTCTGCGCCGAGCCGCTCGTACGGGCTGTTGAAGGGCACCGTGCGAGAGATCTCGCGCTTCCCGGTGACCGCCACCGGACTGTCCGCGGTCATCTACGACGAGTCGACGGTGAAGACCCTGACGGCCGGTGCCGCCGTCTCCCTGGTCACCGTGCAACTCGACCTCGAGACAGCAAACCCGTCGGGATACGCCTGGACCTCACCGAGCGGGCCGCCCTATCCGCTGAGCTTCCAGACCGGTGTGACGGCGGACTTCCGGCTCGGTAGCTTCCGCCCGATCGACTACGTGTTCGGCGGGTCGTCATGACATCGACCGTCACGACCAGCCCGCCGAAGGCCGACAAACCGGCTGTGCCAACGAATCTCCCGGTACGAGAGGGTAGGTCGCGTCGAGTCCGCACTCCCACTGTCATCCAGATGGAGGCAGTGGAGTGCGGGGCAGCTGCGTTGGCGATCATCCTGGCCCACCACGGCAGAATCGTGCCGCTGGAAGAACTCCGGGTGGTCTGCGGGGTCTCCCGCGACGGCGCCAGCGCCAAGAGCATCGTGCAGGCTGCCGGCCGCTACGGCCTGGCCGGACGCGGATTCCGGATGGAACTCGACGACCTGGCTGCGTTGAACCATCCGACGATCATCTTCTGGGCCTTTCAGCATTTCCTGGTGGTCGAGGGAATCAGGGAAAGGTTCGGCCGCAAGGTCGTCTTCGTCAACGACCCGGCCAGCGGCCCACGCCGGATGGACCTCGAGGAGTTCGACGGCGGTTACACCGGCATCGTGCTGACGTTCGAGAAGACTCCGGAGTTCCGCCCTGGGGGCAGAAAGGAATCGCTGTTCTCCGCGCTGCGCTCGCGGTGGGGGCGCAGCGGCGGCCTGCTGGTGATGGCGCTGTTGGCCAGCCTGCTGCTGGTGGTGCCGGGCATCGTCACCCCGGCGTACACCCGCATCTTCATCGACCTCTTCCTGACCGGTGGCACGAACTCCGTCACCCCGCTCGTCATCGCCATGGTGTTCACCGCAGCTGCGCTGTTCGTGCTGACCGCTATCCAGCAGCGCAGCTTCATCACCATGTACACCAAACTCTCCGTCACCTCGACGCCGGCGTTCTTCCGTCACCTGCTGCGGCTTCCGGTCGAGTTCTTCCTCCAGCGTCAACCCGCCGAACTGAGCCGCCGGGTCAGGGCCAACAACATGGTGGCCGACCTGCTGTCCCGGGACGTCGCTACCACCGTGGTCAGCCTGCTGCTGGTCGTCTTCTACGCCGCGGTGATGCTGACGCAGGACCTGGTGCTCAGCCTGATCGGCGTGCTCATCGTCGGTCTGAACGTGATGGTGCTGCGCTGGGTGGCCCGGTTGCGGACCGATTCGGTGGCCCGGTTGCGCGCCGACCGGGGAAAGCTGGCTGCGGCCACCATCAACACGCTGCGCCTGATCGAGACGGTCAAGGCTTCCGGTACCGAACTGCAGGCGTTTCGCCGCTGGGGCGGCTTCCAGGCCAAGGTGTCCAACCTCGAGCAACAACTGGGTGTGCCGACCATCGCGCTGACCGCGGTGCCGCCGGCGCTGGCGACCATCAACAGCGGACTGATCCTGCTGATCGGTGGACTGAAGGCAATGAACGGTGCGATCAGCGTCGGTTTGCTGGTCGCCTTCCAGGCCCTGGTGATCAACCTGAGCCGACCGGTCACCCAGCTGACCAATCTCGGAGAACGGTTGCAGGACATCACTGCCGACGTCGATCGCATCCGCGATGTGATCGCCCACGACGTCGACCCGGTGTTCACCAGGCCGGCGGAATCCGAACCCGGCAGCCTGCATCTGCTGACCGGGCACGTCAGCGTGCAGAACCTGACCTTCGGCTACGGCCCGCTGTCCGCACCGGTGCTGACCGATCTTTCCTTCTCCCTGCAGCCCGGCCGGCGAACGGCGCTGGTCGGGGACTCGGGTAGCGGCAAGTCCACTGTCGGGCGGATCGTGGCCGGCACCTACCGGGCCCGCTCCGGCCGGATCCTGTTCGACGGTGTCGAGCGGGACAGCTTCAGCCGGATCCAGTTGGCCAAGTCGGTGGCGTTCGTCGAGCAGGACGTCTTCCTGTTCGAGGGGACCATTCGGGACAACCTGACCCTCTGGGACGACACCGTTGCCGAGGACGCGGTGATCGCGGCCCTGCGAGATGCCGACATGTACGACGTGATCGCCCGTCGGCCCGGCGGCATCGACAGCTCGGTGCGGGAGGGCGGGGCCAATTTCAGTGGGGGACAGCGGCAACGGCTGGCCATCGCCCGCGCGCTGGTGCACCGACCAACGGTACTGATCATGGACGAGGCGACCAGCGCGCTGGACGGCGAGACCGAACAACGGGTGGACGACAACCTGCGACGCCGCGGTTGCGCCTGCCTGATCATCGCCCACCGACTCTCCACCGTGCGCGATTCCGACGAGATCATCGTCCTGCGCGCCGGGCAGGTGTCGGAGCAGGGTCGGCACGACGACCTCATGTCCATCCACGGTGAGTACTTCAGGTTGGTGACCTCGGCATGACGATCGAAGACGTTGTCCTGCGCCCATCCGTCGGCGGGTATCCGACCCACTCACCGGCTGCGGGCGAACCGTGTCCGGCCGCCCCATCGGCCTTCTCGGACTACCTGCGTCGCCGCAGCGTTCCGTTGGACACCACCAGCGACGCCGCCGTGGTGCTCGCCGATCCAGCCCGACTGGTACTGATCCTCATCGGTGCGGTCGACCTGTTCGCGGCCCGGGTCGCCGGCGGGGTACCGGTCGGTCGATGGACGCCGCTGTGCCGGCTGCACGCCGGTGCCGTGCTGGGTCCCGGCGCGCTGCCCGGTCCCGGGCACGTGCTCATCGGACGCCCGGTGCCGGGCACCTCGCTCTCATCACTGCCGCTGGCCGAACTGCGCGCACTCGGCG
>JBPCPG010000267.1:0-16148 GCA_050999445.1 Nakamurella sp. | reverse complement strand
CTGGCCTCGATAACCTGGTACACGTCGATTCCGTGCTCGGCTGCGAAGATTGCGAACTGGTTAGCCAGGCCGATGTTAACGTCGCGGTACGTGGTCTCTGCGAGCTTGGCCATCTCGGCGGCCTCGGCCGATCCAAGGTCCCAAACTCCGTTTCCGCGGGCCAGGTCCGGGCGCTCATCGAACTCCAGCACTTCCTCGTAGAAGTCGGTCGCGCGATTGGCGCCGGCCTCGGACAAACCGCCGATCAGCTTTGGATATTTGCGCAAGTCCGCGAAGATCCGGCCGGTCAGCACGCGCTCCGGAGAGAACACGACATGGAAGTCACGGCCCTCGATCAGCCCGGACGTTTTTTCCAATAGCGGCTTCCACCGGCCACGGGTGGTTCCTACCGGCAAGGTGGTTTCGAAGGAGACCAACGTTCCCGGTTGAAGGCCTCGACCTACATCCTCATTCGCAGCGTCCATCCAGTTGAAGTCCGGTTCGTCCCGTTCGTTGACAAACAAGGGTACGACCACCACCACAGCTTCAGCCTGGGCGCAGGCGGCAGCGGTGTCGGTGGTCGCGATCAACCGGCCCTCGCCGACGACCTTTGCCAACTTGTCGGCTAGGTCGGTCTCCCCTGGGAAGGGCTCCTCCCCGCGGTTCACCGTCTCAACCACGCGGGAGTTGACGTCCGCGCCGATGACCTCATGGCCCAAGGACGCAAATTGGACGGCCAGGGGCAACCCAATTTTGCCCAGGGCGATCACGGCGATCTTCATGGGTGATCCCTCAAATCGACGGTCCTTCCGGTGGTGGCGGATTCGAGCATCGCCTCGGCGACGTAGACCGTCGTGAGGCCCTGCTGCATCGTCACGATGTCGGCCGGCTTGCCCAGTACCGCGTCGCGGAAGTTCTCGTGCTCGACCTGGAGGGGCTCCGGCTTGGAGATCGCGTATCGGATGACGTCACCCTCCGACACTCCGCGAAAGCGGGCAATGTCGGTCCAGGTGGTCGGAACCGAGCCGTTGAGGTAGAAGGTCAGGTCGGCACTGAGCGTGTCGGCGACCAGCGTGCCTCTCTCGCCGGTGACGATCGTGACCCGCTCCTTGAGGGGCGACAGCCAGTTGACCAGGTGGTTGGTGATAGTCCCATCGGCCAGGGATCCCACTGTTGCGACGAGGTCCTCGTGTTTGCGTCCACTTCGAAAGGCGGTGCGCGCGGATACGGAAGTAAACCGCTGTTGGGTCACCCAGGCCGTGAGATCGATGTCATGGGTGGCCAGGTCCTTGACGACGCCGACATCGGCGATCCGCCCCGGGAACGGCCCCTGCCGCCGGGTGATGACCTGGTAGACCAGGCCGAGTTGACCGGCCTCAAGGCGCTGCCTGGCCGACTGCAGCGCCGGGTTGTAGCGCTCGATGTGGCCGACCGCCCCGATCAAGCCCGCCTTCTCGAATGCGGATGCCACATTTCGAGCGGCACAAGTATCGTGCGCCAGCGGCTTCTCGATGATTGTGTGGACGCCGGCCTCGGCCAAGGCGAGGCCGGTGCTCTCGTGGTATGCGGTGGGCACTGCCACTACGCAATAGTCGAGTCGAGCCGCGATCAGCTGATGGACGTTCTCTAGAACCGGCCGTCCACCGGCGACGTCGTGGACGTCACCGCCCAGATCAGCCACGGCGACGAGATCCACGCCTGGCAGTCCGGATAAGACGCGGGCATGGTGCCGTCCCATCATGCCCAGTCCGATGAGACCGGCTCGCAGATTCGCCACGGTCAGCCACCCGCCCGGGCCAGCGTATTGACGGCTCCGACGATGCGGTCGAGATCTTGCTCCGATACCGAAGGATGAATGGGCAGCGAGAGGCATTCGGCTGCGGCTCGAGTGGTCTCAGGTAGGTCGATGTCGACGCTGAATGGCGCCAATCTGTGGTTGGGAATCGGGTAGAACGTGCCCGAGCCAATGTTGTACTGCGACCGCAATGCCTGGGCGAAGCCGTCGCGATCGTCGGCAATGCGTACGGTGTACTGGTGGTAGACGTGAATTGCTCCCTCGGCTACTTCTGGGATACCGACGGTCTCCAAGTGGCGATCCAGGAACGTTGCATTATCCTGACGCTGCTTGGTCCAAGCGTCGACCCGGGTGAGCTGCACCCGGCCGATGGCTGCATGGATGTCGGTCATCCTGTTGTTGAACCCGACGACCTCGTTCTCGTATTGCCGGGCCATCCCCTGGTTGCGATAAAGCCGGATCATTCGCTCCATTTCCGGGTTGCCCACCGAGACCATGCCGCCCTCACCTGCGGTCATATTCTTCGTCGGGTAGAGCGAGAACATCGCAAAGGTGCCGAAGGCCCCCACCGGCGTGCCCCCGAGCGACGCTCCGTGCGCTTGCGCCGCGTCCTCGAAGATCTTTAGGCCATGCCGGGCGGCCACGGCTTGCAATTCGGGCATATTTGCTGGATGTCCGTACAAGTGAACCGGCATGATGGCGACTGTTCTGGCGGTAATGGATGCCTCGACCGATGCAGGGTCTAGGCAGAACGATCCGGGCTCGATGTCGGCGAAGACGGGGGTCGCTCCGGTCAGAGCGACCGCGTTCGCCGTTGCGGCGAACGTGAAAGACGGCACGATCACTTCGTCGCCGGCGGACACCCCTGCAGCGAGCAATCCTAGGTGTAGTCCCGATGTTCCAGAATTTACGGCGACGCAAGCTCGATCCAAACCGAAATGCCGTGAGAATTCCTCCTCGAACGCAGCCACCTCCGGTCCTTGGGACAGCATGCCGCTGCGCAGCACCCGGTCGACCGCAGCACGCTCTTCCGCGCCGATCAACGGTCTGGCAGATGGGATGAATGTATTCATCAGCAGGCCGCGTTCGTGGCTACGTGGCCGGTCGCCAAAGGACTCATTGTCAGCACACCTTCGGCCTCGACATAGATCTCCTCAGTCTTCAGGCAGCGCCATGTCCCATTCCCGAGGTCCACCAACGGGACGCCCGCTCGTCCGACCCAGCCCACCTGACGGGCAGGAACGCCGACCACGAGTGCGAAATTTGAAACATCTTTGACGACCACCGACCCGGCCGCGACGAGCGCCCAGGCGCCGATCGTCAAGGGTGCGACGCAGACGGAACGAGCACCGATGGAAGCCCCCGTGCGCACCGTGACGCCCATTGCTTCCCAATCCTCGCCGCCCTTCAAGGTTCCGTCTGGTGCAATCGATCGAGGGTAGAGATCATTGGTGAAGACAACGGCCGGCCCGACGAAGACTCCGTCCTCGAGCTCTAGCGGCTCGTAGAGGAGCGCATAGTTCTGGATCTTGCAATTGTCGCCGACCTGGACGCCAGGTCCGACATACACGCCGCGCCCGATGGTGCAGTTGCGCCCCACCCGAGCCCGCTCCCGGACCTGGGCCAAGTGCCAGACCGTCGTCCCCTCACCGATCTCGACATCGCCAGAAATATCAGCACTGGGCTCGATCCGCATTGTCACTCCTCACTGACTGTCAGCACTGAATCTGCTCCCCGCGCCCTGCAGTCAGGCTCGGAGCATGGACTGACGTCACTGACCGTATAGGATCAACCGCTGGGAGTAAACGTAGTTGCTGTGAACAGCATTAGAAGAGTGACCCAGGCCGCAAGATACCCTGGCGCGGACACCCCGGCGGGCTCCCATCGACTGTGAGGCGGCATCTTGGAACTGCGCGATTACCTGCGCATCATGCGCAAGGGTTGGCCTCTGATCCTTGCGTTCGTCGTCTTCGGCTCGGCTCTGGGCGTGGGCCTCACCGTGTTCACCACGAAGATCTACCAAGCAAGTGTCCAGATCTTCGTCGCTACCGCCGTTGGCGACGATCCCTCGCAACTGGCGTCGGGCAACACATTCAGCCAGGCTCAAGTGCAGTCTTATATCAGCATCGCGAACGCCCCGTCGGTGACGGATCCGGTCATCCAGAAGCTCAAGCTGAATATCACCTCGCAGGAGCTGGCCGACAAGATCACCGCTGACGCGCCCGCGACCAAGGTGCTGATCAACCTGCAAGTTACCGATCACGATCCCCGCACGGCGGCCGACCTTGCCAACGCCCTCGCGGCACAATTCAACATAGTGGTGGCTCAAACCGCTGAAACCAGTGGCAAGGCGGTCGTCAAACTGACAGTGATCCATCCGGCCACCGAGCCGACTTCGCCCATCAAGCCGAGCCCGTTGATCAACGTCGGGCTTGGATTTGTGATCGGCCTGTTGCTCGGTCTCGGTTTAGTGGTGCTGCGCGACGTCCTGGACAACACGGTGAAGGGTCCAGGCGATTTCGAGCCGCTGGGCGTGCCGGTCCTTGGCTACGTTCCGTTCGACAAGCGCACCGCCAAGATGCCAATCGCGTTCCGCGGCGATCTGCACAGCGGGCGATCCGAGGCCTACCGGCAACTGCGCACGAACATGCAGTTCGTCGACATCGACAACCCGCCGCGGATCATTGCCGTGACCAGCCCCATGCCTGGTGATGGCAAGTCGACCACCGCCGTCAACCTCGCGGCGGCTCTGGCCGAGGCCGGGTTCCGGGTCTGCCTGATCGAGGCTGATCTGCGCCGCCCGTCGCTGGCCAAGTCGCTGGGGTTGATCGGCGACGTTGGTCTGACCACGGTGCTGATCGGCCAGGCGCCGATCGACAGCGTCCTGCAAAATGCCGGCCGCAATCTCGCCGTGATGACGTCCGGGCCGGTGCCGCCGAACCCGAGCGAACTGCTGATCTCGGAGAATGCGCGGCGGGTCATCGCTGAGATTGCCAGCGGTGTCGATTACACGATCATCGACACCGCCCCGCTGCTGCCGGTCAGCGATGGCGCCGAGATCGCCGCCATCGCCGAGGCGACGCTCATCGTGACCCGCGCTGGAAAGACCACCACAGAGCAGGTCGAGCGCTCCCTCGCCACCTTGGAGAAGGTGGGCAAGCGCCCGGTGGGGGCGATCATGAACATGCTCACGCGTGGGCAGGGTAGCTACGAAGACGGGTACGGCTACTACTACGTCGGGTACCGCCCAGACCGATCCCATCGGGCCAAGAACGGCGACGACATCCCGGCCGTCTCAGGGCCCCCGGTCGCCGACGCAGACGAGTCCGCGCCCGAGGAAGTGGGCGCCCGGCCGCAGGCCGACCCGATCATTCCCTCGGACTCCCGGCCCTGAGCGCGGCGTACCGCCCCACCCCGGGCCCGCAGGCCCGCAGCGTCAGAGCGCAAAAACAGCAATGATCGCTGCGATGAAGATCAGCGCGATACCGACAGAGATCATGTTCAACGCCATGGTGCCATTAGGCGTATGGCGGGCCCACCGACGTAGACGGCGAAGTGGTCGGCCGATCCGCGAGCCGTGGGGTTGAGTCATGCGCTGATCCTTGCACGTCCGGCGGCCGGCTACGACAGACGTGTCAGGCCCAACACCGCTGCTGCAGCGTCCACTGCATCAGCGATCTCCTGCCCGCAATCTTGCATCACCCGCAACGGGGCTCCGAACGGATCGCCGATCTCGTCGAGCTCCGATGCCGGCGCCAGGCCCCGTTGCGAGGCGACTTCGAGAACTCGCGAACGAAGCTGATCCTCCGTTGCCGTCACGGGCAGCGGCGGCAGATCCGCCCCCAGTCGGCCGAACTCGCGCAGCGTGAACACGCGCCGGAACGCCATCGGATCCGCTTGGACGACCGCGGAGCGGTGGGAAGTCTCGCCGGTCAGGATCAGGTCGGACCCGGCGATCATCGGAGGATCGAGCCGCCGAGCCACGTGCCCTTCGCTGTCACCGCCCAGGGCGCGCAGAACCTGCGCCGCCGGGGCGTCCATCGGAAAACCAGTGACACCGGCCGTCCCCGCGCTGGAAACGATCACCGGCCGTCCCGCGTTGATCCGTGCCGCGAATAATCGCTCCGCCATCGGTGAGCGACAGATATTGCCCGTACACACGAACAGCACAGAGAATGACACATCCGTAACTATGTCAGAGTGCACGATCTCCGGGTCTCGGACCAACTGGCGGACCGCTTTCAGCCCAACATTTCTGGCCTGACGGCGGGTACTTCAGCTCCTGGTACAGGCGGCCGTGCTCGAACAACATCGCGATCCGGCACCGGCAGGGCACCTGCTGCAGCCTGCACAAACATCATCATCGACCTATGATCCATCAACCGCTACCCGCCGCCCTGGTCATAGCCCGGGCGACGTCGCCCGCACTGGCCGCACCTACTCACGCTGGCCTCGTTCCACGCACGTCCAGCACCAGCACCTGCGCTTTCACCCACGAAGCCCCTACCCCCGAAATCGCCACCTGCTCGATATCGAGCAGCTTCCGCCATACCCTTGATCCGCAAATGGTCCCCGGTTTTGTGGGTAGACGTTCCTAGCAAACAGAAAATCGCATGCACCATTCGAAACCAGTTGGGCGTGCTCGAGTGTGGGGATACATCCGGGCACTACCGCTCACATCTATTTTTCCCATCTCTGTGATAGTTATGGTCCCAATTCTCGGCTTTGGCTTCCTGCGCGGAAGTAGATAACGCCGCTACCACAAGCATCTCGGCAAGGAAGTCAGCATCCCAGGCCTCAGCTGGGCGGACGGCAAGTGGCACGTCTGCATTGTGACCGGTCGACGTTCGCCCAAACCGAGGGCCGGTCGGTCAGGCCGAGGAGCGGTCGGTCAGGGCACCAGCACGATCTTGCCGCGGGTGTGGCGCCTTTCCAACTCCCTGTACGCCTCCTGCACCTTGTCGAGCGGAAAGGTCTCCGCGATCGGCAGCTCCAATTTCCGTGAGACCAGCAACTCGGCCATCTCGGCGAGCACGCCGGTCGACGTCGCCTCGGCGCTACCGTCCGCCTTGGTGCCGTATTCCTTGGCCGCGTCGAACGAGATGATGGTTTCGATCCGGTCCGGCGGTACTCCGAGATCGACCGCAAGGCGTACGTAGTCCGGTCCGTACAGGTCGATGAAGGCATCGACTCGGCCGCCCGACGCCGCCAGCACCCTGCTGCGCAGCCCTTCTCCGTAGGCCACCGGAACCACCCCGTGCGCAGTCAGCCATGCATGGTTGGCTGCAGAGGCGATACCCACCACGGCGGCTCCGCGCAACTTCAACAGCTGCACGACCAAGGTGCCGACACCACCGGCAGCCGCCGACACGACGACAGTCTCGCCTTCCTGAGGATCGACGGCGCGCACGGCGGCGTAAGCGGTCACTCCGACGACGTAGAGCGATCCGGCCTCCTCCCACGACAGCCCGGTGGGCTTGGGAATCAGCTGCTCAGCCGGCACCGCGACGTATTCGGCCTGGCTCGACCGACGCCAGGACCAGCCGAGCACCTCGTCGTCAACCGAGAACCCGACAACACCGGTGCCGACGGCGTGGACCACCCCGGCCAGATCACTGCCCTGCCCGGACGGAAACGTCCCCGGCGTCATGGCATCGAAAAGACCCTGACGAATCGCCGCTTCGCCCGGATTGATTCCCGCCGCTCGCACCTCGACGACGACCTCCCCGTCGGTCGGTACCGGAACCGGCACGTCTGCGACGTGCAGCACGTCGATGTCACCGTAGGAATCGAATTGCACTGCTCTGGCCATGGCTTGCCGCTTTCCTCGCCGACGGAAATCTCTCAGCTGCGTCAACCAGCGAAAAGTCAGCCCTTATTCCGGTTTCGGCTAATTCCCTGGTCAGTTGCTGCGGCGCCCGACCGCCGCATCGGACCGTCCGATCCTGCCGGGCTGCGCGGTGGCGCACCACCGCCACATCCCCAGCTATGGTTTTCGGTGCACCGACTCCGAGCTGCACGAAAGGCTGCGTCACCATGTCTACCGAGACGATCGAGTTCCAGGCGGAAGCCCGCCAGCTGCTGCAGCTGATGATCCATTCCATCTATTCGACCAAGGACGTCTTCCTCCGGGAGCTGATATCCAACGCCTCCGACGCTCTTGACAAGCTCCGCCTGGCCGCCTACCAGGACAAGGACCTCGAGGTCGACGCCTCCGATCTGCACATCGCGCTGGAGTCCGATCAGGCGGCCCGCACGCTCACCGTCCGCGACAACGGCATCGGCATGAGCCGGGACGAAGTCATCGATCTGATCGGCACCATCGCCAAGTCCGGCACCGCAGAGATGCTCGCGAAGCTGCGGCAGGCCCGCGAGGCCGGCGGCGCCTCGGAACAGGTCACCACGGAGCTGATCGGCCAGTTCGGCGTCGGCTTCTATTCCAGCTTCATGGTCGCCGACCGCGTACAGCTCGTCACCCGCAAGGCCGGTGCCCACGCCGGGGTCCGCTGGGAGTCCACCGGGGAGGGGACCTACACCGTCGCTGACGAACCGGATGCGCCGCAGGGCACGTCGGTCACCCTGCACCTCAAGCCCGAGGACGCCGAGGACGCGCTCGATGATTTCAGCGTGCCCCGCACGATCCGCAGCGTCGTCAAGCGCTACTCCGACTTCATCACCTGGCCGATCCGGATGGCGCCGGACGCCACCAAGAACGCTGCCACCGACAACGCCACCACCGACGGTGCCGACGACGCCGGCGACGCGGTGGTCGAGCCAGAGGTCATCAACTCCCGCAAGGCGCTCTGGGCGCGCGCGCAGAGCGAAGTGACCGACGAGGAGTACACCGAGTTCTACCGGCACGTCAGCCATGACTGGCAGGACCCGCTGGAGACGATCCGGCTCTCCGCCGAAGGCACCTTCGAGTACCAGGCGCTGTTGTTCCTGCCCAGCCACGCGCCGATGGATCTGTTCATGCGGGAGGCCAAACGCGGCGTGCAGCTCTACGTCAAGCGCGTTTTCATCATGGACGACTGCGAGGCCCTCGTCCCGGAGTACCTTCGCTTCGTCAAAGGTGTCGTCGATGCAAATGATCTGTCGCTCAACATCTCGCGGGAGATCCTGCAGCAGGATCGGCAGATCCAGCTGATCCGCAAGCGCCTGGTGAAAAAGGTGCTGTCGACGGTCAAGACGATGTTGGACGACGAGCCGGAGAAGTACGCGACGTTCTGGTCGGAACTCGGCCGGGCGGTCAAGGAAGGCCTGATCTCCGATTCCGACAACCGGCAGGCCATCCTGGAGATCTGCTCGTTCCCGTCGACCAACGACGCCGACCTGCCGACGACATTGCACGACTACCTGGGCCGGATGCCCGAGGGTCAGGACACGATCTATTACGCCACCGGGGAATCCCGGTCCGCGTTGGAGCACTCACCGCACATGGAGGCGTTCCGCGCGAAGGGCTACGAGGTGCTGCTTCTCACCGACCAGGTGGACGAGGTGTGGATCGACGCCGTTCCGGCGTTCGAGGACAAGCCGCTCGCGTCGATCGCCAAGGGCGAGGTCGATCTGGGCGGCGACGACGTCGACGCGGACACCAAGGAGGGATTCGACAGCCTGACGACGTGGATGGCCCGGACGCTGTCCGAGGACGTCAAGGAAGTTCGGCTCTCCCACCGGCTGACCAGCTCGGCTGCGGTCCTGGTCGGCGACCCGGGTGACCTCACCCCCACCCTGGAAAAGATGTACCGGGCCATGGGTCAGCCGCTACCCAAGGTCAAGCGGACCCTGGAGCTGAATCCCAAACACGGGTTGGTCACCGGGCTCAAGAACGCCCACGAGGCGCGGGCGGACGATCCGGCGTTGGCCGATACCGCGCACCTGCTCTACGGAATGGCCCTGCTCGCCGAGGGCGGAGAACTCGCCGAACCGGCCGCGTTCGTGTCGATGCTGTCCACCCGCCTGGAGAGCACTCTGGGCTGACGTCACCGGTTGGTCGTGGGTCGTCCGGCGATCCGGTTCACCCGGCGAAGATCTCGTCGAAGAAATCGCGCATCGCGATCCACGATCGTCGTGCTGCGGGGGCGTTGTAGTTCGCGCCGTGCTCCGGATCGGCAGCCTCGGGCAGGGTGAACGCATGCATGGCATTGGAATACGAGGTCAGCTGCCAGTTCACCGCCGGGACCTGCCGCAGGGAGTTCTGGAAAGCCAGTACCGCGTCGTCGGGCACGACCGGATCAGCAGCCCCGGTGAGTACCAGGATGCGGGCCTTGATCTGAGCCGCATCGTGGGCCGACACGGGTGACAAAGCGCCGTGGAACGTCACCACGCCGGCGATGTCTGCACCGGACGCCACCAGCGCCAGTGCCACCGCTCCGCCGAAGCAGTATCCGATCGCCGCGACCCGGCTCGGATCGACGAGCGGCTCGGAAACGAGCTGCGCCAACCCGGCCTGCACCCGAGCTCTCATCAAGGTCGGATTGCCGTAGTAGGAGCCGGCGATTGCGGCCGCCTCGTCGCCCTGCGGGCGCACGCCGCGACCGTAGATGTCGGCGGCGAAGGCGACGTAGCCGAGCCGGGCCAGCATCTGGCAACGGACCTGCACGTACTCCCCCACGCCGGTCCAGTCGTGCACCACCAGGACTGCGGGGCGCGGTCCGTCGATGGTCCTGTCGTAGGCCAGGTAGCCCTCCAACGCGACGCCGTCGGACTCGTATTGCACGTCCTGCGTCACGACGTCCGACGAACCAGCCGGAACAGTGTCCAACAGTGATGCATGGGCGGGTGAAAGCGAACTGGTCATGTGGGCTCCTGGTGCCGATCGGGGACGGTCGGGGATAACCGGCCGGGACATCCGCTGACCATCCTGCCGAAATTTGCGCCTCACCGTCGCCCGGGGAACCCGGTTAGCCTGACCCGGTGACCGCCCGTACCGCTGGACTAGCGCTGATGGTGATCGTGCTTGCGGCGGTTGCCGTCGTCTCCGGGGTGCGCGGCCACTCGGTCGCCGGGCTTGCGGCGTCCGTGCCAGTACCCGGCCCGCCGCAGCCAGGCGACTGTGTGACGAGTCCGCCGCCGCCGGGTGGACTCGGTGACATGTCGGCCGGCAAGTACCTGCAACTGGACCTGCGCAGGTGCGCGGGATCTCGGTACGGCGAGGTGGTAGCCGTCATCGCCAACCCGGCCGCGCCCGTCCAGACCCGTCAAGGCAGCGAAACCTTCTCCAGCAACGCGAATTCCGATGTCTGCTACGGCGCGACCTTGGCTTTCGTCGGGGTGGCGGCGAAGGCGGTCATTCCGATGCCGCTGTTCACGTACTGGTCGACAACTGTGGCCACCTCGATCGCCGCATCCACACCGGACCCCCGGCAACGGTCGGCCGGGCAGCACTGGCTGGCGTGCGTCACCTACCTACCGGCCACCGGCAACCCGCAGGAGTCGACGGTCCGGCCCTACACCAACTCGTTGCGCAACGCCGTCGCAACCGGCAACCAACGCAACTATCTCGGGCTGTGCTCCCAGAGCACCGATTGGTCCGCGGGCTTGAGTCCAGGAGTTTGTGCCCTCGCGCACCGCTCCGAGATGCTGGGAGCAGGACAGCTGGGCAACGCTCCGACCACCCGCGCCGACCTCCTGCACACCTGCAGCCAGTTCCTGGAGCACCGCACCGGGCGGAACATCACCGCCGCCGACGGTCTCGCCGTTTCGCTCCACGTCACAGATGAGGCGAGCGCACCGATCACCACCGCAACCGTTCCGGCGCGGGCGTACCTGGGCTGCGGCGTTGTCGCCGTAGGCGACCGCCGGCTCGCCGGGAGCCTGATGGCGCTGGGGCACCAGCCCATTCCGTGTGCCTGAACACCGAGCGCTCGGTGAGAGCCAACCGCCTCCTTCAGCGGCTGCCGTGCCTGTCGGCTGCCAACCGGCACCGACTGCCGCCGATTCCGCGATAGCCGGCGGCAACATCAACCCCACAACGGTTGGCACGCGACCATCGGCGCGCCGGGCCGGTGCCGAACATGCACGGGCGCCGTGTATGTGGCTGTGCCTGTCGTTGTGGACGTGGACGTGGACGTGGACGTGGACGCGGACGTGGCTGTCGCTGTCGCTGTGGCTGTGGCTGTGGCTGTGGCTGTGCGACGCAGAACGATGGGGCCGTCGGGAGTCAAGGTGATGACGCCGCGAGGACGAACGGCCGTGCTGATCCGCTGCAGTCCGGCACCGGCGAAGGCGGAGATGACGGTGCGCAGCATCAGCGTCGCCAACGCGGCTCCGAGGCACGTTCTCTCCCCGGCGGCGAACGGAAGGTACCCCCAGGCTGGGAGCCCTCCGGTGAATCGGTCCGGCCGAAAGGTCAGCGGGTCGTCCCAGAGTTGCGGATTCCGGTGGGTGAGATAGGGGCTGTAGAGCACCATTCGGCCGGCCGGGATCGTGCGGCCATCGAACTCGGTGTCGGTGACGGCGATCCGGCTGCCGATCCAGCCGGCCGGATAGAGCCGCATCGTTTCCTGCACCATCGACTCGGTGGCCTGCGCGGTGTTGAACTCGGGATGCCCGGCCAGTTCCCACAGGGCGAAGGCCAATGTGTGTGCCGTGGTGTCGTACGCCGCCGCGATTGCGACTCTGGCTTCCTGCACCCCGCCGGGAATCGAGGCGAACAGCGGGGCCAACGTTTCTGGGTCCGGGTCGTCGAAGGTGCGGTGCAAGGCCCGGTCCATCGTTCGGATCCGAAACGGCCGCGGTAGCAACGGACCCGGCAGACCCTGGTCCAACGGCGTCAAGAAGGAGCGCAGCACACGGTCGGGAAAGTTTCGGCCCAGGAAGGCGGTACTCAACAGTGCGCACACTATGTGGGAGGCCCACGCCACCGCGTCGAACTCGCCCTGCGGCAGGTGCTCGCGCACCACGGCGGCGAACTGGTCGGCGAACTGCGGGGTGACCATGCGGCGATGGAAAGCCGGGTTGAGCAGAGCCCGCCTGGCGCGGTGATCGGGGGCGTCGGTGGCCACGATCCCGGCCGCCAGATACGGCGAGAGTTGGCTCATGCTGCCACGGCTGCGGAATCCGGCGGTGTTGCCCAGTACCAATCGGTTCCACGCCGGACTGTGCCCGATGGTCACCGGCCGCCAGAGCTGCACCGTGAACACCGGCCCGAGCCGGGCACCTTCTTCCAACAATCCCAGCGAGTCGGCGCCCCACCGGGGCAGATGCCCGATCAACCCGGAATAGTTCCGGGTGGGGCTTGGCCACTTCTCGAAGCGGGTCATCCGTAGGTCCGGCCCTTCCAGGTCTGTCGGGTCCGCATTGCCCTGGCCACCACCGGCGCAGCTGCCAGCGGGGACATGCTCACCAAAGCGGCAGCGGCCCAGTCCCGGCCGCCGGTCTTCGCCTCCGTCAACAGCCGTTCGCCGATCCCGAAGGCTGCTGCGAGCCGCCACCAGCTGGACCTGTTGAGCAGCAGAATCGGTGCGGTGTAAGCGATGACGTGCCAAATCCACCCTGCCGCGATCAGCCACCGACGCCCGCCGGCAGCGGGCACCAAACCACGGCCCAACCCGTCGATGACCTCGCGGTATCGGCGATACATCCGTACCTGCGCCACATCACCACCCAGCGCCAGGCCCAACTTGAACCCCATCCGTCGACTGCGACGGGCTATCGCGACGTCTTCGACCAGTTCACCGCGCACCCCGGCAAACCCACCCAGCGCCTCGTAAGCCGCGCGCTGGAAGGCGAGTACCGCTCCGCTTGCTGTCGCCGCCGCAGGTACCGGCGCATCGAGCAGTCCGAACGGCAGGAAGCACAGCAGCACGTCGGTGATGAGTGGAGTCAGCAACCGCTCCGACCATGACCCTGTTCGTTGCCGGCAGAACACCGAGAAGACTGCCGCTCGCTGGCGAGTCATCTCGGCGACCAGAGCCGGAGCCGTTCCCGCGGCCAGCTGGACGTCGCAATCGCAGAACACCAGAATATCGGCGGTGCTGTGTTCGGCCAGTTGGGCGCAGGCCCACGTTTTCCCCACCCAGCCCGCCGGCCGCGCAGCTCCGGTCACGACCCGCACCGGTGCGGCCCAATCCGGCAGACCGGACACCGCCGCGACGACCAGTTCAGCGCTGCCGTCACTGGACCCGTCATCGAGAAAAACGACCTCGTCGAATCCGGCGGTGAGCAGGCCCGGCAACGTCAACAGCAACGTTGCGGCCTCGTCGCGCATCGGAATCAACAGCGCTGCCCTCCTACCCGCCGACGTCGCCAGCGAGGTGGCCGGATGGCCCGTTCCACCGGTCCGTCCGGCCCTCAAGGTCGGAAACCAGAACAGATTTGCAGTGAGAACCAGCAGTTTGAGGCCCAGAAAAGCTCCCACCGCGGGCGCCAGACCGGCACAACCAGCCGCTCTGGCGCCGTTGCGCCCTGTTCTCGGGAACGACTCCGAAGTCGCCCGCTGGTGATTCGACAGCATTTCATCCACTCTCATCGGCATGGTCGACGTCCGAAACGACCGGCCAGATCGGGTCGCAAGCGCATTCGTATCACCGTTCCCCGGTGGCAGGTGCTCGGAAACGAGCACAAATTGTGCAAGTCGCGAGCACGGTGAGACCGCTCTCGCCGCGGCCCACATCGCAACATCGGTTCGTCGCCTCCGGCTATCTCTGCAATCCGTGCTCCGACGTGGCCAACCGGAAGAACAATGTCCACCCGAGCGTTTTAGCTTCGATGACGAGCGATCTCGATGGCGGCTCCGCTCCGGCGACCACCAAGTCATGGGTTCCTGCGCACGTACGGATCACCCAGGCTGCAGCCGACCTGCCGCACACCGCAACGATCGTCGCGCGATGCGAAGCGGCCGGTGTGCAGGACATCTCCGTCCTTCGGGGCAACCAGCTGGTCGGCATGCGCGGCGGAAACGAACGCGAGCAGTACGCGCGCGCGAAGGCGACCCTGGCCGTGGTGGTGGCGCCACCCAGTGCGCTCGCGCCGCAGCCGATACCGCCCAGCGCCGACTGGCGCATCGATCTGGCCAGGGGGTGTCCGGCTCACTGCCAGTACTGCTACCTGGCCGGTTCGTTGACCGGGCCGCCGGTCACTCGGGTGTACGCCAACCTCGACGCGGTCCTTGCCGGCATCGGTACCCATGCCGGACTGGGCAGTGTCACCAGCGGCACTGCGGAACGTGGACACGAAGGAACGACGTTTGAATTGTCCTGCTACACCGATCCGTTGGGCATCGAGCGGGTCACGGGTTCGCTGCAGGCGGCGATAGAGCAGGTCGGCGCCGGGGTATTCGGGAATCGAGTTCAATTGCGGTTCACCACAAAATTCGATGACGTTCACGATCTACTGGCGGTGGAGCATCGGCGCCGGACCCGGGTGCGATTCTCGGTGAACGCCACCTCCGTTGCGAACCGTTTCGAGGGCGGCACGGCCCGGATTCCGGCCCGCCTCCGGGCGTTGCGCGCGATGGCGCAGGCCGGGTACCCGGTCGGGTTGACGATCGCTCCGGTGATGCCGATCGAGGGTTGGCAGGAGGCGTACGGACAGCTCCTGGACGAGGCGGCGGCGGCAGTGGATCAGGTTCCGGATCTGGATCTGACCGCCGAGATCATCACTCACCGCTTCACGCCGGGGAGCAAAGAGGTCTTGCTCGGCTGGTATCCCGGCACTCGCCTGGAAATGGACGAGGGCTCCCGTAGTCGCAAGCGGTCAAAATTCGGTGGCATCAAATACGTATATCCGCGCGAAACCATGGCCGCGATGCGAGCCTGGTTCGAGATCGAACTGCGCCGCCGGTTGCCTGCCGCCCAATTGCTCTACTGGACGTGACCAGCTTGATTTCACCGCACCTACATCCGCACCCGAACCGCCTGGGAGAACTCGTCGCTACCCATCGCAGCACGGTGATGCGAAACCGTCCCGCCGTGTCGGGCAGCGACGGAGATTATGCAACTGGCGGCAGGACGCCACCCTCACTCCGGACACCCCCGAGCCGCCGCCTGCTCGCCGATCTGGTCCACACTGGGGGCATGAAGTTTCTAGAGGTAGCGGGTCTCGGTCAGGTCAGCCGCGTCGGGCTGGGTACGTGGCAGTTCGGGTCGCGGGAGTGGGGGTACGGCCAGGGCTACGCTTCGAGCGCTGCGGGGGACATCGTCCACCGCGCTCGCGAGCTGGGCGTGAATCTGTTCGACACGGCAGAGGTCTATGGAACCGGCAGGAGCGAGCGCATCCTGGGCACAGCGCTCGGCCAGGACCGCGGCGAGGTGATCGTGGCCAGCAAGATCTTCCCGGTTGCTCCGTTCCCACCCGTGATCCGCCGCCGCGAGCAAGGCAGCGCCAACCGCTTGGGGCTGGACCGGATTCCGCTGTACCAAGTGCATCAGGC
>JBPCPG010000244.1:0-8230 GCA_050999445.1 Nakamurella sp. | reverse complement strand
TCTTTCGCTCCGGCCGCAGCGAGTTGTCGGGCCGAGCTCTCCGACTGCACGCAGGCCCGAAATGCGGTCCCTGCGGCCACAAGTTGCGGGATCAAGAATTTCCCCTGGTTTCCGTTCGCTGCGGTCACGAGGATCACGATGAGGTCTCCGTCTGGTTGTCGTCGGTGTGGTGGCCGGAGTGGGGGGGGGTCGAACAGGTCGGCGTGGTCGGCCATCAGCCCGGCGGTCTGCAGGATGCGGAGCGACTCGTGGTCGATGGTGCAGGCCCAGGGAGCGGATAGCGCTGCGGTTGGCGTTCGATGACGGCCGCCGTCAGGCCGGCCTGACCGAGGAAGACGGCAGTCAGCAGGCCGACCGGGCCACCGCCGACGACGACGCAGTCCACCGCGGTCCGCGGCCGGGAGTTGGTGCCCGGCGGTGCCGTCACCCCCTCGGATCCTTGCTCATCGACAATTTCTGTCACCTACGAACCCCCCTGTTTCTCAACCGGTGTGAGCGGCTGGCGGGACGATCACGATCTTGGCGTGCGGGGAGGTGGCCTGGGTTTGCCACGCGGCCGAGATCCGCTCCAACGGGAAGGGGCGGACCTCGATCTTGATCTCGTTACGGGAAAGCCTGTCCCACAACCAGAACAGCGCCTCCTGTTTGTCCCGCAGCGGAATGTGCAGGCCGGCGAAGCCGGACAACCTGAGTTGCTTGCCGCGCAGCAGGCCGGCCGGAATGTTCGCCGTCGGTCCGGCCGAATTTCCGACGTTGACCACTCGGGCGTGCGAGCCGCAGACGCGCAGCGCCGCCTGTAACGGCACCCCGTAGAGGCCGTCCAACACCACGTCCACGTCTCCGGTTGCCGCTCGCAGCCGGACCGCCAGTTGTTCGTCGGTCTCCTCGGCGTGCACCTGGACGACGGCGTCGGCGCCCAGGCCGAGCAGTCGTTCGAGCGCGACGCGGTCCCTGGCGAGGCCGATCACTCGTCCCGCGCCCATTCGATGGGCGATCTGGATGGCCAGCTGGCCGACCGCGCCGGTGGCTCCCAGCACCAACACCGTCTCCCCCGGGCGGAGACCGGCCGTGTCGAGAAGAGGCAGATAGGCTGCGGTACCGGCATTTCCGACAGCCGCCGCCGTTACAGGGTCGAGGCCATCGGGGAGCGGCAAAACGTCCTCGTCGGCCGCGATCACCTGGGTCGACATGGTACCGGGTGTGGTCGGCGACGCGTGGCTTTCGGCGTAGACCCACGAGCCGATCGGGTACCGATCCGACTCGAGAACGGTGCCGACACATTCACTACCCGGGACGTAGGGGCCATCGTGACGGGCCGAATGAAAAGTTCCCGACGCGATGAGCAGGTCCAACGGATTCAACGGGGCAGCAACCACGGCCAGCAGGGTGCGCCCGGAGGTCCGGGGCGGTAGACAGACCGATCCCAGGAGGGGCCGAGCCCCGGGCGCGTTGATGATCGCTGCCCGGATCGTGGGTGCGGACGGCGGTACCGCGGCCCCGGTGCTCACGACAGCCAACTTCGGATCGCAGGGCCGTCAGCGTCGAGCACGGGCGGCGCGTCGTGGAGGAGCCGGGTGCTTTCGTCCAGCTCTCCGACCGGTGACATCTCGAAGGTCCGCAGGGCCATGCCAGGCAGCTCGATCGACCCGAGCGTGGCGTGGTCGACGGTCACCACCAGGCGCTGCGACCGGGTCTGCTCCCAGTCGTAGACCTCATCGATGCTGCGGAGACGGCCGGCCGGCACACCGGCTTCGGCCAGCCGGGCGAGGAGGGCGTCCCGATCGAGGTCGGCGAAGCGCACCTCGAGCTGCTCGGTCAGGGCGTCGACGTGGGCCAGACGTTCGGCATTGGTCGCGTAATCGGGATCGTCGGCGTCGAGGTCGAACTGCGCACACAGGCGTTGCCAGATCGACTGATTGCCGCAGGCGATCTGCACGATGCCGTCGGCGCAGCGGAACGCCCCGTACGGCGCGATGGAGGGATGACGATTGCCCTGGGCCCGCCCGACGTGGCCGGCCACCGTCCACGCTGTGCCCTGGAAGGCGTGGATCCCCACGAGGGCGGCGAGCAGCGACGTGCGCACGAGTTGCCCGCGGCCGGTCCGGTCTCGTTCCCGCAGTGCGGCCAGCACCCCGAGAGCACCGTAGATGCCGGCCGTGAGATCGCCGATCGGAACTCCGACCCGTTGCGGGTGCTCGGGATCGGCCCCGGTGAGCGACATCAGACCGGCCTCACCCTGGGCGATCTGGTCGTACACCGCCTGGCCGGCCTCCGGGCCGTCGTGGCCGAAGCCGCTGATCGACAGCGTCACCAACATCGGGTTGAGCTCGGCGAGTCGCTCGGCCGAGAAACCAAGCCGGGCCAGCACTCCCGGTCGGAAGTTCTCGACCAGCACGTCGGCCCGCCGGATCAGCTCGGCCAGCGTCGCGATGTCCGGAGCCGATTTGAGATCGAGGCCGATCGATTGCTTGTTGCGGTTGCAGCTCAAGAAGTAGGTCGATTCCCGGCCGCCTGCGTCGGTGTCGATGAACGGTGGCCCCCAGGATCGGGTGTCGTCTCCGGTGTCCGGCATCTCGACCTTGACGACCTGCGCGCCGAGGTCGCCGAGCAGCATGGCCGCGTGGGGTCCGGCCAGAGCCCGGCTCAGGTCGACGACGCGCACTTCGGCGAGCGGGGCGAACGCCGTGCTCACGCCACGGGCCGGATGACCAGCATGCTGCCCGGATCCGACGTCAGGTTGTCGACCGCGCGGAGGCACCCGTCGGGGAGGAACACCGAGTCGAGGTGGCCGAGCTGCACCGCCCCGTCCTCCAGGGTGATGCTCGAGCGCCCGCTCTGCAGCACGCAGACGGTGTCCAGGGCCATCGGTGACCATTCGGCGTGGGCACCCGGTTCGTAGGTCGACAGGACGACGCCAAGCGTTTCCCCGGTGGCTGTCCCGGTCGGTCGGACCGGCGAAACCTCCTGGTGCCCTTCGGGTTGGAACGCGGTTGCATCGGCGACCCGGTGAACTTCCGGCGTCATGAGGTTGGCCCGTTCGCGGCGTCGACGGCGGCGATGATTGGGGTGCGGACGCATCCGATGCGGTCGATCTCCACCGTCACCTCGTCGCCGGGTCGGAGAAATATTGGTGGTTTCCGGGCGTAGCCGACACCATCGGGGGTGCCGGTGACGATGACGTCACCCGGATAGAGAGTCATGGTCTGGCTGAGGTAGGCCAGGATCTCGCCGATGCCGAACAGCATGTCGGCGGTGCTGCCGTCCTGCATGATGTGGCCGTTCACCCTGGTCACGATGCGCAGACCGGCCGCCGGGTCGCCCGCCTCGTCGGTGGTGACGATCGCGCTCATCGGGCCGCTGGAGTCGGCGTTCTTTCCGACGGTCCACTGGGTGGTCCGGTGCTGGGCGGTTCGTGCGGTCAGGTCGTTGAACGCGGCGTAACCGAAGACGGCGTCGAGCGCCTCGTGGGCCGATGCGTCCTTGCACGGACGGCCGATGACGGCTGCGAGTTCGCCCTCCCAGTCCAGGCCCGGCTCACCGGCCGGGACCGGAGCCGGTGTGCCCGACACGGTCAGCGACCTTGTCCACCGTCCGAAGACAGCCGGATGGGACGGGCGTTTGAAGGTGCCCTCGGCCACGTGGTCGGCGTAGTTCAGGCCAACGCAGAGCACCCGCGCGGCCGCCGGTACCGGCGGTAGGAGCGTCAGGTCGGCGATGTCCAGCACGTCGCCAGCGCCCCGTTGAGCAGAGCGGGCCGGATCCTCCCAGAATTGTTCCAGGCCATCGAGGGGGACGACCTTCGACTCACCGTCGAGCCGGCCGATCGCGGAACCTTCGGTCGTGCGGTACCCGACCAATCTCATCTTTTCAATGCCCTTCTGTGTGGGCGAGCTCGGTGGTGTGTCGGGTGGGCGCTGACGCGCCACCCATTAAAACGAGCCTAACCATTAGGTCTGACTTATCATGCGATCGACGACGATGTTTCGTCAAGATGTCCGGGCGTACCGATTCGTCTCGGTCCGCCCGGTCGGGCCGGGTTGATCCGTTATGCTCCGGACATGGCGTTACCCGCTCAGCGAACCCGCGCCGATGATGTCGTATCTTATGTCGAGGACGCGATCGGGCAGCGCGGTCTACGTCCGGGGGACCACATCGGTACGCGCGCCGACCTGCGGAACGAGACCGGGGTCGCTCGGGCCACGGTGAACGAGGCCGTCCGGCTCCTGCAGGAACGTCAGCGGATCGTCCTGCGGCCCGGTCCGGGTGGAGGACTGTTCGTGGCCGCCACCAATCCCGTGGTGCGCCTGGGCCGGACCCTGCTGACGGTGCACGGCGAGCCGGAGGCCGTCGCCGGAGCCATCGAGGTCCGGGAGCAGCTCGAACCCCTGGTCGCCGCGCACGCCGCGCAGCACCGGACGGCCAAGGACGGCCGCGAGCTGAAGGCCCTGATCACGGCCATGAAGAAGAGCTTGGACGACATCTCCGTGTTCGTCTCGCTGAACTGGGACCTGCACACCCGGATCGCCGCCATCTCACCCAACGCCGTACTGCGGGGGACGTACATCGGCTTGTACGAGTTCGTCAACCAGGTGTCGCTGGTCGGTCCCCAATCCAAGGACCGGGCCTACCTCGCCCAACGGCTGAAGGTCCACAGTGACCTGGTGGACGCCATTCTCGCCGGTGACGTGGCCGCCGCGTACCACGCGGCCGAGGCACACCGCCACTCGGGCTGAGCCCCGCGCACTGCGTTCGCGGGGACCGTCCCTGAGCGGTAATCGGACCGAACCATTCGGTGTGATCGGACCCGAAAACGGCGGCCGAACCCACTTGCCCGAATCTCTTGACACTGCCGCCGACTCGATGCAGGATGGGCCGAATGGTTCGGCCCATTTAGCTGGGGCTCAGGCGACGACCTCGCCCGGGTCGCCCTGCACGCCGAAACCATTCACAGCTTGTGGCATCCATCGTTCCTTCGAGCCAACAGGAGAGTGGTAGTGACCGCTGACTTCGGTGACCTGCAGTGCGGCAGCGTCCCCCGTGAAAGGCCCAACGGACCGGGTATCGCCGGTTCGCCCACCCGATCGCAACTCGGGCCCCGTAGTTCCAGGATTCGTGCGCGGCGCCGTTCGGCCTCCCGGTGGGTCGCGGCGTGCGTGTCGAGTTTGGCGATCGTGTCGCTGGCCGCCTGCAGCTCGTCATCCAGCGCGGGCACCGCGTCCAATGCCGGAACGTCGTCGGCCGCCACGCCGACGTCGAGTGCCGTGGGCCTGTCGGCTGCCGCGCCGGCTTCGGGTGCCGGGGCCTCGTCGGCTGCCGCGCCGACGTCGAGTGCCGTAGGCCCGTCGGCCGCCGCGCCGGCTTCGGGTGCCGGGGCCTCGTCGGCGGCTGGTATGTCCTCGGGGGTTGATCTGGCCGCCGCGAAAGCCGCATTGGCGCCGTTCACCGGCCAGCCGAGTGCCTTCCCGGTCACCGAGCAGTTGGCGTCGAAGCTCCCCGCGGGCAAGAAGTTTGTTTATCTGCAGTGCTCGACCCCCATCTGCGCTCTGGTCGGCAAACTCCTGCAGCCGGCCGTGCAGTCGCTCGGCAGCACGATGACGGTGGTCAACGCCGGTTCGACGGCACAGACCGCCCAAGCCGCGGCGTCCAGCGTGCTGGCGCTGAAGCCAGACGCCGTCATTCTCGGGGCGATCGACCCGGCCCTGTTCGGCAGTGGACTCAAGGCGCTGGCCGCGGCCGGCGTCAAGCTGGTCTCGCTCCAGGTCGACAAGGACGTGAAACCGTTCGGGATCACCTTCAACTACCTGGGCACCAACCTCAGCATTCGGAACGGTCAGTTGCTGGCCGACTGGGTCATCGCGAAGCAGGGGGCCAAGGCGAGTGTGGTGCTCTACACGTTGCCCGCCCTGGCTATCTCCGGCCCGCTCCAGCAGGCCTTCCAGGACGAGATGAAGAAGAACTGCTCCTCCTGCACGGTGCGGGTGGTCCCGTTGGACATCAGCACCATCGGCACCACCGCGCCGCGCACCGTCGTCACCGATCTGCAGGCCCATCCCGGCACCAAAGCCGCTGTCTTCGTGAGCCTTTCAGCCGCGACCGGTCTGCCGGCCGCGCTCAAGGCGGCCGGCCTCACGGTCACCACTGTCGGGTTCGGCCCCACCGCCGGGAATCTGCAGGACATCAAAGACGGAGCGTTGACCGCCGCATTGAACATCGACTTTCCGGTGTCGACGTGGACGGCGATCGACGCGGCGGCTCGATTGCTCGAGGGTGGGCAGCCGACGGCCGGTGAGCAGGCCGGCGATGTTCCGGAACAGTTCCTGGAGCAGAAGGACATCACGTTCGATCCGGCGACCGGTTGGTCTGCGTTCCCCGACTTCGCAAAGCGGTTCGCTGCGCTATGGCATCTGGCGTAGTCAGAAACGTGGCGGTGCCGCTGCTCCGGATCAGCGGCCTGTCGAAGACATTTCCCGGTCTCAAGGCCTTGGACGACGTCGCGCTGGACGTTCACGCCGGCGAGGTGGTCGCGGTGCTGGGTCACAACGGTTCCGGCAAATCCACTCTGGTCAAGATCCTGGCCGGAGTGCACCAGGCCGATCCCGGAGCGGTCATCGAGGTGCGGGACGCGCAGGGCGAGCTGGTCTCGGGACCGGCCGCCCGGCGGGAACTGCACTTCATCCACCAGGATCTCGGACTGACCGACATCCTCACCACGGTCGAGAATCTTGGCTTGGGAAAGATGACCGGCCGGCGCGGTCTGGCCCCGATCGGCGGGGCCGCCGAACGGCGCCGGGCCCAGCAGCTCATCACCCGTTTCGGGGTCGATGTGGACGTCACGGTCCCGGTCGCGAAGTTGTCGCCCGCACAACGAACGATCGTCGCGATCGCGCGGGCGCTGGACGGCTGGACCCGCCCGGACAACGTCCTGCTGCTCGACGAACCGACGGCGTCACTGCACGGCGACGAGGTCCACGTCCTGTTCGACGTCATCCGGCGGGTGGCCGAATCAGGCGCCGGCGTCATCTTCATCTCCCATCGACTGGACGAAGTGCTGGAGCTGGCCGACCGGGTGGTGGTGCTCCGCGACGGCAAGGTGGTCGCTGAACAGGCGACCAGCAGCCTGGATCACCACACCATGGTCACTCTGATCGCCGGTCGCGAGCTCGCCGGCAGCGCGCCGAGATCGTCGACCACGACCGGTGATCCGGTCCTCACCGTCACCGGGATCAATGGCGCCGAAGTGCACAACTTCTCGCTCACGCTGCGGTCGGGCGAGATCGTCGGGGTCGGTGGCATTCTGGGATCGGGCCGGGAACAGCTGTGCTCCATGCTGTTCGGCGCGGCCCACCGATCCGGTGGCCTGGTCGAGGTCGGCGGCGACGAGCTGGTCCCTGACAACACCACGGCCGCGATCGAAAGTGGCATGGCCTATGTACCGGCCGACCGACGGCGCGACGGAGCGGTGATGGAGATGAATGTGCGGGAGAACCTCATGTTGCCGCTGATGCTTCCGTTGCGGGGCCGGCTGGGTCGGTTGAACCGGCGGGCCGAGCGGGCGCAGACCCAATCCTGGATGGAGACCGTCGCTTTGCGTCCGGCGCGGGCGGAGCAGGGCCTCAAATTGTTCAGCGGCGGCAATCAGCAGAAGGTGGTGCTGGCCAAGTGGCTTCGTCTGCGCCCCCGCGTCCTGCTGCTCGACGAGCCGACCCAAGGCGTGGACGTGGGCGCGAAGGCAGCCATCTACGAATTGATCCTGGCCGCGCGGGCGGACGGGGCCGGTGTGCTGCTGTGCTCGTCCGACGCCAAGGAGCTCGTCGCCCTGTGCGACCGCGTCCTGGTGCTCAAGGACGGTCGATCGGTCAGTGAGGTGCCCCGCGAGGCGTTGACCGAAGAGCGCCTGATCCGTGACGAGTTGGAACTCGACGCCGTCGACCTGTCGACCAGCGGGAGATGACGAACGGTGGTTGCGGCCGAACCTGGCGTACGAGCCGAAGTAGCTTGAAGGGGTGAAGATGCAGACGATCGACAGTGTTGTCGCTCCCGCCGAGACAGTTCTGCAGGCGAGACCGACCCCGGCCGTGCCCGAGGTCGGTCTCGCGGTGCGTGTGCGGCGGATGGTGGCGTTTCGTAATTCGTCGGCGTTGTATTTGTTGGTGTTCATGGTGGTGGTGTTTTCCATCTGGGTGCCGGACACGTTTTTGACGGCCAGTACGTGGCGGTCGTTGTTGTCGGA
>JBPCPG010000204.1:0-3887 GCA_050999445.1 Nakamurella sp. | reverse complement strand
CCTGGAACCATCCGCTGCTCGATGGCAACAAGCGGGCGGCCTGGGCGACGCTGGCGATGTTCCTCGACCTCAACGAGGTCCACTGGGACCCCGACCCGCTTCCGGTCGACGACGCCGAGGCGGCGATGCTGGCCATCGCCGCCACCCAGGTCGACGAGACCTGGGTCGCCGACTGGATCCGAAACCCGAACACGCTTCCAACCGCCGGATGTTGACAGTCCGACTGAGGATTCTTGACCGGGCACGACGACCATCCCTTCGCGCCTCACATCGTGGAGTGACAAAGTAGGAAAGGTGATAGACCCGGCGCAGGCACCTGAGTCACCGCTTCGGCTTCGGCCTCTCCGTCTAGCCGACGAGCTCGTGGTCCACGCCGCACAGCAGGCTATGGTTGCCGATGGCTTCGAATTTGCGTTCGACCTCGCCGAGGACACCGACTGGTCGGGTTACATCTCCGAACTAGCACGGCTGCAACGGGGCATCGACGTCCCGGCTGGCCGCGTCCCAGCCAGTTTTCTCGTCGCGACCATCGACCGCCTCGTTGTTGGCCGCGTATCAATTCGACACCAGCTCAACGACTGGCTGCTCGCGTTCGGTGGCCACATCGGTTACTGCGTGCTGCCGCCATTTCGGCGGAAAGGTTTCGCTACCTCCATCCTCAGACAGTCCTTGATCATCGCGCGGGCCTTCGGCGTCGAGCGCGTCCTTCTCACCTGCGACGACGAGAACCTCGCATCGCGCGAAGTGATCGAGCGGTGCGGCGGTCTGCTTGATCCCGACCGGCCGCTAACCGCGGGAGAGTCGCTCAAACGTCGGTATTGGATCGCCTGATCACGCTGGTCCCTTTCGGGGTACGGCGATCATTGACGGGCCGAAGACTAGCAGCGCTTTGTCCGGTGGCCGACCCGCAAGCGGAACGTCCTACGGTGACCGGACCCGCGCTCCGAGGCAGCCGACGACCAAGGTCACGATCGCCTCGATTGAGGATCCTTGGGTTCTCGTGTCGACGGCAGGTGAATCCTGACCCTGCGTTGCATCCTGAATTTTGACCCCCTGCCCGCTGACTCTGGTTCTAATCGAGCCAGGGAGGACAGGAGTGATATCCGTGGAGGACTGGGCTGAGATCCGCCGGCTGTATCGGGCTGAGGGTCTGCCGATCAAGGTGATCGCCAGGATGCTGGGGGTTGCGAGGAACACGGTGCGGTCGGCGATTGCTAGCGATGGCGCGCCGAGGTATGAACGTCAGGCGGCTGGATCGATCGTGGATGAGGTCGAGCCTGGGAACCGTGAGTTGTTGGCGGTGTATCCGAGGATGCCGGCGACAGTGATCGCGGAGCGGATCGGTTGGACCCGGTCGATTCGGGTGTTGTCGGGGCGGGTGGCTGAGTTGCGGCCGGTGTATTTGCCGCCGGATCCGGTTGGTCGCACCAGCTAGGCGGCCGGTGGGGGCGGTGCCTCGGGTGCTGGTGTGGGACGGTGAGGGGCGATCGGCCGGTGGCGCGCCGGGAAGGTCGAGTTGACTGCCGAGTGTCAGGCTTTCCGCGGCACCCTCGCGGCGAAGGTGTTGGTGTTGAAGCCGCGGGAGCCCGAACATAAGGGCATCATCGAGCGGGCCCACGACCATTTGGAACGCTCCTTCCTGCCTGGCCGAAGCTTCACCGGCCCAGCTGATTTCAACCAGCAGCTGCAGCAATGGCTGGCGGTGGTGAACACCCGGACCCGCCGGCGTTGGGCTGTTCACCCACGCAGCGGATCAGCGCTGACCGGGCTGCGATGCTGGCGCTGCCGCCGGTAGCGCCGACGGTGGGCTGGAGGTGACCTCGACCACTGAGGTTGTATCCTGCTAGTTGGATGTCCGATAGTTGGACGACCGATCATTTGCGATCTGGTCCGGAACCCGGTGGAGGCACGCAGATGTTCGACCTGACTCAGGAACAGCGCGAGCTGCGCGAACTGGCCCGTCAGTTCGCAGACGAGTTCCTGGCACCGATGGCGGTGCAATGGGATCGGGACAAGCACCTCCCGGTCGACGTCCTGCGCAGGGCCGGCGACCTCGGGATGGGCGGAATCTACCTGCGGGAGGATGTCGGCGGCTCCGGTCTCACTCGGCTGGATGCTGTGCTGATCGTGGAATCGCTGGCCACCGGTTGCCCGTCCATCGCAAGCTACCTGTCCATCCACAACATGGCCGGGTGGATGATCGACGAATTCGGCAGCGACGAGGTGCGCCACAGCTACCTCCCGCGGATGTGCTCGATGGAGCACCTCGGGTCCTACTGCCTGACGGAGCCGGGAGCAGGCTCTGACGCAGCGGCGCTCAGCACCCGGGCGGTCCGCGACGGCGAGAGTTACCTGCTCAACGGCGTCAAGCAGTTCATCTCGGGCGCCGGCACCAGCGACACCTACGTGGTGATGGCCCGCACCGGCGGGGCAGGCCCGAAGGGCATCTCGGCTTTCGTGGTCGAGAAGGGAATGCCCGGCCTGTCGTTCGGGCCGAACGAGGCGAAGATGGGCTGGAACGCCCAACCCACCCGGCAGGTGGTCCTCCAGGACGTCCGGGTGCCTGCCGGCAACCTGCTGGGCGCCGAGGGCGACGGCTTCAAGATCGCTATGAGCGGGTTGAACGGTGGCCGGCTGAACATCGGCGCCAGTTCACTGGGCGGGGCGCAGTCGGCGCTGGACAAAACCATTGGATACATGTCCGAGCGCGAGGCCTTCGGTGCGCCGCTGGCCAGTCTGCAGTCCCTGCAGTTCTATGTCGCCGACATGGCCACCAAGATGGAGGCGGCCCGGCTGCTGCTGTGGCGGGCGGCGGCCGCCCTGGACGAGCAGAGCGACCGCGCGGTGCCACTGTGCGCGATGGCCAAGAAGCTGGCCACCGACACCGGGTTCGAGGTGGCCAACACTGCACTGCAGATCCACGGCGGATACGGTTACCTGGCCGAGTACGGCATCGAGAAGATCGTGCGTGATCTGCGGGTGCACCAGATCCTGGAAGGCACCAACGAGATCATGAGCGTGATCATCGCGCGTTCACTCGGAGTGGCTTGATCGGCGCCGGCACCAGAGCCGAACGCGAGAGGGAAGTCTGAGATGCCCGAGTACCACACCATTCTGGTCGACCGTCCGGCCGATGCACCGCGAGTTGCGATGATCACCCTGAACCGACCCAATGCCCTGAACGCGCTGAACCGGCAGCTGATGACCGAAGTGGTGGCGGCCGCCGGGGAGCTGGACACCGACCCGGACGTCGGCTGCATCGTCATCACCGGCTCGGAGCGGGCATTCGCCGCGGGTGCCGACATCAAGGAGATGCAGCCGCAGAACTATCCGGGCACCTACGTCGACGACCTGTTTCGGCAGTGGGATCGCCTTGCCGAGGTTCGCACGCCGCTGGTCGCTGCCGTCGCCGGGCACGCCCTCGGCGGCGGCTGTGAGCTGGCACTGCTGTGCGATGTGCTGATCGCGGCGGACAACGCCAGCTTCGGGAATCCGGAGATCAAACTCGGGGTGATCCCCGGCATCGGCGGCTCACAGCGGTTGACCCGCGCCGTCGGCAAGGCCAAGGCGATGGACATGATCCTGACCGGCCGCACAATGACCGTCGCCGAGGCCGACAGTGCCGGCCTGGTATCCCGGATCGTCCCGGCGGCCGACCTGCTTGCCGAGGCGCTGCGGATCGCCGGAACCATTGCGGGCTACAGCAAACCAGTCGTCTGGATGGCCAAGGAAGCGGTCAACCGCGCCTTCGAGACCACGCTGGCCGAGGGCATCCGGTTCGAGCGGCGGATCTTCCAGGCCGGCTTCGCCACCGCCGACCAGAGCGAAGGGATGGCCGCGTTCACCGAGAAGCGGCCGCCGAACTTCACCCACTCCTGAACTGCTGC
>JBPCPG010000174.1:0-6834 GCA_050999445.1 Nakamurella sp. | reverse complement strand
CCGAGATCAATCCGTTCGTCGAGGTCATCCTGCATACGGATCGATTGGAGTCGAGCAACGCGCTGGAGATCTTTGCCGGCTATGACCTGATCCTGGACGGCACCGACAATTTCGCGACCCGGTACCTCGTGAACGATGCGTGCGTACTGCTGAACAAGCCCTACGTCTGGGGCTCGATCTTCAGGTTCGAGGGTCAGGTCAGCCTGTTCTGGGCAGAGTACGGGCCGCAGTACCGCGACCTCTACCCCGAGCCGCCGCCGCCGGGAATGGTGCCGTCCTGCGCCGAGGGTGGAGTTCTCGGAGTGCTGTGTGCCTCGATCGGCTCGATCATGGTCAACGAGGCGATCAAGCTGATCACCGGAATCGGCGAAACGCTCCTTGGCCGATTGATGGTCTATGACGCTCTGGAGATGATCTATCGCACGGTCAAGATCCGGCGAGATCCGGCCGGCGAGCCGATCACCGAACTGATCGACTACGACGCGTTCTGCGGCGCCGTGTCCGAACAGGCGGCGGATGCCGCTGCTTCACACACCATTTTGGCGACTCAGCTGAAGCACAAGATGGACGCGGGCGAAGCGTTCACCCTGATCGACGTTCGGGAGCCGAACGAATTCGAGATCGTCTCCATTCCGGGTGCCGTGCTGATTCCCAAGGGGGACATCATGTCGGGCGAAGCCCTGTCCCTGATCCCGCAGGACAAGCCGGTGATTCTGCACTGCAAGTCCGGCGCCAGATCCGCGGAGGCCCTGGCGGTGTTGCACAAGGCCGGTTTTTCCGATGCTGTCCATGTCGGCGGAGGTGTGCTGGCGTGGATCAAGCAGGTCGACCAGAGCCTGCCGACCTACTGACCGGCCAATAGGTGGACGGCGGGGGCATGTCGGGGCCTGTACCGTTCCTGCTCGTGCCCACGCCGCCGCCTGCCCATGTGCTTGCCGCGTTCGGTGCCGCATCGGTGTTGCCCGAACGCCTTCCCGGTGGCCGCGGGTTGGCGTTCCGATGCGCCGACGTGGTCTTCAAGCCCGTCGACAACACTGCCGAAGCGTCCTGGATCGCAGCTACGTTCGAGCAGCTTCGGGTTCAGGGTCTTCGAGTGGCCCGGCCGATTCGGTCGTCGGACGGCCGCTGGGTGGTCTCGGGTTGGTCGGCGCAGCGGTTCGTGTCCGGGCGGCCGGAATCCCGATATGACCAGATCATCGAAACGTCTCTGACACTGCACGAGGCGTTGGCGGAGGTTGCCAATCCTCGGTTCCTCCGAGAACGGGATGATCTGTACAGCTGGGCGGACCGGTTGGCCTGGGGTGAGCCCGTGAGCATCCGGTGGGACCTCCCAGACGGGCACGGGGCCCGTTTGCTGCAGGAGCTGGCGATCGGTCGCAAGCCGGTGGAGTTGCCCGACCAACTCGTGCACGGTGACATGTTCGGAAATGTGCTGTTCGCCGGCTCAGCACCACCTGCCGTGATCGACATCACCCCGTATTGGCGGCCTGCTGTGTGGTCGGCCGCGGTGATCGCGGTCGACGCGCTGACCTGGGGCGGTGCCAGGACCGAATTACTCCAGACTTGGTCGCACCTGCCGGAATGGCCCCAGATGCTGGTCCGTGCGTTGATCTTCCGACTGGCCGTCAGTCTGTCGGATCCCCGCAGCACGCCCTCGTCGCTGGTGCAGATGTTGTCCACGGCCGACATCATTCGTCCGTTTCTTGATTGATCGGTGGTGTCGCGAGGTGATCGAGCTCGTCGGGCGGTAGACCGGCGGCCATGACCGCAAGCATGAGGTGCGCGAGCCGATGGTCCGGCTCTGCTGACAGGCACCGGTCCACAGCCACCTGGGCGAGCGCGCCATCGCCCCTCCGGTAAGCGGCAACGGCCAGCACAGCACAGATTTCGGCCGCGTCGCCGTCGGGCACGGAAGTGGCGACGGCAATCAGCATCGGCACCCAAGGAGACTCCAGATCGGCGACCGCTTCGGCAACCATCTGGTCCCGGATGCCGGTGTCGCACATCAGCAGGGTCAGCAGGGCACTGGTCGGTCCGTCCACGGCGCCGCGGGCGGCCGTTTGGTGCAGCGCGCGTTTGATACCGCCCCTGGCCATCGCCAGCAGCTGGTCGTGATCGACCGGGTCGCTCTCGGCTTGGCCCAGCAAACCGTCGGCTGCTACGTGCAGCGCTGACGCAGCGTTATCCGCCTGCGCACCGACCGGGCCGGCGATTGAATTACGTAGCGCCTGCCGGTCCGCCAGGATGCCGCGACCAGATAGAACTGAAGCCGCGGCAAGCGCCTGTATCTGCGGATCCGCCTCGGCCGGAACTTCTGAGCACGGCTCCCACGCCTCCGTGCCGGAGGCCACTTCATGGTCGGGTACAGCGACCGATCGCACGTACCCCTCGCGTACGCAGGCGGCATCGAGCACACTAACGCCTGTTCTTTGCAGAGCTGCGATCAGCTCGTGGAACATGCGAGGGACGTCCTGGCGCTCGGTGAAACACAGCACCGCGACTTCGTGCGCATAGCGGATCGCATGGATTGTCAGCTGTGCGATCAGAAAATCGCTCGGGTGCGCCGCGTCGTCTTCGAGATCGACCCGGATCACCGGGCCGACGCGTCGGGTCGGGCTCCGCAGGCAGAGCAGCACCAGGCTTTCCGTCGGATGAAATCCGAGCAGGGCCGGAACTGCGGCGACCAGGCCACGCCTGCCGGTGAGCCGGATCGGAGTCAAATCGGTAGTTGGCATCCTGCAACGATGAAGTGCGATCGACAAGGTGGGTCCGAAAATCTTGCGGTGTGCGCAGATCCGACCGTTTTTGCAGCATGTGGATGGACTCGTGCCGGGTCGCCGCAGGTCACGGCTTTTTGTGGACAACTCGGGCGATAGCAGTGCCGGGATCGTCCGCTCCGGAACGATCAAAGTTCCGAGATCGCCGGCTCACCGCTCCGGCAGGTCTTCCCATCCGGCCGATGTCGGTATCGGTCTAGATCCACCCTCGAATTGACGACTTCGACTCCCTCGGCGCGGAGCAAGGCGGATTGTTCAGTTCGAAGGTGGGCCGCCGGAGTGCCATCCGAGCGCAGGACCCGGTGCCAGGGGATGCTGTGGTCCGACATCTCGGCCAGTACGCGCCCGACCAGTCTGGGCGAACGCGAACCGGATCTGGCCGCGATGTCGCCGTAAGTTGCGACCGCTCCCCGGGGTATCGCCGCCACCTCGTCGAGCATTCGCTCGGCCAGCTCCATGTCCATCAGCTGATCGTGTCAATTACACCTTGGCAGGTCCACTGTGGCTATTCCCGACCAGCCCGCGAGCGTGGGCTGCGGGTCGATGTCGGTGCCCCATGATGAGATCACGAACATGCCCAGTTCTTCCGTCGTCAGCTACCGGCTGCAGCCGATGCAGCCGTCAACCGTGCCCATCCGGTTGACGGCTGAACAGCAGCGGGTGGTCGGCAACACCGCCGCTCGACTGCGGGTGCTCGCCGGACCCGGTACCGGGAAGACCGCCACCCTGGTGGAGGCTGTGGCCCAGCGCATCGAGCAGCGTTCGGTGGCGCCGGAAGAGATCTTGGTACTGACGTTCTCCCGGCGGGCCGCCACCGAGCTCTCCGGCCGGATCAGCCGGCGGCTTGGGGTAACCACCCGGGAATCGATGGTGCGGACGTTTCACTCATACGCCTATTCGGTGGTGCGGGCACAGGCGGTCCAGCAGGGCGATCCCTCGCCTCGACTGCGGGCGGCCGGTGAATCGGATCACATGGTGCGGGAACTGCTCGGCGGTCATCTGGCCGTTGGTGGAGCCCCTTGGCCGCAATATCTTCGAGGTGCCTTGTCCTCGCCTGCGTTCGCCGCGGAACTGCGCGAGGTTCTGCTTCGCGCCGCCGGTCAAGGCTTGAGCGCCAAGCGGATCGTCGAGCTCGGACGTCGCCACCGCCGGCCGGAATGGATTGCCGCCGGTCGGTTCGCCAGGGAGTATCAACAGGTCAGCGACCTTCGCCAAGGCATAAGTGGTTTCGGGGTCGCGCTCGATCAGGCTGAATTGACCGCGGCTGCCCTCGATGCGCTTCGTCGAGACGAGGTAGTGGCGGCCGAACAACGTCGGATCAGGCGAATCTTCGTCGATGAGTACCAGGATGTCGATCCCGCCCAGGCTGCACTGGTGTCCATGCTGGCTTCCGGTGCTGCCGAATTCATCGTGTTCGGCGATCCGGATCAGTCGATCTACGCCTTCCGAGGAGCAGAACCAACCGCTCTACGAGACGTTGCGGTCGATCGCACCGTGGCGCTGACGGTGTCCCGTCGACTGCCCCGCGCGGTATCGATCGCCACCCGGCGCCTGGCGGAGCGGCTACCGGGAACTGCGGCGCATCGCATCCTGCGCGAGCCGGACTCGGTCCCCAACGAGACATCGAGGACGACCGCCGATACCGACACCGGCGTCGGCCGTGTCGAGGTGAAGATTTTTCCGACAGCCGCCCGGGAGGCTTCCCACGTGGCCGACGCGTTGCGCAGGGCGCATCTGTTGGAGGGCGTGCCCTGGGCTTCGATGGCCATCCTGCTTCGTTCTCCTGCGGTCGGCCTCGGATCGATCACCAGAGCCTGCGCGGTGGCCGGCGTGCCGGTGCTCCTGGGTGGCCGGGATCAGGTGCTCTCGGCTGAGCCGGTGGTAGCCGCTCTTCTCACCGTGCTGGAATGCGGTATCGACCCGGTCCGGTTGACCGGCGAGCTTGCGCTGGAGCTGTTGTCCTCACCCCTGTCGGGAGTTGATGCACTCGGGCTGCGCCGGATTCGTCGCGCACTGCGCAGCGCCCTTCCAGGGCAGGGCTCGAGCGCCGATCTGCTGGCCGCTGTGCTGGTCGGCGGCGCGATCCCGGAGACCGTTCCGAAACAGACGCGCCCCGCCCTTTCCCGAATGCGGCGCCTGTTGGCCATCGCCGGTGAAGGAGTCAGCAATCCCGTCGCGGAGCAGGTCCTCTGGTCGCTCTGGCAGGAATGCGGTCTCGAGCAGTCCCTGGTCGCAACCGTGGAACGAGGAGGAAGCGCGGGCCAGCGCGCCGATGGCGCATTGGATGCGGTACTGGCTCTGTTCGCCATGGCGGCCGATCTGGCCGAGCGGCTACCGCTTGCGGGAGTGGACGCATTCATCGCCGAGGTGCGCGGACATCAGGTGCCCGGCGACGAGGCGATCGGACGCACCGCGGACGCCGTAGCAGTGCTGTCGGCGCACGCATCGAAAGGTCTGGAGTGGGATGTGGTCGCGGTGGTCGGCCTGCAGGAGGGCACCTGGCCGGATCTGCGCAGCCGAGGAACTCTGCTGGGCGGTCAGGAGCTGCTCGATCTGGCCGCGGATCTGCCCCCGTCCTGTGGGGGTGCGCTGTTGGCGCAGGAGCGCGGGCTGTTCTATGTCGCCACGACCCGATCCAAGCGATCGCTGATTTGTACCGCCGTGCTGAATCAGGACGTGAGCCCATCGAGATTCCTGCAGGAGTTGACCGGCGTCGACGACGACCTCCCTCTGGAGCAGGATCTGATTTCGCCCAATGGCCGGCGCCAGGATCGTCGTGGGCTCAACATGGTCGACCTGGTCGCAGATCTACGTGCGGCGGTGACAGACCCCGAGACACCGGTAGCTCGCTGCGCTGCGGCCGCTGGGCATCTTGCTGACTTGGCCACTGCCGGCGTACCCGGAGCTCATCCGGACGACTGGTACGGCGTTGCCATGAGAACGAGCCTGGCGCCTCCAGTCGCACGCGGCGCCGAGATCCGAGTATCACCTTCGTTGATCGAGTCGCTGAACAGCTGCGCTCTGCGGGCGGTGCTCGAGCGGCGCGGTGGGCGTACTGAGCCCGGTCAGGCGCAAATCGAGGGCGTCGTCGTCCACGCGATGGCGCACGGGTTGGCGGTCGGCGTTCCAGACCACGAGCTTCGCAGCGAAATAGACACTTTCCTGCGCCGACAGGACAGGCTGCCACCCTGGCAGCTGGATCGAACTCGGCGAGGTTTGCTGTCGATGCTGGATGCCGCTCAGGCCTGGGTTCGAGAAAATCATCCGCCGCGCACCTTGATCGGTTCAGAACTCGATCTCGACCTGATGGTGCCTCCGGTTCTCGACGCGTCGGCGCAGAGGAGTGGAACCAACCCGATCCGACTGATCGGGCGCGTCGACTGGCTGTCGTCCCGACCGGACGGCGCGGTGGTCGTGACCGACTTCAAGACCGGTGCCACCGTTCCCACCAGAGCCGAGGCGGAGTCGAATCCGCAGCTGGCCGCGTATCAAGCCGCGATCGCGCTCGGGGCATTCGCTGTCGCCGTTGAAGCAGTACCAGCAGCCCGGAACGAGACCTGCCAGGAGCGACTGCACGAGCAGCAGGGCGACGATCGGCTGGCGGGTCAGGTGCAGCCGGATCAGGACCTGCCGGACAAGGATCGGTCCGATCACAGTCTGTCCGACCACACTTTGTCCGATCACAGTTCGTCCGTTCACGCTGAGCCGCCATCTGTCCCGCTCCGGTCAGGAGGCGCGGAACTCGTCTATCTGCGTTCCGGAAAACCGAAGGTGTTTGCCCAACAGGCACTCCCGGGTGATTCTGCGGCCGTGTGGCTGGGCGCAATCCGCTCTGCCGCGGGCCGGCTCGCCGCGCCGACGGTGTGGGCACAGGAGAACGCCCGGTGCGAGCGGTGCCCGGTTCGGACCAGTTGCCCCCTACAGAACGATGGACGGCAGGTGACCAGGTGATCAGCGCGGACCGATTGTCGGAAATCCTGAAATTGCCGACCCCCACCGACGAGCAGCAGGCCGTGATCGAGGCGCCGCTGGCCCCGGCGCTCGTCGTCGCGGGTGC
>JBPCPG010000164.1:0-7356 GCA_050999445.1 Nakamurella sp. | reverse complement strand
GAGCCTCCGGCGGCGGGGGGGGGGGCACCAACCCCACCACCCTCGCGGGGAGGGGGGCCGGGTTTTGGGCCTTCGCCCCCCTCCCCCCCGCCACCCTGTTCGCAACGGCGAAGGCCTCATTGCTGCTGACGGCGGCGGTGGAGTGCACACCCAGTCTGCCTTTTCGACTCAGTGTCCCCGTCCAACCACGCGCTGCGGTGACGGCTCCCAGGACAGCCAGGATCAGTAGCAGCGCGGCGGCCGGAAGCGTGAAGGCGGCGGGGGCGTTGGACACGCTGCCGATGGTAGTTGACCGAGCCTGATTCTCGTTTGTGGCCGGATCTGGTCGCTCCACGGCCACCACGGGCCGCAAACGGCTGTCGCGCGCCGGCGGAGTAGGATCTCCACCCATGGCAGCCCTGTTGCTTTCTGTGCCGCGCTGATCCTTCGAGTCCGGTCACCGCCCCGGAACCGACGGCGAGCAGCGCGGCGATCCCTCCTGGGTTCAGGAGGGTTTTTTTGTGCCGCGACGGCAGAACCGTCGGCAGCGGTGGTGGCGTGACTCGTTCGGCGAACGAGGTCCGATGGCAAGAGGAGAGATGGACGCGATGAGCGAGCAGACCGGAACGATTTCTGTTGAGCAGGATGGTTCGGCGCCACCGTTTCGGTACAGCGCCACCCTGGCACGCCAGATCGAATCCCGCTGGCAGGACCGCTGGGAGGCCGAGGGCACGTTCAACGCGCCGAATCCGAGTGGTCCGCTGGCTTCCGCCGATTCAGCCACCCTGCCGACCGACAAGCTGTACGTCCTTGACATGTTTCCCTACCCCTCCGGGGCCGGCCTGCACGTCGGCCATCCGCTGGGCTACATCGGCACCGATGTGCTGGGTCGGTTCGAGCGGATGCGCGGCCGAAACGTTCTGCACACCATCGGGTACGACTCGTTCGGTCTGCCTGCAGAGCAATATGCCGTGCGCACCGGGACCCACCCGCGCGCGACGACCGAGACGAATGTCGAGGGCTATCGCGCGCAGCTGCGCCGACTGGGATTCGGGCACGATCAACGCCGCAGCGTTGCCACCACCGATGTCGAGTTCTATCGATGGACACAATGGATCTTTTTGCAGCTGTTCAAGTCCTACTACGACACTGCCGCGGGGAAAGCCCGGCCAATCGAAGAACTGGTTGCCGAGTTCGCATCGGGTGAACGTCCGGTACCCGGCGGCGAGAACTGGTCGTCGCTGACGTCCACCCGGCAGCAGACCATCCTGGCCGACTACCGCCTCGCCTACATTTCGTCCGCGCCGGTCAACTGGTGTCCGGGTCTGGGCACCGTGTTGTCGAACGAGGAGATCACACCCGCCGGGAATTCGGAGATCGGCAATTTCCCGGTCTTCCGCCGGAACCTGCGCCAATGGATGATGCGCATCACCGCCTACGGCGACCGGCTGATCGCCGACCTTGACCGGTTGGACTGGCCGGAATCGGTCAAGGCGATGCAGCGCAACTGGATCGGCCGCTCCGTGGGTGCGCGGGTTGGTTTTCCGGTACAGGGGCAACCGGAGAAGATCGAGGTCTACACCACCCGGCCGGACACCCTCTTCGGGGCAACGTATGTCGTGCTGGCGCCGGAGCACCCGCTGGTCGACAGCATTGCCGCCACAGCGTGGCCGGCGGGCACCAACCCATTGTGGACCAACGACGCAGCAAGCCCGGCAGACGCTATTGCGCAGTACCGGGCACTGGCCGCTCGTAAATCGGACCTGGATCGGCAGGAGACCAAGGACAAGACCGGCGTCTTCACCGGGGCTTTCGCCACGAACGTCGCGAATGGGGGCGCGCTACCGATCTTCGTCGCCGACTACGTCCTGATGGGATATGGCACCGGCGCCATCATGGCGGTGCCGGGTCAGGACCAACGCGACATCGAATTCGCGGCGCGGTTCGAGCTACCGGTGATCCGCACCGTGCAGCCGCCAGAGGGATTCCCGGCCGAGGAGGCGTTCACCGGCTCCGGCCCGGCGATCAACAGTTCCAACAGCGAGATCTCGCTGGACGGCCTGGACATCGGGGAAGCCAAGAATGCGATGCTGGACTGGCTGTCCGACAAGGGCTTCGGTAGAGCGGAGGTGCAATATCGGCTGCGTGACTGGCTTTTCAGTCGGCAGCGGTACTGGGGGGAGCCATTCCCCATCGTCTACGACGAGGATGATCTGCCGATCGCGCTGCCGGAGGAAATGCTGCCGCTGGCGTTGCCGGAGATCGCGAACTACGCCCCCGCGTCCTTCGATCCGATGGACGCCGATTCCACGCCGGTGCCTCCGCTGGGTCGGGCTACCGAATGGGCGAGTGTCGATCTGGATCTGGGTGAGGGGGTCAAGACCTACCGCCGCGAGCTCAACGTCATGCCGCAGTGGGCCGGCTCCTGTTGGTACGAGCTCCGTTACCTCGATCCGACCAATACCAAGGTCTTCGTCGATCCTGGCGTCGAGAAGTACTGGATGGGCAAGGATCCGGGTCGTGCGGATGACACCGGCGGGGTCGACCTGTACGTCGGCGGTGTGGAACACGCTGTGCTGCACCTGCTGTACGCACGGTTCTGGCACAAGGTGCTCTTCGACCTGGGTCACGTATCCAGTGAGGAACCGTTCCGCAAGCTGTTCAACCAGGGTTACATCCAGGCCTACGCCTACACCGACGAGCGCGGCACCTACGTTCCCGCAGAAGATGTCGTCATCTCGTCGGACGGCACGTCGTTCAGCTACCAGGGCAAGCCGGTCAACCGCGAGTACGGGAAGATGGGCAAGCGGCTGTTGAACGTGGTGACGCCGGACGAGATGTGCGATCGGTACGGCGCCGACACCTTCCGGATGTACGAGATGGGCATGGGGCCGTTGGACATCTCCAGACCCTGGCAGACCAGGGATGTCGTCGGATCGCAGCGGTATCTGCAGCGGCTGTGGCGTGCGGTGTTGTCCGAAGACACCGGGGCCACCGTCGTCGTGGACGACGAGCCGGATGCCGAAACCGCAAAGTTGTTGCACCGCACCATCGACGGTGTGACGAGCGACTACGCGGCGATGTCGTACAACACCGCCATCGCGAAGCTGATCGTGCTGACGAACCATCTGACGAAATCGACCGCTCCGACCCCTCGGGTGGTGGCCGAGGCACTGGTGCAGATGACGGCGCCGTTGGCGCCGCACATCAGCGAGGAGCTGTGGAGCCGGCTCGGCCATTCGGAGTCGCTGGCACACGGGCCGTTTCCGACCGCCGATCCGGCCCTGCTGGTCGCGGAGCAGATCGAATATCCGATCCAGGTCAAGGGAAAGGTTCGCTCTCGCATCTCCGTGCCTGCGGACGCCACCCCGGCGGACGTGGAAGCTGCCGCAATGGCGGACGAGAAGATCCTCGAGCTGCTGGCCGGCGGAACCCCGAGGAAGGTCGTCGTCGTCCCGGGCAAGATGGTCTCTATCGTTCCCTGACCCAAGGGAAGGCGACAGTGTCGACGTAGGAAAGGGACGATCCACGTGCGGATTGCTGTGAGCCAGTTCGAGCCGGGTTTCGACCCGGCTGCAAATGCCGCGCACCTGGTTGCTGTCGCCGAGCGGGCGGCGGCGGACGGAGCGTCGCTGCTGCTGGGCCCAGAAGGCTCGGTCGTCGACTTCCTCACCGACCCGACGGCGCCTGCCCGGGCGGCCGAGCCGCTCGACGGGCCCTTTGCGACGACCCTCGCGAACGCCTCGCAAAAACACCAGATCGTCATCGTGGCCGGAACTTTCGTACCCGACCCGGAATCGGGGCGGGTGCACAACACGCTGCTGGTGGCAAGGGACGGCGTCATCACCGACGCCTATCGCAAGGTCCACCTGTACGACGCCTTCGCCTTCAGCGAGAGCGATTCCACCGTGCCCGGAGACCAGCCGCCGCCGATTCTCCAGATCGGCGGTGTGGCAGTCGGTCTGGCCACCTGCTACGACCTGCGATTCCCGGAGTTGTTCCGGGTGCTGCAGGACGGCGGCGCCGAGGTGCTGGCCATCGCGTCGGCGTGGGTACGGGGGCCGCTGAAAGAGGAGCACTGGTTGACCCTGCTGCGCGCCAGGGCGATCGAGAACACCTGCTACGTGGTGGCCGCCGACCAGATGGGGCGGGCGGCGATCGGCCGATCCGCGGCCTTCGATCCGTTCGGGGTGCCGTTGCTGGATCTCGGCACCGCCCAGCCCGGTTACGGGGTGGTGGAGATCAGTGTCGACCGGGTGCGCGAGGTCCGAAAGGTACTCCCCTGCAATGCCAACCGACGATTTCGGGTTGACCCGGCCCCGACAACGCTGGGCGGTGGCAAGGCATGACGTTCGACATCGTGCGGCTGTAAGTGCGAATCGGACCGCTCGAGGAGGAAGCGCTCGGGGCGGACGTGCGACCCGTCGGCGATCGAGTCGGTCCACCGCCGTGAAGTGAGTGGACGGGCTCTCCGGCTGCGGCGGATCGCCGTCTAGAACGAGCGCAAGCCAGACCCGGCGATGCCTGGTCGGCTATCGGGCAGTGCGACCGGGCACTGGAGCGGAAGGTGTGGTCACGGGTGGTTTCCGGCTCGTCGCCGTCGTTGGCCGAGACGGACGAGTTTCCGGTCGGGAGATCTTCTTGGAACTCGGACTGGCCGGCGCAGTGGTGTGGATTGTCGGCGTGGTCTGGTGCCCGGTGGTAGCTGCCGGACCGGTATCTGCGGTGATCGGTGGGGACCCGGTCGGCCTGGACTCAGCAGTGGCCGCCGGTGAGCGTGTGAGGGCACGAGCAGGAGCGGCGATCGGCTTTGCGCCACTGGTCACTCGGGTGCAACCGACCAGCGCACCGGCGACGGCGGCGAGTCCCACGACGAGCAGCCTGCGGCGAGACGAGGCGGACGGCACACTTTCACATTAGTCGCAACGCGCGCGGGTGCGCCGACCTGCCCGTCCCCGACACCGGTGCCCGGTCCCGAATAATGGCCGTCCTTCTGCGTCCGGCCCGGCCGTAGCTCCGAGCCGGTCGGGATGGCCCATTTGTGGCATGACACGGAATGCGACGACTGTGCGGAGCAGGCTGTGGAGAAACGGCAAGTTCGAGGAGGTAAACCCCCTTCGAACGGATCTCGAACCATCTGCAGCACCTGCTCGACCGACGGTGTCGCTGTCGTCTGAGCAGCGGCCTGAGTTCTGCGCGCCGGGGTACTACCGTAATCGGGTGAGGATTGATCGCTCGGACCGTTTCCACCGGACGGCCAGGAGCGTGGGTAACGCCCCTGCCAGCATGCCCCCCGGAATCCGCGCCCGGCTCCGTGCGCTTGCGCCACCCCGAGCCAACGCCGGCTCAGTGGGTACTGTGGCTCACCGCTTCCTGCTGACACTTTTCTTTCTCGTCACCACCAGCGCTGAGCTTTTTCGTGTCCATCATGCTGATGCTCTGTTTGCAGAGGACGGGAAGAATTTCATCGGCGACTGGTTGAGGCGACCTTCGATCTGGCTGCTTTTTTCGCCGTACGACGGATACCAGCAATTCATCCCTCGGGTCGTCAGCGCCCTGGCCGTGATGACCAGCGGAGTTGCGTCATGGGGGACTGCCGTGACGGTACTGAGTTGCGCGACGGTCGGCGGCATCTGCACGATGATCCTGCTCCTAAGTCGCGACGTGGTGTCCTTCTGGCCCGCGCGGTTCCTCCTTGCTCTGATTCCGGTGTTGTGCCCGCTTGCAGGCTTCGAGGCAGTCGGCAATTCCAATAATCTCCACTGGTACCTCACCTACCTGATGTTGTGGATTCTGTTGAGCCGCCCTCGATCGCGGGCCGGCCAGTGGCTGCTGGCCTTTGCTGCTCTTGCCGCGACGCTGACCGAGACGCAGTGCGTGGCCTTCGCCCCCCTGGTGTGGTGGGTGTGGCGGCAGGATCGGCGCCGCCCGTCCGAAACTCTATCCAGGATCGGCACTCTCGGCGGATGGGCGTGCGGAGCCCTTGTTCAGGGCATCACGTACCTGGCCGAACCCGGACGAGACCGCGGCGGTCGATTCGACAGCTGGTGGCGGGCGGTCAAGGGTTATGTCGTCGAAGCCGTGAGTACCGACTTCTATCCGACAGGACGTCGTCTGTCCCCAATGGTGCAGAGCTACGGATTCTGGTTCGCTTTCATTGTCGGCCTCTTGGTATTGGGCGCGGCGGTTGCCGCATCGAGGCTCGGACCGCCGGCCGTCCGAGCCGCCGCTGTCACAGCGGTCTGGGTGTCCGTCCTTTCGTGGTTCGCCTCGTACTACATCAACACTCATCGAAGGTTCACCGTTGTATTCGCCGACCCTTTTCACCGCAGTGTTCCGGCCACTCGCTGGGGAACGGCTGCGGCCATGTTGCTGGCGGCCGTCATACCGTTGGCCGTCGATTCGTTGATCAGGCGTCGCCCCCGCTGGCGGATGGTCGGTAGCGGCCTCTTACTTACTGTGGCCCTCACGCTCATCGCAACCTCGTTGGCCGGTCAGCTGCACGCCGATCGGCGTCGCTCGTGGTCCGGCGCGGTTGCGCGCGGCGCTGGAGAATGCCGGGCGCATCCAACCACAAACATCAAAATTGCAATCAATCCGGATACCTGGTTCATGACGATGCCTTGCAGCCGTTTGCTCAGTTGACCTGCGAACCAAAGATGTCGCCCGGGCACCGACCATGTCGCCGAGGTGTTCGACCCTCGGCCGCGGCGTCGGTCAGATCGAAATCACGATCACTTCTGAACACTGGTGCGGCGGCCATCGATTCCAACAGCGAACAGGTCTGTCGGATCCCGGGATCGCGACCGCTGTCCCCAAGATCACGGACGCACCAGTAAGATCGAAAGGAAGTCCGCAACGGTTTCGAACCGGACGAGCGAGCTTCCGCATCTGGGTCAGGCGCGAAGCTACCATGTTGGAATCTAGTCGCCCTTGGAGCAACGATGTCCGACCGTATGGACCCTTTGACCACCCGCCGCACGTCCCCCGTCGTCAGTTGGCTGCTGGCACTCCTTGGCGTCGCCGCCATCGTCGTAGCGATCATCTACTTCGTATCCGCGGCGGGCAGCTTGCCCGGGTTCTTCCCCGGCCACCAAGCCGGCAGCGCACACCACCACACCACCCACGGGGTTGCAGCACTGGTCCTCGGACTGCTCGCATTGCTCGGCGCGTGGATGAGCGCCGGTCGGCGGGATACATCCAGTTCCGAACAGGTCGTCTGACATTTGAGGTATCGGACTAGGCAGCGATCTCAGCAGCCGCTGTCGTTTGCGGCGGGCACGTCATCCGGCTGAAGATTCAGCGTCGCTCTGAGCAACAGGGCGAAGACACCCCCGTCGAACTTCGGGGAATAGGACACCGAATCCCAGCATCCTC
>JBPCPG010000104.1:0-3120 GCA_050999445.1 Nakamurella sp. | reverse complement strand
CCGTAGGTCAGCCCGTGCGAGTAGACGTAGGACAGGTAGAGCCGCAGACCGAAGCTGGCGATCAGGAAGACCACCGCCGCGAGCAACGCTCCGGGTAGCCCTCGCCTCCACGGGTGTCGTCGCTTGGGCGCCACCTTGTACAAGGTCGCCAGGAGCAGGATGAGCAGCACGGCTGTCACCGGGTAGTAGCTGATGAACACGACGGTCCGTACGGTCGCCTGCCATCGGGCCGGTGCCCATTTGACCAACAGGTCGGGTCCAATGGCCAACAATGGCAGCAAAATGATTCCGAAGAGCAGAGCGACGAGGTAGACGCCGAGGGCGAACACGCGCTCGATCGCCGGATGCCGGTACTCGTGCTGCCGATAGGCGATGGTGATGGCCTCCACCAACGCCGAGATGGCCGACGATCCGGCCCACAGGCTGATCAGCAAACCCACCGAGATGACGTCACCGCGAGGGCTGTTCAAGATCGTGTTGACGGTGTCGCCGACCAGATTGTTGGCCACCTCCGGGTTGAAGACTCCGTGCAGGAAACGGTCGATGCCGACGTGGACGCTGTCCAGCGTGGAGGCGCCGAACAGCGGAGCAGTCAACCCGATGAGCCCCAGCAGTGCCAGCAGCATGGGCGCCGTTGAGAGCGCACACCAGAACGCGGCCTGGGAACTCAGCCCGAACAGGGAGTCGCCCCACGCCTTGGAAAGTGTTCGGGCGGCGACCTTCCGATAGCGCCGATGGCGGGCGGGCGGCTCGTCCCCCGGCCGGAATTCGTGCCACGCCTTGATAGCCGGTGCGCTGCCGACCGACGGAGAAGGTTTGCCGGAGCCGCTTGCCTCGGCGATGGGGGCGCTACCGACGTCGGCCGGCCCTGAGCCGGCAACGGCGCCTGAGGAGTGTTCGGTGCTCATACTCTGCTGATACCCCTCCGAGAGCTCAGGCACAACCGCGATCGGTCGAATCCCCGGAATCCTGCGCAACCCCGGGCGCCTCATCGGCCCAAGCCGCGCGGCCCCCCTGCGATCCGCGCGGGCTGCAACCAGCGCGAGATGGGTACAACCTGCGCGAACCAGGCCGCCGACTGGAGTCCGGCCGCTGGCGTCCGACACCGACGCCAGTCCACACCAGCCGGGCCGGCTGCTACCAGATCCGGACGCGCTCCGAGGGGTCCAGCCACATCGCGTCCGACTCGGTGACCCCGAAGGCGTCGTAGAACTCGTCAAGGTTGCGCACCACCTGATTGCAGCGGAACTCCGGCGGCGAGTGCGGGTCGATGGCAAGCCGCCGTAGCGTTTCCGCCGGGCGCGATTGGGCACGCCAGGCTCTGGCCCAGTTCAGGAACAGGCGTTGCGCGCCGGTCTCACCGTCGATGGTCTCCGGCGTCCGGCCCTCGAGCGAGAGCAACCAGGCCTGGTAGGCAATACCCAGACCACCCAGGTCGCCGATGTTCTCCCCGATGGTCAGCGCCCCGTGAACTCGCTGGCCGTCGGCCCCCTCTGGCGACAGTCCGTCGTACTGGTCGACCAGCTTGCTGGTCAGCGCGTCGAAGGCTTCTCGATCGGCTGGCGTCCACCAGTCGGTCAAGGCGCCGGTGCCGTCGTACTTCGAGCCCTGGTCGTCGAAGCCATGTCCTATTTCATGCCCGATGACAGCCCCGATCGCGCCGAAATTCGTGGCGTCGTCGGCTTCGGGGTCGAAGAACGGCGGATGAAGAATCGCCGCCGGAAAAACAATCTCGTTCATTCCCGGGTTGTAATAGGCATTCACCGTCTGCGGCGTCATGAACCACTCGTCCCGGTCGACAGGCGAGCCGATCTTGGCCAGATCCCGGTCCAGCTCCATCGCGGCCGCGCGCCGCTGATTTCCGGCGAGGTCGGTTCGAGAGATCACCAGGCCCGCGTAGTCCCGAAACCTCGACGGATATCCTACTTTTGGCGTGAAAGCCGAAAGCTTTTCCAGCGCACGCTGTTTCGTTCCCACACTCATCCACGCCAATTCCGAGATATTTCGGCGGTAGGCCTGCAGCAGGTAGTCGACGAGTTGGTCCATCCGCAGTTTCGCCGCTGGCGGAAAGGTTCGTTCGACGTAGATTCGGCCCAGCACCTCGCCGACGGCGGATTCGACCGTGCTGACGCCCCGCTTCCAGCGAGGACGCAATTCTGGCGTACCTGACAAGGTGCGGCCGTAGAAGTCGAAGTTCTCCTCGACGATCGCCCGAGCCGACATCGGTGCCGCGCTGTGCACCACCTTCCAGGTCAACCAGTCCTTCCACTGCGGCAATCGGTCGAGCGTCAACAGTGCGCCGGCCGATATGAAGAACGGCGGTTGCATCACGACGGCATGGTTGAGCAAGGTCGACGCCGCCGAGAGGCCCACCAACCACGATGACCACAGCTCGGCCGACAGCAGCTCGTCCAAGCCATCCCGCTCCATCGGATTGTGCGTCAGCGAGCGATCACGGCTACGCACCCGGTCCCAATGTGCCCTGGACAGTTCGGTTTCCAGAGCGATCGCCGAATCGGCGCACCGCACCGCATCCGGAACTGCGCTGAGCGTCAGGATTCTGATCACGTGCTCGCGATACGCGGCCCTGATCTCGGCGTACTGATCCTGGTGGTAGTACGACTCGTCGGGTAGCCCGAGACCACCCTGGAAGAAGACCATCGTGTACCGGTCCGGAGCGTCCGGATCGGTGTCGGCACCGAAACCGAAGAGGCCTGACACGCCCTCGCGCTGCAATCGACCCAACAGTTCGGCGAACGCGTCGACGCTGTGCACCGGCTCCAACAAGCGCAAGTGCTGCCAGGCCGGCTCGCTGCCCCTGCTTTCGACCAGGTCTTCATCCAGAAAGCTGGCGTACAGGTCACCGATCAACTGGCGCGGCGAGCCGACCGGGCCCGGTTCGGCCGCGGCGGCCTCGGCGATCTCTCGGCAGATCGCCTCTGAGGTGTCCCGCATTTCCTGGAAAGCGCCGTAGGTGGACTGGTCGGGCGGAATGTTGTCGCGCTGCAGCCACTGGCCGTTGACGTGTCGGAAGAGATCGTCCTGCACGCGAACTGGGTCGGTCGAGGTCATACCTGTGCACTCCCTTGCAAATTGCGTTCACCGCACCGTACCGAATGC
>JBPCPG010000068.1:0-4476 GCA_050999445.1 Nakamurella sp. | reverse complement strand
CCGTCCAGGGAGGCCTTCTTGCGCAGGATCGCGATTCTGGTCTCCAACTCCGGCGGCTGGATGTCGGTGGTGAGGCCCCACTCGAACCGAGTGCGCAACCGGTCCTCGAGGGTTTCCAGGCGTTTGGGCGCTCGATCCGAGGAGATCACGATCTGCTTGTTGGCGTTGTAGAGCGTGTTGAACGTGTGGAAGAACTCCTCCTGGGTGCCTTCCTTGCCTTCCAAAAACTGGATGTCGTCGACAAGCAGGACGTCGACGTCCCGATACCTTCGTTGGAATGCGACCCTGCGATCGTCGCGCAGCGAGTTGATGAAGTCGTTGGTGAATTCCTCGCTGGACACGTACCGAACCCGGATTCCGGGGAACAACCGTTGCGCGTAGTGGCCGATACCGTGCAGCAGATGAGTTTTGCCCAGCCCGGAATCTCCCCAGATGAACAGGGGGTTATAGGCCACCGCCGGCGCCTCCGCCACGGCGACCGCAGCCGCGTGGGAGAACCGGTTCGACGACCCGATCACGAAGCTCTCGAAATGATATTTCTCGTTCAACCGGGTCTGGGCGGCGCTCGGTGGCGCCGTGTCCCGACGGACCGCATAGGTGGGCCAGATCTCGGTCACCGTTGCGAGGGCGTCAGCTTCCTCGTCGATGTCGTCGTCGTCGTCCTCGCGGGCTGTCGAGGCTCCGTTCAGGTATCCGGGGCCATCGGCGGTCCCGGCCAAGCCGGGAGGGTAGCCACCGTTGCCATTGCCGCCGACGTCAGCCGGACGATTTTCCTGGTCGACGGGAGCCTGCTCACTCACTGTCACCGCAAGGGTGATGGGAAGTTGCATGCGATCGGACAATGCAGCGGTGATCGGTTCACGCAGCGTGCGCTCGATCGTGTCCCTGGCAAAACTGGAAGGTGCGGCGATCAACGCCGTCGTGCCGATCAGGCCGACGAGTTCGGTGATGCCCAGCCATGCGCGCTGGTGCGAACTCAGGGTCGCCGACAGTTCCGCGACCACCTCGCGCCAGACGACTTGGACGTCTACCGGATCGTCCGCCACTGGCAATCCCCACTTTCCGTGCCGTGCAGTCATCAACCATCCACACAGTTGTCCACCGGATGTGGATAACTATCGGTCGATAACTATCACACGCCCGACGGCAACGTCGGCAATGGTCGGAGCAGGCGATCGTCGGGACGACGAGGGGCGATCTCGTCCGTTTGAGTAAGTGTTGGCCGAGGAACGCTAACAATTCATCTGCCGTTCCCACAAGGTGCTGGCGCGGTCGAGTATTCCACTCGGCGTGTCGCGTCGGCAGTACCGATCCGGCTTGACCCCTGAGCGCTCCTGTCTCTACCCTGGGACCAGACCCGCGCGGTGCCGGGCTGCTGCATGCCGTTCGCACGTCGAGCGGCTGGTTGAACGGTCCCCCTTTTGCCGGGTCCGGGCCGATCGCAAGCAGACCAGGTCATGGACGGTGTTGCAGCTGGTCGTTCCAACGATCCGGCTGGCCGATCACCGACGCAGCATGTATCCGCAGTTCGACCTTTGGAGAGATCACCTTGAGCAAGCGCACCTTTCAGCCGAACAACCGTCGTCGGGCAAAGGTCCACGGCTTCCGCTTGCGGATGCGCACTCGTGCGGGTCGTGCGATCCTGTCGGCCCGCCGGCGTAAGGGCCGCGACGAGCTGTCGGCCTGAGTTATCACCGGCCTCATTCCCATCAGGACATTGTGCTGCCCTCGGATTCACGGTTGCGGTCCGCGGCTGACTTCTCCGCGGTAGTCCGTGGTGGCCGGCGTGCGGGTACCCGCAGGCTGGTGGTCCATCTGCTGCAGAGCGGCCGAGCTGTCCCGCCGCGCGCCGGCTTCGTCGTCTCCGCGAAGGTCGGGAACTCGGTGATTCGTCACCGGGTGACAAGACGGCTGCGGCCGTTGGTCCGTGCGGAACTCGGTGTGCTTCCGTTGGGAACGGATGTGGTGGTCCGCGCGCTGCCGTCGGCGGGTTTTGCAACCAGCGCCGACCTCGGCCTGGATTTGCGGACGGGCTTGGCGGCGGCCGTCCGCAAGCGGTCGCGAGTGCCGACGAACAACGAGGGTGAGCGATGACCGAGCGCACCAACAGCCCATCGTTCTTCGTTCGCGCCGTCGTGGCGCCGATTCGTTTCTACCGGCGCCATGTTTCACCGGCCCTTCCCGCAACTTGTCGCTACTTCCCGACCTGTAGCGCGTACGCCGTCCAGGCATTGCAGGAACACGGTCTGCTGCGCGGCGTCTGGCTCGTGGTCCGTCGTCTGGCCCGGTGCCATCCTTGGCATGACGGCGGATACGACCCCGTGCCGCCGCGACGGGAACCCATCGGCGCGTTCGGAAGTTCGATCACTGTGAAGTCCCACAGCGAATGCGACCCCGTGGCCGTCGATCTGGAATTCCGCGACGGAGCTCTCACCGGAAATCCCGCGGCGACAATTCCACCCCACCCTGATGCGCGGCCGGTTTCGACCGAGGCGCCGAACCCCCGGAGCAATGCCGCGTGAGTTTCGACTTCTTCTCCCTTGATTACATCTACTACCCCGTGTCGGGCATCATGTGGGTCTGGCACAAGGTTTTCGGCACCATCTTGGGTTTGAACAACCCTTGGGCGTGGGTGCTGTCCGTCGTCTTCTTGGTCTTCACTTTGAGAAGCCTGTTGTTCAAGCCGTTCATGAAGCAGATGACCTCGCAGATGAAGATGCAGGCTGTCGCTCCGGAGATGAAGAGGCTGCGCGAGAAGTACAAGGGCGACCGCACTCGGCTTGCGGAAGAGAGGCAGAAGTTCAACAAAGAGGCCGGGGTCAATCCACTGGGTGGTTGCCTCCCGGCCCTGATCCAGGCGCCGGTCTTCATCGGCCTTTTCCACGTGTTGAGATCCTTCAAGCCTGGTCAGACCCGGAACTACTTCTTCGGCAGTTCCGACGTTGCTTCGTTCGTCGGAGCGAAGCTCTTCCACGGCGCGCCGCTGTCCGCGTACATGACGATTCCGGCACTTAGCACGCCTAAGCAGATCGGGCTCATCGAGCTCGGGGGTGTTCGTTCCACCATCATCGCGGTAGGTATCCCGCTCACCATTCTGGCCGGTATCGCCACCTACCTGACCAGTCGTCGGTCGGTGGCGCGCCAGGAGCAGATGCAGGGCGCGAACGACGCTGCGCCGCAGGCCGCGATCATGAACAAGCTGATGAAGTACGTGTTCCCGCTGTTCGTCGTGGTCGGTGGACCGTTCTTCCCGCTCGCCATCCTGTTCTACTGGCTGTCGAACAACACCTGGACCTTCGGTCAGCTCTACGTCGCGCACCGAATCCAGGACAAGCAGTTGGCGAACGAATCCATGGTGATCGACGAGGCAAAAAGGGCGAGCGGCTTTACGAAGCCGCAACCCGGTGCTCGTCCGACCGTCGATGCCAGACCGGTCACCAGACCGGCGCCAGGATCACGACCAGCGCAGGGATCGCGACCAGCGCCCGGGGGGCGTGCCGCCGCAGGTGCCAAGCCGGCATCGGGTGTTCGACAGACTGGCGGAGCACGCCCCGCTCGTCCGACCAGTGGCTCCTCACCGGCGACCGGCGCCAGGCCGACGACCGGCGCCTCGCCGGCGAATGGGGCGAAACCCACGACCGGAGCGAGGTCCACCGGAAGCACGAAACGAGCGGTGGTGCAGCCGACGACCAAACAACGGGAAAATGGCGCCGTACCCGACTCGGCGCCCTCAAATGGAACGCCACCTTCGCTTCGAAAGGGCGGCGTCGACGGTGGGGCCACTGGTTCGGACGGCTCCTCGGCCGTTTCCTCGACCGATTCAGGGTCACCCACCCAGCAGACCGGCGGTACCGGTACCACGGCGAGGAAGAAGCGACCCGGCCGACGTTGACTCCCAGGGCTCTGCGTCGGCGCTGCGCGCCGGAGTCTGTCCTCCTGACCTACGTTTTGAAGAAGAGGTAGAGCGATGAGTGAAAACAGCATGGCGACCGACGAGCTACTTGACGACCAGCCCTCGCTGACACAAGAGGTAGATGGCGTCTCGGGCGCTCCGGAAGGTGAAACTTCGGAAGTGCCGGTGGACGAGGAGTCGAGGTCCGGGCGAATGAGCAAGCACGATCTTCTCGTCGCCGAAGGCGATGCGGCCGGCGACTACCTGGAACGGTTGTTGGACATCCTTGATTTCGATGGCGACATCGATCTCGACGTCGAAGGCGAACGGGCCGTGGTGTCGATCATCGGTGACGGCGACGTCGATCGCCTGGTCGGCGACCGCGGCGAGGTCCTGGACGCACTGCAGGAACTTACCCGGCTCGCCGCCACCGCCGAGACCGGCCAACGCTCCCGGTTGATGCTGGACGTCGCCGGGTACCGAGCCCGTCGGCGGGTCGAGCTCACCGAGCTTGCTGTCTCGACCGCCGAGGATGTCAAGGCAAACGGCGAGGCCGTGAAAATGCCGGCCATGAATCCGTTCGA
>JBPCPG010000064.1:0-3538 GCA_050999445.1 Nakamurella sp. | reverse complement strand
TGCCAACGACGTCAGAGCCGCGGCGAAGGAGAAACCGAAAGTTGCTCGAGGCGCTCCACGAACTCCTCGGCCATGGCCAGCTGGGTGCGGAGTTTCTTTCGGCGTTCGCGTGCATTTTCGGTGAACGCGGCCAGCTGCCCGCTGAGCTCGGATCGGCGGTCTTGGCTCAGATTTGGTCTCGCCAGGTCGTGGATAGCGGCGAGCAGGTCCCGCATCTCGTCAATGGAGAAGCCCAGCGGTTTCATTCGCCGGATCACCAGCAGCCGCTCCAAGTCGTCGTCGCTGTACAGGCGAAAGCCGCCAAGACTGCGGGCGGAAGGGTTGAGCAGACCTTCGTCGTCGTAGTAACGGATCGTGCGCAGTGACAGGCCGGTCGTGTCTGCCAATTCGCCGATCTGCATCAGCGCCGTGGCGGCTCCAGTTGTCAACGTGTACTCCCCTTCATGGGTAGGCCAGATTTCACTGGTTGGTGTGCCCCACCACGGATCCGTACTCTTACGTAAGGGTACAGTTTTATCTGACGTTGATTCGATTGCGTGGGGTGAGCTTCACCAACATCGCTCGCGACCTGAGTCCGTCCCGGGCGCATCGTGGCGTCCCTCTCTCTTCGAATTGTCCATTACCGGGCTGTGCTCGGCCCCTGCCCCAGAACGGATCGACCTTTGACTGACCTGGACACCCGCCCCGCCGGGCGCGCGAGCGTTTTGCTCAAGCTACGGCCGGGCAAACCGGTGTGGCTGGCCCCGCACCTCCTCAAGGCCGAAGTCCTGGCCGGATTGGTCGTCGCTCTGGCGTTGATCCCGGAGGCGATTTCGTTCTCGATCATCGCCGGGGTTGATCCCCGCGTCGGGTTGTTCGCCTCGTTCACCATGGCCGTGTCGATCTCCATCCTGGGTGGCCGGCCGGCGATGATCTCCGCCGCCACCGGCGCCGTCGCCCTGGTCATCGCACCGCTGGTGCACCAGTACGGCCTGCAGTACCTGATCGCCACCGTCATCCTGGCCGGCGTCCTGCAGATCATCCTGGGCCTGCTCGGGGTGGCGAAACTGATGCGGTTCGTGCCGCGCAGCGTGATGGTCGGCTTCGTCAACGCGCTGGCCATCTTGATCTTCATCGCCCAACTGCCGCAGCTGCACCACGTGCCGTGGCAGGTCTACCCGATGGTGCTGGCCGGACTGGCCATCATCTACGGCCTGCCACGGTTGACGAAAGTGGTTCCCTCGCCGCTGATCTCCATCGTGGTGCTGACTGCGCTGGCGACGATCATCCATCTGCAGGTCCCCACCGTCGCCGACCAGGGCGCGCTGCCGACCAGCCTGCCCAAACTCGGACTGCCGGACGTGCCGTTCACCTTCGCCACCTTAAAAATCATCGCGCCCTATGCGATCGGGATGGCGCTGGTCGGGCTGCTGGAATCGATGATGACCGCGAAGCTGGTCGACGACATCACCGACACTCATTCCAACAAGACCCGCGAAGCATGGGGCCAGGGCGGCGCCAACATCATCACCGGCTTCTTCGGCGGCATGGGCGGCTGCGCCATGATCGGCCAGACCATGATCAACGTCCGCTCCGGCGCCCGCACCCGACTGTCCACCTTCCTGGCCGGCGTGTTCCTGCTGATCCTGGTCGTGGCCCTGGGCGGTATCGTCGGGAAGATCCCGATGGCCGCCCTCGTGGGTGTGATGATCATGGTGTCGATCTCCACCTTCGACTGGCACTCCATCACCCCGAAGACACTCAAGCGGATGCCCAGGAGTGAAACCGCCGTCATGCTCGTCACCGTCGCGGTCACCGTCGCCACCGACAACCTGTCCTACGGCGTCATCGCCGGCGTCCTGGTCGCCCTGACCCTGTTCGCCCGCCGGGTCGCGCACCTGGTCAACCTGACCAGCACCCTGGCCGCCGACGGCACCACCCGCACCTACGTCGTCACCGGGGAACTGTTCTTCGCCTCCTCCAACGACCTCTACGGCCAGTTCGACTACAACGACCCAGCCGACAACGTCGTCATCGACCTATCCAGGGCGCACCTGTGGGACGCCTCGACCACCGCAACCCTCGACGCCATCACCAACAAATTCGAGCGCCACCACAGGACCGTGGAAATCGTCGGGTTGGACCAGCACAGCGCCACCCGTCACGAACGACTCTCCGGGCACCTCGGCGCCGGACACTGACCCAAGCGGCCAACGGGTCCAGAGTGCCTGCGCGAAGCCTTGCCCAATCCGTCTGCCGAGGCCGGCGATCACACCGATGGTGATGTTCCCGGTCGCGTTGAGGGCTCAGTGCATTCACCAACGGGCAGCAGCAAGCCCTCGTGAGACGTCGGTCGACGGTGAATCTGGTCGGTCAGTCGAGATTGTTGGCGGATGGAAGACGCACGACAGGGCGGCCGTTGGGCAGTACGTGCCACGGTGCGCCGGGTACGCAGTTGACGATCACGGTGCCGAGGGAAAGACCAACCTCGTTGTCCAGCCGCGGGCAAATGTTCGGTTCAATGCTCCGGGCGTCCAGTTGTCGGTTCCGGTGCCGCCAGGGGCAGCTCACAAGGCCATTGCGTGGGTTGCAGGTGCTGGATCGTTGACACGCACGATGTATTTTCCGGTGCCTGCGCGGTTCGCCAACAGGTCATGTACCGCTCCCACGTCTGTGAGTGACTCGATCACCGTGACGGGCATGAGCACGTGCCCCTGGTCGAGCATGTCGAGTCCGGCGACAAGGGCATCGGTGACGCGGTCCGGGTTGGTGCGCGACAGAGCGGTGATGCTGAATCCGAGGAGGCCGACGTTGCCGGCGAGCAGGCGACCGAAAGGCGGAAGGGTTGCCGGAGCGGTACCGCCGGCGTTGCCGAACAGGATGATCCTGGCGCCGGGGGCTGCGATGGCGAGGTCGAGGTCAAGTGATGTGGTGCCGGTCGGGTCCAGGATGACGTCGAAGCCGCCGCCGGCTGCTCGGCGCGCCGCATCTTCGATGGCGTCATCGTGGTGAAGGACGTGGTCCCATCCTGCGGCGGTGGCCCCGGCGATGCTGGACGGTCTGCCCACCGACCCGACCCGCACGCCGACCCCGAGTGTCTGCGCAACCTGGGGGACGATGGAGCCCACACCGCCGCTGACGGCGTGCATGAACAGCCGCTCACCGGCCCGGAGTTGGGCGACATCGCGCAGTAGCAGCACTGCGGTGGCAAGCATGAGGGGTGCGGCGGCCGCCGCAGAAAGATCCAGGCGTTCGGGTGCGGGCGCGACCAAATTGCTGTCGGCGACCACAATCTCGGCGAGCCCGCCGCCGCTGACCTTCGCCGCGACTCGGTCTCCGACCCGAAGATTGCAGACTCCGGGCCCTGCTGCCCGCACTGTGCCCGCCACCTCGAGGCCCGGCACCAGTGGCCATCCGAGCGGGGCGTAGCCCGGGTCGCCTCGGCGGGTCATGACGTCCATGAAGTTGATCCCGGCGTAGGCCACGTTGATGCTGACCTGACCCGGTCCGGGCGTCGGCGTTTGGGTGTGGACGACACGCGTGGTACTCGAGTCGGTGG
>JBPCPG010000024.1:0-7716 GCA_050999445.1 Nakamurella sp. | reverse complement strand
TGGCCCCGTTTGTCGAGCATGTCAGTCATCACGCCGATCTCCGAGGTCTGCGCGTCCACCATCTTGCCGGCGAAATTTCGCACCACCGGCGAAACGGCGTGGTTGGACGCGTACGTCATCATCGCCGTCCCGCCCTGATGGTGCCGGATCATCAATTGCAAGAAATACACGTCGGACGCCTGGCCACGCAGGCTCTGCAGCTTCGCCATCTCCTGCGGGGTGGCCATGCCCGGCATGAGGGCCGCCGCCGACCCACAGGCAGCTCCCGTGCTCATGCCTGCCATGCCGGCGGTTCCCATCCACCCCATGTGTGGATCGCTGGTCAGCCGCGGCACCCCCCACAGGTCGAGCCAGCCCGTCATGGTGCCGATCTCGGAGGCCTGCGTGTACTGGATGTCGTACGCCCGGGAGCGAATCGTCTTGTCGTCGGAATTCAACTCGGCGATGTGGGCCATGTCGACGCCCTGTTGATGGTGGACCACCATGTCGCGGGCGAACCCCGTATCGACCGGGTCCTTGCCTTCGTCGCTGATCGACACGGGCACCGGCCCGCCTCCGGCCAACGCCAGGCCGATGGTCGCGCCGATCAGCACCAGAACCAGCGCAGCGAGGCCTAGCACCAGTGCGGTGCCGCGAGATCCCCAACGCATCAGGAGCGGAGTGGCAGCCGGGTGGGCCGATCGATTCGGTGCGGACATCTATCGTTATTTGCTTGCCGTGGTGGCGGCCGTTGTGTTCGCCGCGGTGGCCGATTTTGAGGTGGTGGCGGCGACCGTGGCGCTCTTTGTGTTGGCAGCTGTGTTGGCAGCGGGGCTGGTGAGTGTTGCAGCAGACCCGGCCGCCCCGCTCGAGGACGCCCCGCTCGCGGGGGCTGCACTGCCCGCTGCTCCGCTGACGTTGGGCACTGCTTCGTTCGTGACCGGCGCGAGTCCGGCGCCGTCCATCTTGATGGCATCGGCGCCGGGCGCTGTCGGGTTGAACGGCGGAGGAGCGGCGGCGAAGCCGGGCTGGCTGCAGGAGGCGCCGGCTTCCGGTGTGACGTAAGGATTCTGGCGCAGCGCGGTGATGAATTGTTGGATGCGAACGTCGGCGGCGGAGGTCAGCTTGAGCTGGTGCGCCCACGACTGCAGCGAGATGGGCGAGTCGAGGTTCGGGTAGGGGCTCATGAACTCGTAGGTCTGGCCGGAGACGATGGTCTTGAGCTTCTCCAGGTCACCCGCGGCGATCGTGGCGGGGTTGTAGGTGATCCACACCGCGCCGTGTTCCAGCGGGTGCACCATGTTCTCGTTACGAACGGCGGTGGCATAGATGTCGCCGTTGCACGCGGCCCACTGCTCGTCGTGGGGGCCGCCGATGGGCGGGTAGCGGTCGTAGGCGACGCGCTGGGTCCCGGTGACGTGCAGAGCGGCCTTGTAGGCGGGGAAGCTCAACGTTCCGTTGGCGGCGGCGGTGGATTTGCCGACGAAGATTCCGGGGATCGCGGTGGATGGATCCTTGTTGGTGGCGCTGGGTTGGAACGGAGCCACCGAGGCAGCGTTGCTGTTGTTCTGCCGGTTCTTGTTGTAGACGACCGCGAAGATGCCGCCGACAAGAAGCAGGACGACGGCGAATGCGCCGATGGTGAGCCAGGGCAGCCCCTGCCGTTTGCTCAGTCGCCTGTTGACAACGGGCGCGACTGCTCTAGTTCTCTTGGCGTTCTTGCCACTTGCCATCATCGGTGCTGGAACCTCGTCGTGTGTATGTGGCCCGGATGTCTCGGAGCACCGGCCGGGTGGTTACGGCGCGCTGGAGTCTTGCTGGAACCGCTGGAGTCTACGGTGCTCACCGGTGACTTTTGCGTGAACCAGCCTGTGCGCAGCCGCGTCCCCGACTTCGATTCCAGGCCCGGCAGCCCGACGTGGCGCAAACCAGGTGCGGTCCTTCCTAGAATGAGCGGGTGAATCCCGCCCAGTTGGCCGACGCTGTTCGTGCTGCCCTGTCCCAGGCTGTCGCCGCCGGCGACCTGGTGTTGATGGTGCCCGACGACATTCCCATCGACCGACCACGCTCCCGCGAGCACGGCGACTACGCCACTCCGGTCGCACTGAAGCTGGCCAAGACGGCCGGCCTGCCGGCGCGCACGATCGCAGAGGTACTGGCGCGGCGGCTCCGCGAGGTCGCCGGAATTTCCGCCGTTGAGATTGCGGGCCCCGGTTTCCTGAACATCAGATTGGACACCGCAGCGGCCGGAGCGGTGGTCCGTCAGGTCGTCGCCGCGGGCGCTGCCTACGGCGCGTCGCACCGGCTGGCAGGTCAGCGGGTCAACCTCGAGTTCGTCTCGGCCAACCCGACGGGTCCGGTCCACATCGGTGGAGCGCGCTGGGCTGCCGTGGGCGACGCCCTTGGCCGAGTGCTGAGCACCCAGGGAGCGACGGTCGTCCGCGAGTACTACTTCAACGACGCCGGTGCCCAGATCGACAGGTTCGCCCGGTCTCTGCTGGCCGCTGCGCGAGGGGCAGCGGCTCCCGAAGACGGCTACGGCGGTAGTTACATCACCGACATCGCCGCGAAGATCTCCCGAGCGCATTCCGGCGCAGCACAGTTGCCGGACGACGAGGCCAGAGAGCTGTTCCGCACCGAGGGTGTCGAGCAGATGTTCACCGAGATCAAGGCGACCCTGCACGCGTTCCGCACGGACTTCGACGTCTACTTCCACGAGGATTCGCTGCACGCGAGCGGAGCGGTGGACAAGGCTGTCACGGCGCTGAAGCAGTCCGGCCACCTCTTCCCGGCCGACGGGGCCTGGTGGCTCAAGTCGACGGATTACGGCGACGACAAGGACCGGGTCGTGATCAAGTCCGATGGTGAGCCGGCGTACATCGCCGGCGACCTCGCGTACTTCCTCGACAAGCGGTCGCGCGGTTTCGACCTGTGCATCTACATGTTCGGAGCCGACCATCACGGATATGTGAGCCGCCTCAAGGCCGCGGCAGCCGCCTTCGGCGACGATCCGGCTGTGGTCGAGGTGCTGATCGGCCAGATGGTGTTCCTGGTCGAGAACGGAGAGCCGATTCGGATGAGCAAGCGGGCCGGAACGGTCATCTCGCTCGACGACCTCATCGAGGCGCTCGGCGTGGACGCGGCGCGCTACTCCCTCATCCGGTACTCGGTGGACACCACCCTGGATCTGGATCTGGATCTGTGGACGCGGCAGAGTGCGGACAATCCGGTCTACTACGTGCAGTACGCGCACGCCCGCCTCTCGGCGTTGGCCAGGTCGGCGCAGGATCTCGGGATCGATCTGGGCTCCGAATACGACGCCGCCCTGCTGGACACGCCTGCGGAAGCGGAGGTCATCGCGCTGTTGGCAGGTTATCCGCAGGTGCTGGCGGCCGCCGCCGAACTTCGCGAGCCGCATCGGGTGGTTCGCTACCTGGAGGACCTCGCCTCGGCCTATCACAAGTTCTACGACGCGGTCCGAGTGCTGCCGATGGGCGACGATGCGGTGACCTCGGCCAACATCGCCCGGCTCTGGTTGTGCAACGCGGCTCGTCAGGTGCTCGGCAACGGCCTCGCCGTCCTCGGTGTCACAGCGCCGGAACGAATGTGACGGCGACCGCAGCAGTCAATCAGGGAGAGCAACGATGAGAGCGCATCCGGCCGGCCCCCGGCACGGGGAGATCCCGGCGGACCACAGCTCGATCCTGCCAGTGGATCTCAACGATCTCGACCCGGCAGTGTGGCCGCGAGGGGCCGACAGAAGGGCCGGCGTGCTGACGCTGGCCGGAAACGACGTCCGAGATCTCGCCGCCGAATACGGCACACCCCTTTTCGCGATGGACGAGCAGGACTTCCGCAGCAGGTGCCAGGACTTCGCCGACGCCTTCGGCTCGGCCGCCGACGTGCACTACGCAGCCAAGGCGTTTCTGTCCTCGCACATCGTGAAATGGCTTGCGCAGGAGGGACTCTCGTTGGACGTCTGTTCCGGCGGCGAACTCGGGCTGGCGTTGCGGGCGGGCTTTCCGGCGGAGCGCATCGGGTTCCACGGCTCGAACAAGTCGCAGGCCGAATTGGCGGCTGCCGTCGATGCCGGAATCGGTGCCATCATCGTCGACTCCTTCGACGAAATCGAACGACTGGTGGGAATCGCCGGCACCGGTTCGATCGGCGCCGGGCGGCCGGACGGTGCTCGCTCGGGCACCGCGATCCGAGTCATGATCCGGGTGACCGTCGGAGTCGAGGCACATACCCATGAGTTCATCACGACGGCGCACGAGGATCAGAAATTCGGTTTCTCGTTGGCCGGCGGTGACGCGATGGAGGGGATCCGCCGGGTCGTCGCCGGTCCCGGGCTCGAGTTGGTCGGCCTGCACTCGCACATCGGTTCGCAGATCTTCGACCCGTCGGGCTTCGAGGTCTCGGCGCACCGGTTGGTGCGACTTCTCGAGCAGGCGATCGTGGAGTATCCCGAACTGGCCGATACCGTCACCACCTTGGATCTGGGTGGTGGCCTGGGGATCGCCTACACCTCCACCGACACCCCACCGTCGGTCGACGCGATGGCGAAGTCGCTGACGGAGATCGTCGAGCGGGAATGTCAGGCCTCCGGACTGGCGGTGCCGCGCATCGCGGTGGAACCGGGCCGGGCCATCGTGGGGCCGGGCACCGTGACCGTCTATCAGGTCGGCACGATCAAAGATGTCCATCTGGACGGCGGTGTGGTGCGGCGGTACGTCTCCGTGGACGGTGGGATGAGCGACAACATTCGGACCGCGCTGTACGACGCCGATTACACGGTGGTCCTGGCATCGCGTTCGTCGGACGCCCCGGCCGCGCGGTGTCGTGTGGTGGGCAAGCACTGCGAGAGTGGCGACATCGTCGTACGGGACTGCTATCTTCCTGCGGACCTGGCGATCGGGGATCTGCTCGCGGTCGCGGCGACCGGCGCCTACTGCTACGCGATGTCCAGCAATTACAACCGGCTGCCCCGGCCTCCCCTGATCGCGGTGGCGGACGGAACCTCGCGCCAACTGTTGCGCCGCGAAACCGACGACGATCTGATGCATCTGGAGACCTGGTGAACGATCCGAACGGCTCCGCGGAGCCGAGCCGCTCGAGCGGACCGAAGCCGCCGTCGGCGGTACCAGCGGCAATCCTGCTGGGTCTGGCCGCCGTGCTGATCGTCGTGGTGCTGATCAAACCGTCCATGCCGCAGTGGTTGAAGATTTCCATTGCGCTTCTCGCGGTGCTCGTCGTCATCGCTCTGCTGATCTACGCGGCCAAGCTGTTCCGCGACAATGCGCGACGAGGTCGCAGGTGAAGGCGGTGCGGATCGCTGTGCTGGGTGCCGGTGTGGTCGGGTCCCAGGTGGTTCGGCTGCTCCGCGAGCAGGGTACGGAGCTGGCGGCTCGGATCGGCGCTCCGCTGGAGCTGGTGGCGGTCGCGGTTCGTCGTCCACATCATCACCCGGACATTCCGGCGGACTTGCTGACCACCGATGCGGCGGCGCTGGTGGCCCGGCCGGACATCGATGTCATCATCGAAGTGATCGGCGGAATCGATCCGACCCGCGAGCTACTGCTGACCGCGCTTCGGCGCGGTGCCTCGGTCGTCACGGCCAACAAGGCGCTGCTGGCCGAGGAAGGCCCCGCCCTCTACGAGGCTGCGGACGCTGCCGGCGCTGATCTGTACTTCGAGGCCGCGGTGGCCGGTGCCATTCCGCTGATCCGGCCGATTCGTGAGTCCCTTGCGGGCGACCGGGTCCTGCGCATCATGGGGATCGTCAACGGCACCACCAACTTCATCCTGTCGTCGATGGCCGCCGATGGTTCCAGCTACGAGTTGGCTCTCAAGGAGGCCACTCGGCTCGGCTACGCGGAAGCCGATCCCACCGCTGACGTCGACGGATTCGATGCTGCTGCGAAAGCGGCGATCCTGGCCTCGATCGGGTTCCACACCAGGGTGGGTGCCGCGGACGTGCACCGAGAGGGCATTGCGCAGGTGACTGCGGTCGACATCAGGGCGGCCGCCGAGTTGGACTGCGTCATCAAGCTACTGGCCATCTGCGAGCGGGTCAGCGGCCCGGACGGCGATGCGGTCTCGGCCCGGGTGCATCCGGTGATGCTGCCTCGAAATCACCCGTTGGCCGGGGTCGACGGCGCCTACAACGCCGTCTACGTCGAAGCCGAGTCCGCCGGGCAGCTGATGTTCTACGGACCTGGCGCGGGCGGGGCGCCTACCGCCTCGGCGGTTCTGGGTGACCTGGTCGCGGTGGCGCGCAACAAGATCAGCGGGGGGCGCGGGCCAAGAGAATCGGCGTATGCCGCCCTACCGGTGCAGCCGATGGGTCAGGTGCCGGCGCGCTACCACATCAGTCTGGACGTGGACGACAAGGCCGGAGTTCTGGCCGCGGTCGCCAACGCGTTCGCCGCCGCCGGGGTTTCGATTTCCACGGTGCGCCAACGGGGCAGGGGAGCGGAGGCGACCCTGGTCGTGGTCACCCATGCAGCCCCGGACGCAGCCCTGTCCGCGACGGTCGCCCAACTCGGTGAGCTCGACTCGGTACACCGCGTCACGTCAGTGATGCGAGTCATAGGAGATGTGGCATGAACCTCGGTTCCGATACCTCGCGCAGCCCGGTACAGAATTCCAGCGCATCGGCAGGCTGGCCGGGGCTGATCGCCGCCTACGCCGACCGGGTCGCCGTTCCGGTCGGCTCGACGCCGGTGACCCTGCTGGAGGGCGGCACGCCACTGCTTCCGGCGCCCGCGCTCTCGGCGATGGTGGGTGCGGAGGTCTGGTTGAAGGTGGAAGGTGCCAATCCAACCGGATCTTTCAAGGACCGTGGGATGACGGTGGCGGTGACCCACGCTCTCGCCGGCGGCGCCAAGGCCGTCATCTGCGCTTCCACCGGGAACACCTCGGCCTCCGCCGCCGCCTATGCCGCAAGGGCCGGCATGACCTGCGCGGTTCTCATTCCGGAGGGCAAGATCGCGGCCGGAAAGCTTGCGCAGGCGGTCGTCTACGGAGCCACGATCCTGCAGGTCCAGGGCAACTTCGACGATTGTCTGGAACTCGCCCGAAAGACCGCGGCCGCCCACGACGAGATCTCCCTGGTCAATTCGGTGAACCCGGCACGGATCGAGGGTCAGAAGACCGCCGCCTTCGAGATCTGCGACGTGCTGGGCCAGGCGCCGGACATCCACGTGCTTCCGGTCGGTAACGCCGGCAACATCACCGCCTATTGGAAAGGTTATTCGGAATACTTGTCCGACGGTGTCACCTCCGGCGCCCCGCGGATGTTCGGTTTCCAGGCGGCGGGCGCCGCACCACTGGTGCTCGGACATCCCGTTGCCGACCCGGAGACGATTGCGACGGCGATTCGAATCGGCGCTCCGGCGTCCTGGACCGGTGCGATCAACGCGCGAGATGAATCCGGTGGTCTGATTGATTCGGTGACGGACGAGCAGATTCTGCACGCCTACCGACTGCTCGCCACCACCGAGGGCGTCTTCGTCGAACCGGCATCGGCGGCGTCCATCGCCGGGCTGCTGAGAACGGCCGCGGACGGCAGGTTGCCGTCCGGATCGGTCATCGTCTGCACGGTGACGGGAAATGGTCTGAAGGATCCATCCACCGCGCTCGGTGCGCTGACCGCGCCGACGGTCATCCCCGTTGCGGCCGAGGCGGTCGCCCAATCGCTCGGCCTGGTATGACGGAAAGTTCCTTCGCTGCAGT
>JBPCPG010000142.1:0-4758 GCA_050999445.1 Nakamurella sp. | reverse complement strand
CTCGTGCTTCTCCCCCCACCCCGACAGCAATTTTTTCCTGGCGGAGATCGAAGAACGAAGTATTCGCAGAGAACTGTGGAGGTAACAAAATGATGCAGCGCCAGCAGAACCGTGTCGGGAGCCGGCGATTCCCGGCGCGCAGGATCGGCCGGTTCCCGCTTTGTCTGGTCGTGGCAACCCTGCTGGCGCTGGCGACAAGTGCGGGGGTTGCGCAATCCGCGTCAGGCAGCGAGCCGACGCGCGAGCCGGAGCGCCAGCACAACGAGGCGTATCGAAATCCAATTCTGCCGGCCAATGTCGCTGATCCCCACGTCATCAAGGCACTCGACGGGTACTACTACCTGTACGCGACGACCACGACGCTGGGCACCTCTGCCAAGGAACACATCTTTCCGATCTGGCGTTCGACCGACCTCGTTGATTGGCGCTACGTGACCGATGCGTTGGCCACTGCACCCAGCTGGGTGTCGACCAACGCTCTGTGGGCGCCGGACGTGCACTACTTCAACGGTCGGTACTACCTGTACTACACAGCCGATCACGTGAAGGCGTTGCCCAAGTATGCAAATCCGGCCAGCACCCCGACCCAGGCGGTATCAGCCATCGGGGTACTGACCTCTCGGACGCCCGTCGGGCCGTGGTCCGACGCCGGGCCGTCGGCGGGCGGATCGTTTCGCCACGGCCCGATCGTGCCGCCGAGCTGGGGATGGTGCACCGATCCGGCGAACCCAGGCTGCTACAACTGGCATTTCGACTCAGCGGTGTATCAGGGTTCGGACGGCACCAGGTACCTGTACGAGGGCAGCTTCTTCGGAGGTAACCGCCTCTACCGGCTGAGCCCCGACGGGTTGAGCAGCGACTTGTCGACCGGCACGCAGTTCGGTCACAACCTGCAGTACGAGGCGAGCTCGGTGATTTCGCACGACGTCGATGGCAAACCCATGTACTACATGCTCAATTCCCGCTCGGACTGTTGCGCTGGTCCGAACAGTCCTTACAGCGTCGTCGCGAACCGGGGGAACCAGCCGTTCGGCAATGTGAACCCCGACGGGGGCCACGCCGACTTCAGCGACCAGCACGGCTCGCCGATGGAGCAGAGCTACGGGCCACTTCCGCACTACCAACCCGGTGACGCGCCATGGAGCAACCCCATCTGGTGGAATCTCGCCAATGAGGGCGGCGGCTTCCCGGTGCTCCAACAGAACGGGAACGACACCGTCGGTGCGGGTGGACAGACCGTGATCCCCGACCTCGCCGGCCAGGACTGGATGGTCTACCACGGCATCGATCAACAACAGCCGTGGCAGTCCAACGTTGGCGGGTCCAACGGCGAACTCCGTCAGCTCTACCTCGATCCGATGCAGTGGACCGCCGACGGTTGGCCGACGGTCAACAGCGGAAAGGGGCCGTCCCGGACGAACAGGGCGCCGGTCACCTCGCCGCAGTTGGGCGACAACTTCAACACCGCGCGCATCGGTGCCCCTGACTACCGCGGCAGGTCCAGGGCTGTGTGGCGGCCGTCCGGCGGGCAGTGGCGCACGGCCAACGGGGGGCTACTCAACGGTGGGTATCTCGAGCAGACGCGGGCGACCGGAAAGACCCACACGGTGACGACACGGTCGGAACGGACCGGGCCGTCGGGCTACGTCGCGCAGGCGGATCTGCGGAGCAGCGGCCGCACCGGGACGCTGGGGATGGCGACGTCGGTGCAGCAGGACGGCGCGGCGATATCAGCGACCGTCGACCTTGCCGGCCGATACCTCGTCCTGAGCCTGACCAACGGGGGTACCGCCAAGGCGGCCCTGCCGGCCGGCCTCGACCTCTCCCAGTGGAATCACCTCGTGATCACGCTGGACCGGACGGCGACCGGCGGCCCGACGGTGGTGGCCGCCCTGCAGAACGAGGACGGCAACCCGCTCGCCGAGGCGCATCTCCGGGTGTCGGCTCCTTCTGCGGGGCGGAGCGGTCGAATCGCGCTGACCACCGACGGCACAGCGGGCAACTTCGACAACGTGACGCTGGCAGGTAGGACCGACGATCGAGCACAGGCCATGGACGCACCGACACCGGGTCGGCTCGACCGCGCCGCGTCCGACGACTTCGGCGGCACAATCGGCAGCCAGTGGTCCTGGCTGCGGCCGGACGCGTCGCTGCACGGGTTCGCCGGCGACGGCGCCCTGAGCCTGACCAGCAACGGCAACCTCGACGGATACCAGCGAATCAGTTCCCCGGGCACCACCTACTCGCCGACCAAGAACATCGTGCTGCAGAAGCCGCCCGCCGGGGATTGGATGGTCGAGACGAGAATGCACTTCGACCCGCAGAACGCCCAGCAACAGGCCGGCATGATCGTCTACAGCGACGACGACACCAACGTGCTGAACGGGATTGCCTGGAACGGCAACCTGACCCAGGTGGTCTCTCTGCGCAATTCGCTCAATCCGGTGGCGCCTGGCTCCAGCTGTGCGCTCACCGGTCCCCAACCGGGTTCGAACACAGCGATCTCGCGGTACAGCGACCAGCGATGCCCAGCGGCGGCCGAGCACACCTCGCAGGAGGCTCCGGCCAATCGCACCTGCTGCTGGGTGGGCAATGGGCAGGGACCGAGCGCGGACGGCTCCTTCCGCGGCGGCAACGCGGACCCGTCACACATCACGGTGTTGCTGCGGATCTACAAAAAGGGCGAGACCTACACCCCGTGGCTGTCCTACGACGGGGCGAGCTGGCAGCGGGAAAATGCGTGGACGCTCACAGCATCCTCGCCGCGCTTCCCGATCAAGGTCGGATTGGTCGCAGAAGACAACGGTGCCTCGGGCGTCCCAGGAGCTCAAGCCTGGTTCGACTACTTCCATCTCTACACCGCGCACCACTCATCGGCCCACTGACGCGGAGGTAGGAGACCGTGGTCGGAGACCGTGGTAGGAGACCGTCGGGGGGTCGAGAACGGGCAGAGGTCACGGTGGCCGAGCTAGACGTGGCCGACCTGAGCTCGGTCGAAAGGTTGGCTGTGGGAGGCGTCGATGGGGCTGACCGGGCCGACTTCAACCTGCCTGGGCCAGGTCGAAAGGTTGGCTGTGGGAGGCGTCGATGGGGCTGACCGGGCCAACTTCAACCTGCCTGGGCCGGCCGCCGTCTGATCCGGCGGATGATCCCGGCGGGCAGCTCACGACCGGCTGCGGAGGTGCGCGATTTTCAGGTGGCCGACCGCACCGATCGCTACGCCGAACCCGTGCACAGGTGCTCAATGGTCATTGCGTCTTCCGCCTCGGGAGGCGGGCCGTCGGATCAACAGCACGGCCGCAAAGGCGATCACCACGGCAGCGGCAATCAATCCGATCCAGAGCCATGCGGACAGGCCGCTCGAATCCGTTCGAACTGCCGAACGGCTGGGCGGCTGGGCGGCTGGGGGGCCGGCTGACGCCGACGCGACGGCCGAGGCGGTCTCGGAAGCAGCCCGCGAACCTCCGGAGGACGCAACCGAACTCGGCCCGTTGTCGCCCGCCAGCGTGAAATGGACCTCGCCGGTCACCGGGTGTCCGTCGGAGGACACCACCCGATAGGCGGCCGTGTACGCACCGGCCGGGCCGGCGGTCACCGTCCCGGTGACGGTGTTGCCGCTGACGGACGGCGTCCCGGCGGCGTACTGCTTCCCGTCCGGACCGATCAGCGAGACGACCGAGTCGAAGTTCTGCACCGGCTGGTCGAAGGTGAAGGTGACCGACGCGGGCACCTTGGTCAGACTTGCCCCGTCTGGAGGGTTGCTGGAGATCAAGACGTCGTGGGCAGAGGCAGAACCCGCGAGTCCGACGGAGAAACCGAACGTCACCATGACCAGAATGCCAATCTGCAACAGGCGCCGTCCGTAGCTCACGAGGTCACCCTAGGCCTGCGCAGGGCGAACGCTCCGATCAGAACGCCGACCGCGCCGACCAGGATGCCGAGCACGCCGAGGGTGCGGGCCGGGTTGTCGGCTCCCGTCGGCAGCGCGGCCCCCGGCACCGGCGCCGCCGCGGTGACCGTGATCGCCCCGGCCGATCCGGAAGCCGGTGTACCGGCAGCGGCGGCCGGGGTGGACTTTCCGGCTGCGTCCGTTCCGCCGGTCGAGATGCGCAGCACCGGCGCCGGATGCTCGGGCTCTACGCCGGAGGCGGGAGTGGGTTCGTTCCAATCCACGACGCTGCCGTCGTCGTAGGTCTGGACGGCACGAAAGACCACCGCGTCGACCCTCGGTACCGGGCCGACCGAGACGTCGAATTCCGCGAATTCGCCGAGGGCGATCGTGCTGCCCGTGCTGGCGGTCCAGGTGATGCTGCTGACCGCCTGGGTGATGGTGGCGTTGTCGTCATCCGAAATCGGGGTGGCGAGCTTCGACGTGGTGGCCTTCGCCGTCCATCCCGGTTCCTTCTTGATGGCAACGGAAGCAAAGGGATGGTCCATCGGAAAGTTGACGGTGATCTTCACGGTGTTGGCCTTGGCCGATTCGTTGGGAACCCGAAAGGTGAGCTTGGTGTAGGCGCCGGCTTCGACGATGCCAGGGTTGACTGTCACGTGGGCGGATGCGATGCCGGCTCCGATCATCAGACCCAGGGCGGCGAGGAGACCGACGGCCAGCGGTCGGGCAGGCAGCGCGAGCCGGGTCGGCAGCGTGAGCCGGGTCGGCCGGGCGATCCGAGCAGTTCGGGTGGGCCTGGCGGGTTGTCGGGTGAGTCGGGTGAGTTGTCGGGTGAGTCGGGTGGGTATGGGTCGAGAGGGCGGGGG
>JBPCPG010000347.1:0-4086 GCA_050999445.1 Nakamurella sp. | reverse complement strand
CGACCTCAAAGGTGTGGACTACGGCAACGGGCAGTGGGGTCGCGAGGACTTCGTCTCGAACTTCAGCGTCGGTCGGTCGCAGATCGTCGTCGCGGACGCCTCCACGCACAAGCTGATCGTCACCGTCGACGACAAGGTGACGAAAAACTATGCGGTGTCCTACGGCAAGGAGTCGGTGCCAGGGCGTGCCACCGTCAACGGCATTCATGTCGTGACCGAGAAATATCCGACCTTCAAGATGTGCAATCCGAAATTCGACTACTGCAATGTTCTGGAGAAGTGGGCCGTACGAATCAACAACAATGGCGAATTCATTCACCAGAATCTCAAGGCCAAGGCTGCGTTCGGCATCGCCAACATTTCGCACGGATGCATCAACATGGGCGAACCTGACGCGCAGGACTACTACAACTCCGCCCTCTACGGAGACCCGGTGGTGGTCAGCAACACCGATCCTTCGGCGCCCGGCGGCGGACCGGCCATGAGCGAGAAGGATGCGTTGTACGACTGGATCTACTCACCTTCCGATTGGCTGGCGCTATCGGCGCTCTGACCCTCCCTGACGTCGCACGCGCTCGGTTTCGTCCAGTCCGGAGGTCATGTTCACCGTGGCTCACAGTTCTCGACGGCCGGAATTGCGGCGGTTGGCGGTGATCTCGCTGCACACCTCTCCGTTGGCGCAAGCAGGTACCGGCGACGCCGGGGGTATGAACGTCTATGTCGCCAAGACGGCCGTGAGGCTCGCAGCGCGGGGTATCGAGGTGGAGATCTTCACCAGGGCCACCTCGTCGGACCAGGGACCGAAAGTGGAAATGGCTCCCGGCGTTCTCGTTCGGCATATCACCGCTGGGCCCTTCGAGGGGCTGGACAAGGATGAGTTACCTGGCCAGCTGTGCTCCTTCGCTGCCGGTGTTCTGCGCGCGGAGGCTCGCCAGGATTCCGGGTTCTACGACCTACTCCATTCTCACTACTGGCTGTCCGGGCAGGTCGGCTACCTCGCCAAGGACCGGTGGGGTGTTCCACTGGTTCACTCCGCGCACACGCTGGCGAAGGTGAAGAACGCCGCACTGGCCGAATCCGATTCGCCCGAGCCGCGCGGCCGGGTGATCGGCGAGGAGCAGGTTATTGCCGAGGCCGACCGACTGATCGCCAATACCGAGTCGGAGGCCCGGGAGTTGGTCGACCTGTACGGGGCCGATCAGCAACGGATCGACGTGGTGCCCCCGGGAGTCGACACCGACGTCTTCCGGCCCGGGTCGAAGGTCGCCGCCCGCTTCGCCCTTTCGATCGCCGACGACGAACTGGTGGTGGCCTTCGCCGGTCGGATCCAGCCGCTCAAGGGTCCGGAGGTGCTGCTGCGGGCGGCGGCCGTGCTCCACGCGCGGTACCCACACCGCCCCCTCCGCGTCCTTGTCGTGGGGGGAGCCTCCGGTACCGGTCGGATCGCGCCGCACCGGCTCGCGGAACTGGCCGACGAACTGGGGCTGGCTGCCCAGGTCGATTTCCTGCCTCCGATGCCGTCGGCCGAGCTGTGCCGCGTATTCCAGGCCGCCGACCTGGTTGCGGTGCCCAGCTACAACGAATCGTTCGGGCTCGTCGCGCTCGAGGCGCAGGCGTCGGGCACTCCGGTGGTGGCGGCTGCAGTCGGCGGCCTGCGGGTGGCCGTCGACGACGGCGTGAGTGGACTGCTGGTGGCCGGTCACGACCCGGCGATCTGGGCGGACCATTTCGCGGAGGTATTGCTGGACCCGGTGCGCCAGGCGCAGTTGTCGGCCGGAGCACCGGTACAAGCGGCTCGATTCTCTTGGGAGCGGACTGTGGACGGTTTGTTGGACAGCTATCAGCGCGCTTTGCTTGCATCTGCGCCGGTGCGGATATGACGAGCGTTTCGGGGCGGCGCGCTGTGCTTGCATCTGCGCCGGTGCGGATATGACGAGTGTTTCGGTGCAGCAGATCTCCGACGCGCTCGACGAATTGGGTGTCGACTTCCGCGCCGAACCGGGCGATGCGTTCCTGCTGACGCTGCCGGGGGAGCGGCGGCACCGGACCCTGTTGTGGTTACTGGTCGGCTCGCACGAACTGTTGATCGAGTCCTTCGTCTGCCGTGCACCCGACGAGAACCGCGAGCAGGTGTATCGGTACCTGTTGCAGCGCAACGCGAAGCTGCGGACGGTCGCTTACGCTCTCGATGCCGATGGCGACATCCATCTGGTCGGCAGGCTCGGACTCACCACGCTCGGTGCGACCCCGGCGGAGGAGCTCAACACGGTCCTTGGCGTCGTGCTCACGACGTCGGACGAAGATTTCAATCAGATCTTGGAACGCGGATTCGCCGGAGCCATTCGCCGCGAATGGGCCTGGCGGACCTCCCGTGGGCATTCGCTGCAGAACCTGCAGGCGTTTCGGCATCTGGTCGGCGAATAGCCGACCGACGCGCGCGACGGCCCTGGCGATCCGAGCGGGCGCGGGCCGCGGGCTGCTGGCGCGGGTAGTTGGCGCGGGCAGCTGCCTGATTCGCCGGTTCGGTTCGCGTTCGGTTCGTCGGGTCCGGTCGTCGGGGCGGCTCGTCAGCTCGTTGCGGTAGAGCCCACTGCAACCGCGCGCATCGCGGCGCAGCCGCGCGCACTGCAACCCAAGCGCACCGGGCACAAGCCGCGCGGGAGCGTCCGGCGGTGCGGACGCTCGATCATCGAGTGCACGAGAGTCGCGCTCTACGGTCGAAAGGCTAGACCGTGTCCCAATTGTGACTCATCTTCGTGCAGCCCCGAGCCGGGTGATTGCCGTCCAGTTCGTGAGCCAGCCCGGCAATGGGCACCGTCGGCGTTGCCGGCGTCACGGATCGGCGTGCAAGCGCCACCACACCTGGGGAGACGAAATGCGCCGTACGCCTGAGGCACCGAACGCGGCAATCCTGAGAGCCGGCGCGCGCCCGGTGCGCGGCAGACGGCGCTTCAAGATCGCTGCGGGAGCAGCGATCGGCGGGCTGCTACTGGCGTTCATCATCGGCTGCACCAACTCTGGGTCGGATACCGCAGTCGCGGCATCTTCGATGAGGTCAACGCAGGTGGTCGGCGATCCGGCGGCCGATGGCGCAGGCTCCGCTCCGAGCGCGGGCTCAGCGACGAGCGCCGCCGCCATGAGCGCCGCGGCTGCCGGCACGAGCGCCGCGGCCGCCGGCACGAGCGCTGCTGCTGGTCCCGCCGACGGGAAGGCAACATCGGGTTCGAGCCAGAAGGGCGTTTCCGGAGTCAGCATTTCCGCCGGCGTACAGGCGCAGGACCGGCAGGTCATCCGAACCGCCTCCCTGACACTTGACATCACCGTCAGGGCCAGCGGGAAAGGAGCTGACGCAGACCGCCGGAACGAGGTTGAAGCGGTCGACCATGCGACGGCCAAGGTTAGAAGTTTCGTGCAGACGGGAGCCGGCTACGTCGGGGGGGCCGAAGGTTCCAGCACCACGATGTCCATCACGCTTCGGGTGCCGGCCGGCAGCTACAACGACGTGATGAGGGCAATCACGGGCGTCGGGACTGTGCTCAGCCAGCAAGAATCCACCCAGGACGTGACGGCGCAACTCGTCGATCTGGATAGCCGGATGAAGACCATGCAGGCCAGCGTGATTCGAGTCCGGACGCTGCTCTCGAAGGCCGAGAAACTCGGGGATGTCATCGCAATCGAATCCGAACTGTCTGCTCGCGAGGCGGATCTGGAGTCGTTGCAGCGTCAGCAGGCTGCACTCGCCGGCCAGACGTCCCTGTCCACGATCACGGTGGTCCTGCAGGGGTCCGTCACCGGGATCGCCAAGCCGGCACCGCCGGCGCCCCCGGTGGCCAGGTCCGGCTTCATCAGCGGACTTACCAGCGGCTGGGAGGCGGTCCACGAGTTGGGACACGCAGTTCTCATCGTCATCGGAGCACTGATTCCGTTTCTGCCGGTTGTCGCGGTGCTGCTCGCCGCCGGATTGTTCTGGCGGCGTCGTGTTCATCGGCCGACCTCGCCGGAGTTGGCGACGCCCACCGGCGATCCGCACCGCGCACCATGACCCCCCGCAACACCTTGGGACCCGCACCGTGACCCCGGCACCGT
>JBPCPG010000314.1:0-5831 GCA_050999445.1 Nakamurella sp. | reverse complement strand
TTCTCGCAATGGAACGGCGTGGCGATCATTTCCCGGATCGGCCTCGACAACGTCCGGCGGGGAATTCCTGGCGTGCCGCTGTTCGGTGAGTCCACGGAGCCCGAGGCGAGGGCCATCGGCGCGGACTGCGGGGGTGTCGAGTTCTGGAGCGTGTACGTGCCCAACGGACGGACGCTCGGCGACCCGCACTACGACTACAAGCTCGAGTGGTTGGCTGCTCTTGGCCGGTACGTGGTTTCGGAACTTGGCACCGACCCGGCCAAACAGCTTGCCCTGTGCGGCGACTTCAACATCGCACCCACCGATGACGACGTTTGGGATCCGGTCGCATTCGAAGGTTCCACGCATGTGAGTGCTCCGGAGCGAGCCGCGTTCGCGGACCTGTTGGACAGCGGCCTGACGGACGTGGTGCGTCCGTACCACCCGGGACCGGGGGCATACACCTATTGGGACTACCAACGTTTGCGTTTCGCCAGACGGGAAGGGATGCGGATCGACTTCGCACTCGCGTCTGCGGCGCTGGCCGATCGGGTTTCCGATGCCGTCATCGATCGGCAGGAGCGCAAGGGCAAGGGCGCCTCGGATCACGCTCCCGTCATCGTCGAACTCGACGGCGCCGGTTCCGCGATACGAGGCGCCGCATGACACGCATCCTCGTACTGGAGCACGATGCCAGCGATCCTCTGCTGCGGATGGGGCAGTGGTTGATCGACGCCGGAGCCGCTCTCGAGGTGATTCGGCTGCACGCCGGCGACCAACTGCCCGCGGATCTGCACGGCTACCACGCCCTCATCAGCCTCGGCGGTGAGATGGGCGCCCATGACGACGACGTGGCGCCGTGGTTGCCGGCCACCAGGGATCTGCTGGCCGCCGCGGTCGCCGAGCGGTTGCCGACGCTCGGAATTTGCCTTGGTTCCCAGCTCCTTGCGGTCGCCGCCGGGGGCACCGTGACCACCGGAGTCGACGGACCGGAGATCGGCGCCTACCTCACGGCGAAACGCGATGCGGCAGAGAGTGATCCGCTGTTCGACCCGCTGCCGATGACACCGGATGTCATGCATTACCACTACGACGTCGTATCCACGCTGCCGCCCGGGGCCGTCCTGCTGCTGTCCTCGCCGGGCTACCCGCACCAGGCGTGGCGAGTGGGACCGGCGGCTTGGGGCCTGCAGTTCCACATCGAGGCGTCTGCGGCCGACCTCAGAGCCTGGGGACGGTCGGAGAGTCGGGAACCGGTCGGTCGGCTGGGACCGGTGCTAGATATGGCCGAGCAGACCATGGGGGAGGTCTGGCGCGATTTCGTCGCCAGGTTTGTTCGATTCGCTGCGGCCGGCAGCGGACGTGCGGCAACCGACGGCAATGGCACCGGCGACGGCAATGACGACACGAACGGCGGCGCGCTGCTGGGTCGTCGACTGCCGTTACAGGGCCGGTCATGACTGCACGGCCGGTCATGACGAAAGCGGGTAGCTGATGCCGAGGCCCGCCACCCGGACCCTGGCCCGCTACGGTCTCGGCAACAACGCGCGGGTGGCAGATGACCTGCTCGTCCTCGGGCTGGCACAGGACGGAACGGCGATTCCGGGGGCCGAGGACGTGCTCGCAGCGCTGTCCAGGGCCGGTCGTCCGGATCTGGCGGTGCACGGGCTGGCTGCCTTGGTCGGCGCGAGCGACGAAGGTCCGGTGATCCTCGACCATCTCCGTAGGCAACCGCGGTTCCGCGGCCGACTGCTCGGCGTGCTGGGCGCATCCAACGGTTTGGCAGAACACCTGGCGAGTTGTCCTGACCAGTGGCGGCTGCTACTTCCCGAAGCCGCGGCCGGCGACCTGCTCACGGCGTCCAACATGCGCGCCACCCTGTCCGCAGCGATCGGAGTCGATCCCGCCGCGCCGCCGTGCACCGGTACCGAAGGAGCTCGAGCGGTGGTGACAGGCGGTCGAGCGGTACTGGCACTGCGGCGCGCCTACCGTTCCCAACTGCTGATCATCGCCGCGCACGACCTGGCTCCGGCCGTCGAAGCCTCGTTGCCGGCGCCTGTGCTGCCGTCCGTGTGCCAGGCACTGTCCGATCTCGCGGACGTCACCTTGCAGGCGGCGCTGGCCGTCGTGGCCGCTTCGATCCCGGCCTCCGCGGCGCCCACTCGGCTGGCGATCATCGCGATGGGCAAGTGCGGAGCCAGGGAGCTCAACTACCTGTCCGATGTCGATGTCATCTTCGCCGCTGACCATCCCGAGCGGGCACCGGACAACGAGGGCACCGTTGACCGCGACGACACCCAGATGCTGGTCACCGCAACAAACTTGGCGGCCGGACTGATGCGGATCTGCGAGCAGGTCGCCTGGGAGGTGGACGCGGCGCTGCGACCGGAAGGAAAGGCCGGCGCACTCGTCCGCACGATGCCGAGCCACGCCGCCTACTACCAGCGCTGGGCGCAGACCTGGGAATTCCAGGCGCTGCTCAAGGCGCGCCCGGCGGCCGGCGATCCCACGGTCGGCGCCGCCTTTTCGAACATGATCGCTCCGCAGGTGTGGAACGCGGCCGGGCGACCGTCGTTCGTGGATGACGTGCAGGCCATGCGCCGCCGAGTCGAGGCGAACGTGCCGGACGGAATCAAGGACAAGGAACTCAAGCTCGGATCCGGCGGTCTGCGCGATGTCGAGTTCGCGGTGCAGCTGTTGCAACTGGTCCACGGCCGCACCGACGCCGATCTCCGACTCCCCGGCACCCTGATGGCGTTGCGGTCGCTGATTCGAGGTGGCTACGTCGGCCGATCCGATGGCGCCGAGATGGCCGCCGCGTACACGTTCTTGCGGCGCGCCGAACACCGGTTGCAGCTGCAGCGACTACGCCGCACCCACACGCTGCCCACGGACGACGCGGATCTGGAATGGCTGGCCAGGGCAGATGGCTATGCGGCCACTGGAACCTCCACCGCAGCCGAGGTGTTCACGGCCGACCGCAACCGACACAGCGCCTCGGTCCGCAGGTTGCACGAGAAGCTGTTCTATCGGCCCCTGCTGCATGCGGTGGCGGCCGTACCGGGCGACGAACTGCGACTGACGCCGGAATCGGCGACTGCCCGGTTGGCGGCCCTCGGTTTCAGGAATGCGGGTTCCGCGCTGCGACATCTGGCTGCTCTGACATCCGGAGTCAGTCGACGGGCAGCCATCCAGCGCACCTTGCTACCGGTACTGCTCGACACTTTCGCCGGCAGCCCGGATCCCGATGCCGGACTGCTGTCCTACCGTCAGGTGTCCGAAGCCCTCGCCGTCACTCCCTGGTATCTCCGGTTGCTGCGCGACGAAGGGCTGGTGGCGCAGCGGTTGGGTGCGCTGCTCGGAGGGTCCAAGCTGGTGGGCAACCTTCTGGTCCGAGCGCCGGAGGTGCTCCGGCTGCTGGTCGATGACGTGTCCTTGCTGCGTCCGCAACCGGCAGAGGTCCGGGTCGCGCTGTTGGCCCGCGCCCAACGGGCGGCGACCGCGCAGGAATCGGTGGACGCGGCTCGATCCGCACGGCGTCACGAGATGTTGCGCCTGGCCTGTGGCGACCTACTTGGACTGATCGGCGTCGGTTCGATCACGGTGGGCCTCACCAGCGTCGCCGAAGCATCGCTTCAGGCCGCCTACGAGGCAGCGTTGCGTCAGGTGACGGCTGCCCGTGGCGGCGAGGTGCGCGGACGACTGGCGGTGATCGGCATGGGCCGGCTCGGTGGTGCCGAACTCGGGTACTCCTCGGACGCCGACGTGATGTACGTTGCCGAACCGCTACCCGGCCAGGACAGCCGCGGTGGGATGGACGACATGAGCGCCGTCGCCGACCTGATGGCGAGGCTGCTGGCCCGCCCGGCCCCCGATCCGCCGCTCCTGGTCGATGCGGATCTGCGGCCCGAGGGCAGAAGCGGCCCGCTGGTGCGGACCTTGGAGGCCTACCGGTCGTACTGGGATCGCTTTGCCGAGCCGTGGGAGCGGCAGGCGCTGCTGCGCGCCCGACCGATCGCCGGTGACAAGGAACTGGGCGCGGAGTTCGTCGCCGCCGCCGATCGGTTCCGGTACCCGGCGGACGGATTGGATCCCAAGGACGTAATCGAGATCCGTCGGGTGAAAGCCCGCGTCGATGCCGAGCGACTGCCTCGCGGCGCCGATCCGACCACCCACACCAAATTGGGTCGCGGTGGCCTGTCGGACGTGGAGTGGACCGTCCAATTGCTGCAGCTGCAACACGCGGCACGAGTGCCCGAGTTGCAAACGACCAGCACCCTTCCGGCGATCAGCGCGGCGGCCGCTGCCCACATCATCACGGACCTGGACGCCGAGTCGCTGACGGCTGCGTGGTTGGAAGCGACCAGGACCAGGAACGCGCTGATGCTGGTGCGTGGCAAACCGGAGGACCAGATTCCGGCGCACGGCCGGGAGCTCGTTGCGGTGGCGCGAGCCCTGGGATATCCGGAGGGCGGCGATCCCGGCATATTTGTCGACGACTATCGACGGGCCGCACGCAGAGCACGGCGAGTGGTGGATCGGCTGTTCGACGGGGCCTGAGAGAATGTCCGGGTGTCGACATGGATCTGGATAGTTCTCGCCGTTGTCTTGGTACTCGTCGTTGCGGTGGGTGTCGGGCTGTTACTGGGACGGCGCCGGCGGATCTCGATCGTCGATTCGCCGCAGGATGCCGGCTCGCAGGTGACGGCGCCGCCGGTCAAGGGCGGGTACAAGGCAGGTAGCTCCATTTCGTTGAGTCCAGGCGGTTCGACCGCGGTTGCGCCGCGTCCGCCGGTTGCCAGTCCGCCTGCAGCCCGCCCGGCAACAACTCAGCCGCCTGCAGCCCGCCCGGCAACAACTCAGCCGCCTGCGGCCCGTCCGCCCGTACCGGAGCAGGAGCCCGAGCGCACCGAGGTCGATGGCCAACCCGGAGTCGGTGACGACGCTTCGGTTCCTCGTGATTCGGCGCGGCGCGACATCGTGGATGTCGCGTTGCCAGATGTCGCGTTGCCAGATGCCGCGTTGCCGGATGTCGCGTTGCCGGATGCTGCAGGTCCGGACACGGGCATCCTCAGCGAGTTTCCCCCGCTGGACGAACTGTCGGTCGACGAGCTACTCGCCGTGCCGCCGACCGAAACGATCGAACCGCCGGAGGGACGCCTCGGACGGCTGCGTGGTCGATTGTCCAGGTCGCAGAACGCTTTCGGTAAGTCGCTGCTGGGCCTGCTCGGCGCCGGCACGCTCGACGAGGATTCGTGGGCCGACGTCGAGGACACCTTGCTGATGGCCGATCTGGGGGCCGCTGCGGCGGCTGAGATCACCGACAAACTTCGCCGGGCGGTGGCCGCCCACGGTGTCACCGATTCCCGGTCAGCGCGGGCGCTGCTGCGCCGGGTGCTGATCGAAGCGGTGGAGGCGGCCGTCGACGGAAAGGTGCCCGACCGCTCGCTCCGGGCCCTGCCACACGACGGCCGACCCGCGGTGCTCCTGGTGGTGGGGGTCAACGGAACCGGCAAGACCACGACCACCGGCAAATTGGCCAGGGTGCTGGTCGCCGACGGCCGGAGCGTGGTGCTGGCCGCCGCCGACACCTTCCGCGCCGCGGCAGCCGACCAGTTGCAGACCTGGGGTGACCGGGCAGGAGCCACCGTGGTTCGGTCGGTCGCCGGCGCAGACCCGGCCGCGGTGGCCTTCGACGCAGTCAAACGGGGCATCGCCGACGAAGCCGACGCAGTACTGATCGACACCGCGGGCCGGCTGCACACCAAGACCGGCTTGATGGACGAGCTCGGCAAGGTCAAGCGGGTGGTCGAGAAGTTGGCAGAGCTGGACGAGATCCTGCTGGTGCTCGA
>JBPCPG010000294.1:0-6914 GCA_050999445.1 Nakamurella sp. | reverse complement strand
GCGTCCCTGCCGAGGTCGTCGACGAGGTCATCCTCGGCGCTGCGAACCAGGCGGGGGAGGACAATCGGGACGTGGCGCGAATGGCCGTGTTGCTGGCCGGTCTGCCGGACACCGTTCCCGGCTTCACCGTGAATCGTTTGTGCGCCAGCGGATTGACCGCCGTAGCGGTCGCCGCATCGGCGGTGCGCTCGGGCGCAACCGAGGTGGTGGTGGCCGGGGGTGTCGAGTCGATGACCAGGGCCCCCTGGGTGATCGAGAAGCCCGGCACGCCGTGGGCCCGGCCGGGTCAACTCTTCGACACCTCGCTGGGTTGGCGGTTCACCAACCCGCGATTCGCTGCGCACGACGACGGGCTCGCCGGGTCCGGCCCCTCGGAGCGCAAGATCACCCTGACGATGGGCGAGACGGCCGAGGAAGTTGCCGCGCTGGACGGCATTACGCGGCAGGACAGTGACGCCTTCTCGTTCCGCAGCCACCAGCGCGCCCTGGCAGCCATCGAGGCCGGTCGGTTCGCCGAGGAGATCGTCGTCGTCGACACCGCCGAAGGCACCGCGTCCGTGGACGAAGGTCCGCGGGCCGGCACGTCGATGGACAAGCTCGGGGCACTGAGAACGATCTTTCGCAGCGACGGGATCGTCACGGCCGGATCGTCCTCGCCGCTGACCGACGGTGCTTCGGCACTGCTCGTGGTCAGCGAGGACGCGCTGCACAGGTATGGACTCACGCCAAGGGCAAGGGTGGTGGCCAGCGCCAGCGCCGGCGTCGCGCCCAACGTGATGGGGCTCGGACCGGTCCCGGCGACGGAAAAAGCGTTGAGCCGGGCCGGTTGGGGCATCGACGACGTCGAGGCGGTGGAACTCAACGAGGCCTTCGCGGCGCAGAGCCTGGCGGTGATGCGCCGACTGCACCTGGACGAGGCCATCGTCAATGCCGACGGCGGCGCCATTGCGCTAGGACATCCACTGGGCTCGTCGGGATCCCGCCTGGTGGTGACCCTGTTGGGCCGATTGGAACGTGGTGATCTCCGGCGCGGCCTGGCCACCTTGTGCGTCGGTGTCGGCCAGGGCATGTCGCTCCTGATCGAACGGCCGTGAGCACAGCCACCCCGGCCGCACGGTCGAAGTGATCGGTGCCGGGCGGGCCACGGCCGTTGACTTCGAAGGTTGCTGGCGAGCATAATAACTGAACGAACAGACGGTCGGTATCTCGGTGCGGAGGTCGTTGCATGGCAGTCCTTTCCAGTTGGGTCGAAGGCGGATGGATCACTCCTGAGATCGAGGACGCCGCCGGAGCGCCGATCCACGACGCAGTGACCGGCGAAGAATTCTGCCGGCTGTCCACCGCCGGCATCGACATGGCCGCGGTCCTGGATTACGGGCGACGGGTCGGCGGCCCCGCACTTGCGGCGCTGACCTTCCACCAGCGGGCCGCGTTGCTCAAGGCCTTGGCGTCGTACCTGCGTGAGCACCGCGACGAGCTGTACGCGTTGTCGGCCAGGAGCGGTGCCACCAGGGGCGACTCCATGTTCGACGTCGACGGCGGCATCGGTGTGCTGTTCAGCTACGCGAGCAAGGGCCGTCGCGAGCTACCGGCCGATACGGTGCTCCTCGATGGCGACCTCGAGCCGCTGAGCAAGGACGGCACCTTCGTGGGTCAGCACATCTGGACTCCGCTGCGCGGTGTCGCCGTGCAGATCAACGCCTTCAACTTCCCCGTGTGGGGGCCGCTGGAGAAGTTCGCTCCGGCGTTCCTGGCTGGCGTGCCCAGCCTGATCAAGCCGGCCAGCCCGACCGCCTACATCACCCACCGTCTGGTGCAGCTGATCGTCGACTCCGGGTTGCTCCCGCACGGCTCGCTCCAGCTGATCACCGGTAGCGCGGGGGACCTGCTGGATCACCTCACCGAACAGGACCTGGTCGGGTTCACCGGATCCGCCAGCACCGCTCGCAAGCTCCGCACCCATCCGGCGGTCGTGGCCAACGGTGTCCGCTTCACGGGTGAGGCGGACTCGCTGAACTGTTCGATCCTTGGTCCGGACGGGGTACCCGGAACCCCGGAATTCGACCTGTTCGTCAAGTCGCTGACGAGTGAGATGACGGTCAAAGCGGGGCAGAAGTGCACTGCGATCCGTCGGGCCATCGTCCCGAACTCGCTGCTCGGCGCCGTCGGCGAAGCTGCGTCGGCGCGGTTGGCGAAAGTTGTCGTTGGCCATCCCGCCGATCCGACCGTCAGAATGGGCGCGTTGGCCGGCCTCGAACAGCGGGAAGAGGTTCGACGGTCGCTCAAGGCACTGCTGGACGCCACGACGGTGGTGTTCGGTGACCCCGACCAGGTAGAGGTGGTCGGCGCCGACGCCGACCGTGGCGCCTTTTTGTCACCGATCTTGTTGTGTGCCAACGGTGATCGCGCCGAGCCGCACGAAGTGGAGGCATTCGGTCCGGTCAGCACGCTGATCGGTTACGAGACCGTCGACGACGCGATCACCCTGGCGATCCGTGGAAAGGGCAGCCTGGTCGGTTCGCTGATCACCCACGACCCGGAAGTGGCCAAGCAGGTCGTCCTGGGCATCGCGCCCTGGCACGGGCGATTGCTGGTGCTGGATCGGGACGACGCCGGCGAGTCGACCGGCCATGGATCCCCGCTGCCCGCCCTGGTGCACGGTGGACCGGGACGAGCCGGGGGTGGAGAGGAAATGGGCGGCCTGCGCGGAATGCACCATCACATGCAGCGCACCGCCATCCAAAGCTCCCCGGATATGCTCACCGCCATCACCGGACGCTGGGCCACAGGGGCCGCGCGGACAACGTCCGACGTGCACCCGTTCCGAAAGTCGTTGGCTGAGCTGCGGATCGGTGACACCGTGGTTGGCGGCCCGCGGATCGTGACCCTCGCGGACATCGATCATTTCGCGGAATTCACCGGCGACACCTTCTACGCGCACACCGACGAGCAGGCCGCGGCGGCCAATCCATTCTTCGACGGCCGGGTGGCGCACGGCTACCTGGTGGTCGCTTTCGCGGCCGGGCTGTTCGTCGACCCGGCGCCGGGGCCGGTACTGGCCAACTACGGCCTGGACAAACTGCGTTTCCTCAACCCCACCTATCCCGGTGACGAGCTCACCATCACCCTGACCGCCAAGGCGATCATCCCTCGTGAGGGTGAGTACGGAGAAGTCCGTTGGGACGCCGATCTGACCAAGCAGGATGGTACGTCGGTCGCCAAGTACGACGTCTTGACAATGGTCGCCAAGCAGTGGCCCATGCCGACAGAGAGGGACTGATCACGTGACCGGGATCCTGGACCAGACGCACCAGACCGCTGACCTCCGAGCTCATTTCGAGGACACCATCGCCCGCGAGCACCGGGTGGAACCGCGTGATTGGATGCCCGATGCGTATCGCCGGACGATGATCAGGCAGATCGCCCAGCACGCCCACTCGGAGATCATCGGGATGCAGCCGGAAGGCAACTGGATCACTCGGGCACCGTCATTGCGGCGCAAGGCGATTCTGCTGGCAAAAGTGCAGGACGAGGCCGGCCACGGTATGTATCTGTATTCGGCGGCGGAAACGCTCGGGGCCGATCGCGCCGACCTCACCGACAAATTGGTGCATAACAAACAGAAGTATTCCTCGATCTTCAATTATCCGACTGTGTCCTATGCCGACGTCGGCGTGATCGGCTGGCTTGTCGACGGAGCGGCCATCTGCAACCAGGTTCCGTTGTGCCGCAGCAGCTATGGGCCATATGGCCGGGCGATGGTCCGGATCTGCAAGGAAGAATCCTTTCACCAACGGCAGGGCTACGAACTGCTGATGACGATGATGCGCGGCACCGACGCACAGCGAACGATGGTGCAGGAGGCGGTCGATCGGTTCTGGTGGCCGGCGTTGATGATGTTCGGGCCGCCGGACGACGAGTCACCGAACACCGAGCAGTCCCTTGCCTGGGGCGTGAAGCGGCACACCAATGACGAACTGCGACAGCGGTTCGTGGACATGTCGGTGCCCCAGGCGGAAAAGCTGGGCGTCACCTTTCCGGATCCGGATCTGGCCTGGAACCAGGAGCGTGCTCACCACGATTTCGGCACGCCCGACTGGAACGAATTCTGGACCGTCGTGAAGGGCGACGGACCGTGCAACGCGCAGCGCGTCGCGCACCGCAAAGCCGCCCACGACGATGGCGCCTGGGTCCGGGAGGCCGCGCTGGCCCATGCCGCCAAATCGGCCGCGAGGGCCGGGGACGCTGCGTGACAAGCAATCTCACCGCGGAGGGTGGACACGGCGCGGTTCCGCTCACCGGCGTACCGGTGGAGCCGACGCCGACCGCCGTGCGTTCGGACTGGCCGCTCTACGAGGTGTTCCTGCGCGGAAAGCGCGGTCTGAACCATGTGCACGTCGGATCTCTGCATGCCGCCGACCCGCAGATGGCGCTGCATCATGCCCGCGACCTTTACACCAGACGCAACGAAGGCGTCAGCATCTGGGTGGTGCCGGCCGCGACCATCACCGCGTCCAGCCCTGATGAGAAGGACCCGTTCTTCGCCCCGTCCGGGGACAAGGTCTACCGGCACCCCACCTTCTACGACATTCCGGACGACGTTCCACACATGTAGACGACGTTGAAGACGTGCAGGGGGAAAGATCAATGAGGCGAGGCAATATGTCCGGAAACATCGAAGACGACTTCGCGGCGCACGCGCTCTCCGAGGACATCGAAGACCACCGCTGGGCGTTCGGCACGGGCTTCACCGATGCTCTCGAGGGCGTCGACACCTTGGTGCCCGATGGAGTCGATGCGCAGGCGCTCGCGATCTATTGCCTGATGCTGGGTGACGACGCGCTGATCTACAGCCATCGGTTGCAGCAGTGGATGACCAGAGCACCGGAACTCGAAGAAGAAACCGCGATCGGGAACATCGCGCTGGATCTGCTGGGCCAGGCCCGGATGTTGCTGGCCAGGGCAGGCAGGGCCGATGGCACCGGGCGCGACGAGGACAGCCTGGCCTTCTTCCGCACCGAAAACGAATTCCGCAACGTCCGGTTGGTGGAACGCGCCGACGTCGACTTCGCGGAGATGCTCGCCCGGTTGCTGGTGTTCTCGACCTGGCGACTGGCTCAACTCGATGGCCTGCGGAACTCGAAAGACCCTGTGCTGTCGGCGATCGCGGCAAAAGGCGTGAAAGAACTCACGTATCACCGGGACTACGCCGCTCGCTGGGTGGTTCGGCTCGGCGACGGGACAGCCGAATCGAACCGCCGGATGCAGGCTGCGCTCGTCACGGTGTGGCCGCTGATCGACGAATTGTTCATCACCTCGCCGGTCGAGGCCGCCCTGCCAGGAGTCGCCGTTGACGCCTCCGCGCTCCGCGGGGAGGTCGACGGCATCCTGGAGAAGGTGCTGGTCACTGCCACGCTGGAGCGGCCACGCGTCGCGGCACTGGCCGGTGTCCGCGGTCGCTATGGCCGGGACGGACTGCACACCGAGGCTCTTGGCTACGTGCTGGCCGAACTGCAGAGTGTGGCCAGGGCGGATCCGGACGCGATGTGGTGACGGGGATTGCGCGCGGTGACGATACTGCGTGGCACATTGCAGCCGGCGTGCCGGATCCTGAGCTGCCGATGGTCACCCTGGCCGACCTCGGCATCTTGCGCGAGGTTCGCGCGGATGGCGACGCAGTAACCGTGACGATCACCCCGACCTATTCCGGCTGTCCGGCGATGCGGGAGATCGGTTCCGATCTGCGACACAGGTTGCGGGGGGCCGGGTTCGCCGAGGTGATCGTGCGAACCGCACTGTTCCCGCCGTGGAGCAGCGACTGGATCACTCCCGAGGGTCGGAGCAAGTTGACGGCCGCCGGTATTGCACCGCCCAATTCTGCCGATCAACGGGTGGCCGGTCCAATACCGCTGGCTCTGAGCGCTCCGGTGCGCCGAGTGCGCTGTCCTGGCTGCGGCTCCTCTCGAACCCTGGAAACGGCGCAATTCGGCGCCACTGCCTGCAAAGCGCTCTACCGGTGCCAGGACTGCCAAGAACCGTTCGAATACGTCAAGGAGATCTGAAAGCATGGCCCGCACCGACTTTCATTCCCTGCGGGTGGCTGGGGTCGAGACGCTGACCGACGACTCGGCGGCCGTCAGCTTCGACATTCCCGCCGCACTGCAACAGACGTTCGCGTTCGCGCCGGGCCAGTCCCTGACTCTCAGGCGCGGCGACGAGCGCCGTTCCTACTCGATCTGCGCACCGGCAGGGCGCCCGCCTCGGATCGGTGTGCGAGAGGTCGCCGGAGGGGCGGTCTCCGGTTGGCTCATCCATCAGGTCAGGGTGGGCGATTTCATCGACGTACAGGCTCCGGCCGGCTCTTTCAGCCCGGCACTGACGGCACCGGGTCGACATCTGCTGATCGCCGCCGGTTCGGGCATCACGCCGATGCTGTCCATTGCGGCTTCGGTGCTCGACGCCCACCCGAACTCGACCGTGACGCTCATCTACGGCAATCGCCGGAGCGACTCGGTGATGTTCGCCGACGATGTCGCCGACCTCAAGGATGCGCATCCGGCGCGGATGCGGTTGGTGCACGTGTTGTCCCGCGAACCACAGGAGGTGGAGTTGTTCAGCGGCCGACTCGATGCAGATCGACTGCGCCGCCTGCTCCCGGCCACTGTCGAGATCGCGGAGATCGACCACGTCTGGCTGTGCGGACCGTTCGGCATGGTTTCCGATGCCATCGACGTACTGACCGGATTCGGTGTCCCGTCGGAAAGGATCCATCGGGAGCTGTTCTACGTCGGCGACGAGCCGCCTGCGCAGACCCGTCACGAGGATGCGGGCGCCGGACCCGGCGCGGAGGTCACCGTCATCCTCGATGGACGTAGCACCACCACGATCGTGCCCCCCGACATGCCGGTGCTCGA
>JBPCPG010000289.1:0-4521 GCA_050999445.1 Nakamurella sp. | reverse complement strand
ATGCCGTTCTCACCGGTAGCGATGCGGCCCTGAACACCGCACGACGGCTGTATCAGACCTATCGGCGCAACGGTCGTACGTTGAACGACGCCACCTTCAATTGGTTCGGCCGGCCCGATTCCTGGACCGAGCCATGCGCAATGGTCGACACTTTCCTCCTGGCCCGGGGGCTGTGGTGGGCAACCGGCAACGTCGAATACCTGGACGACGCCCACCGCATCGAGATCAACGGTCTTGGCCACTCGCAGCGGCCGAACGGGGGATTCGGCCTCGACTCGGTTACTCTGCCGGACCAGCCCTGGCTGACCACCGCAGAATACGAGGCTACCTGGTGCTGCACCATGCGCGGCGCGATCGGGCTGGTGGAGGCCAGGATCGGCGGAGTTCGATTCGGTCCGGTCGGAACGAATCGACTGAATATCGATTTCTTTCATTCGATGCAGATCCAGGATCCATCCGGTTCGGTGGAGTTGCTGATGGCGACTGATTATCCGAACAATGGCAATGTCGTCCTCACCGCCACCCGGACGCCGGAGGGAAGGCCGGTTCAGGTGGAGTTCCACGTGCCGCCGTGGGTCGGACCTGAACAGCTCTCGATCGACACCATCGCGAGTACGTCGCACCGCAGCATCACGTTCGAGCTTTTTGAGAAACGGACGGTCACCGTGACGATTCCGATGCTCGAGCGTCGGGAGACCGACGGGACCGTCAGGTCCTTCCGCGGGCCGCAGCTGCTGTGCAGCGATGATCGTCCCTCGCGGACGGCACTGCTGCCGGTGGACGATATCTTCAATCAGACCGAAGCCGAAGCCAAAAAGTTTCGCGCCCGGATTACTGCCGCACCCGGATTTCCGAAACCATGAATGTTCCCATTGAAAGCCTGGGACCGGCCATTTGTGGCAATTTTCTCGATCCGGCCCTGGCCTGGTTGACGCACCGGGCTGGGGAGGCTCACGATGGAAAGGCCCGGCTCGTCCGGCCCGAACGTTCCCGCATGGCGGGCTTTTCAGAACGGCTCCGATGAGTTCCGAGCCGCCACTTCGAAGCGGTCGCCGCCGCAATCACCAGACAAGCGCAGATCGGTGTGATTTCCGTGCCTGACGAGGCGCCACGCTCTACCTCTTCCGCCGACCCGGTCGACCCCGGGCGGTCCGGAGCGCCCATCGGCCTGCATGCCGAGGACCACGCCAGCCGACCGAGCCTTCCGGGTCGGCCACTTGCGGTCGCCTTGACGCCCCGTCCCAGGCTTTCCTGGGTGGTACCGGTGGACCGTCAGGGGCACCGGCAGATGGCCTATCAGATCGCAGCGGCCGCGAAAGGCATCGACCAGAGGGCGCGGCCGACCCTGTGGGATTCCGGTCGGGTCGATTCGGTCGAGAATGCGCACGTTCGCTGGGGTGGCGCCGATCTGCCACCATTCTCGGCGCTGATCTGGACAGTCCGGGTATGGGACGAGAATGGCGACCTGTCGCCCTGGGCCGAGCCGAGTGAATTGACCGCGGGGCCGTTCTGCTCCGACGACTGGACCGGCCAATGGATCGGAATTCCGCCGACCCACGCAGCGCGGTTGACGTTCACTGTGCCGGAGGTGCCGGTCAGGGCTTACCTCCACTTCGCCGGCCACGGGCTGCTCCGGGTGGTTCTGAACGGCTTCACCGTCAACCCGGATTCCCAGGAACCGTCCAGCACCACGCTGTCCCGATCGGTTTCGCGCAGCTATGACGTGACCGATCAGCTGGGGGTCGGGGATCAAGTGCTGGCGTTGGTTGCCGGAATCGGCCACTACGCGCAGGCACTGACCGATGTCCGTGCCATCGCGCAACTGGTTCTGGAGAACGCGGATGGTCAGCTCACCGTGGTCGGAACGAACAAGGACTGGAAGACCGGGCCGACGTCGGTGATCCATGACGTGCCCTTTCGCCTGGAGGAGCGGGACGCCAGAAGAAGCGATTCCTGGACCGATCCGGGCTTCCCGACCGACGAATGGGAAGCGGTGTCGGTTCTGCATCCAGAGATAGCGGTGACCCCCGACGCCGGGCCACCGGTGATCGTTGTGGAGGAGATCGAAGGCCGCCGGATGCGACCCGACCGACTTGTGTTCGACCTGGGACGAAACGTCGCCGCCCGATCCAGGGTCAGCATCGGCGATGCTCGAGACGGGACGCGGGTCGTCGTCGTCCACGGCGAGAAGATCGGCGGGGACGGCTATGTCGACACGCTGAACATCCGACTGCCGTGGGACCGGGACCAGGAACGGCAACTGGTCGCGTTGACCTGCGTCGAAGGTCGCAACGTCGTCGAGCCGTGGTTCGCGGTGCACGGTTTCCGCTATGTAGAGGTCCGGGGGCTGCCTGCCGACGCAGAGGTGGCGGTGACCGCACGGGTGCTGCATTCCGATCTCGAGCAGACCGGCGAATTCTCCAGCGACGACCCATTGCTCGATCAGCTGGTCGCCATGGCGGTCGCTGGTCAACGCAATAACACGCATGCGCATCCCGAGGATTGTCCGACCCGGGAGCAGGCCGGTTGGACCGGCGACGCCTCGGCGTCGGCCGAGGCCGCGTTCAGCCATCTGGACATGTCCGGGGTCTACCGCCATTGGCTGGGTGACGTGGTGGCCGACCAGCGCCCCGACGGCGGCATCCTCGGGGTCAGCCCGGAACTGCTGGGCGAGCTGGAGCTGCAGCCGGCGGATCCGGTGTGGGGTGCGGCAATGACCGAACTTCCCTGGCAGCAGTGGTTCTCCAACGGCGACCTCGATCTGGTAGCGGAAAACTTGACGGCCATGCGGAACTGGTGCGACTGGCAGGTCGGCACCGTGGAAGACGGGGTTGTCCGCCGCACGGCGATCAGCTTCGGCGCCGATTGGCTGGCGCCGGAACGGACGCCGCCGGTTCTGCTGCAGACGGCAGCCGTCCTGGTGTCGCTGCGCGCACTCGCCGAGATGGAAGCCGGTCTGGGAAATGAGAGGGAGTCGAACCGACGGCGGGCGCAGGCCGACGAACTTCTCACCTCTGCGCAAAATGTGCTGGGTGACCCGGCCACCGGGAATTGGGCGAACGGCAGCCAGGGCGCGCTGGCCCGTGCGGTCACGTCCGGACTCGCCGACCCGGCCCAGGAGCGTTCTGCGCTCGACCGGATCAGGGCGGACATGCACTCGCGAGGTGATCGCGTTTCTACCGGATTCTCCGCAACCCAGTCTCTGGTCAGGGTTCTCGGTCGGTCTGCGGACGGCAACGAAGCTTTGCTACGCGCTGTTCATCAGGGCGAGCAGCCCGGTATCGGTTCGATGCTGGTCGATGGCCCCGGCACTTTCTGGGAGACCTGGTGGATCGACGATCAGAACGCCGGTGTCGCCTCGCTGGACCACATCGGTCTGGCCGCGCCGTTCGCGGCGTGGGCCTGGACGGCTGTCGCCGGGCTGACTCCGGAATCGCCGGGCTGGCGCCGGTTCCGGATCGCGCCGTGGCTGATCGGTCCGATCCGGCAGGTGAGCTTCAGCAGGCGGACGGTGCGTGGTCTGATCCGATTCGAAGCAACGGTCACCGGTGGTGAGTTGAGCGCCACGGTGGTGGTACCGACGGGAACGACAGCGGTACTGGCGCTCCCGGGGGAGGGGTTGCTCGTCGACGGACGGTCGCCGGAGGAGCATGCGTTCGCGCGCTGGGACGGCACGGACCTGTTGCTCGAACCGGGGCAATACCGGCTGCAGACCGGCAATGTGCCGCGGCACAAGGCGAAGCCGGCGATCGGCAGCCTTGACGACGTCCCGATCGGCGTCGGCACGGTGACGTCGATCTTCCTGCCCGATGCAGATGACGATTGGACTGTCGCCATCAGCCAGGGCTGGTCGGCCACCTTGGAACCGGGTGGCCTGCGGGTCACGCCGCCTGTCGGTGCGGCGCCGAACGCGACGGCCGAAGTGACGGTGGGCAGCCGCGATCGGGTCGCTCGGCGAATCGCCAGGGCGACCGTCGGAGGCGGCTGGCCGACAGACGCCCGGGGCGGTTGGATACCGCCGGACGGCGGTGCGGCAGAAGTGATCTCGGGTCCTTACTTGTGTGAACCGGTCTACCACGGTCCGATTCCGGGCGATGTTCTCGCGATCAGCACGGCGTCGCTGGCGCCCGGGCAGTCCGCCTGGACCAGGCTCGTACTGCCGCAGCCCGCGGACCTGGGCGCAGCCGAATTCATTTCGGCCGAACTGGACCTGTGCTTTCCCGATGTCGTTGGCCGCAGAGTGTTGCCCACGCTCAGAGTCACCTCCGCCGACGGTACCCAGCGTGACGCGACCATTCGACCGTTACCGGTTGCCTGGAACCGGGTGAGCGTGGACGTGGCCGATTGGCCCGGGCGATCGTCGGTGGTGGAACTCGCCGTCGGTCTGCGTTGGCTGGACGAGCCGGAATCGGCCCGCGGCGGATACCGGCCGCTGGACGAGCCGGAGTCGGCCCTTCATGTCCGGCTCGGGAATGTCAGGTGGACGAGTGCTCCTCGCACCTGGTGAGGACACCAAGCCCG
>JBPCPG010000250.1:0-8031 GCA_050999445.1 Nakamurella sp. | reverse complement strand
GGACCTGGTCTTCGTCGGGCTGACCCATGCGAGATTCTCCCTGACGACGCTGTCGGATGGTGGACCTGTTCGGCAGTACGGCGCCTGCGACTGCCGCCTGAACGCTATCCGGGCTGCCGTCGTCGGGAAAGGGGCGGGTGGTGTTTTCCGGCAGCGCGGCGGTGTCGAGGTCGATACCGTGGGTCCGTGACTGCAGCTCGATGGCCGGACCTGGCCGTCCTCCCGGGTGTCGCCGACGCAGTGGCGGCGGCGAGAAGTGCCATCGAAGAAGTCCATCGGCACCCGGCCAATCGCCGGGGCTGGCCACGGACGTCGGCCGCTGCCAGCGTGCGAGCTGCACGGGCCTCGGCGGTGCTCGACGGTGGTCGCGCCGAACTCGCTCCCGAGTCGGAAACCGTCGGTGATCCGGTGCTGGCCGGCGCATTGCGAGTGGCTGCCGCGATGGGAACGCTGGTGCCGATCTGGGAGCGGGCACCGCTGCAGGCATTGGCCCGCCTGCACACGTTGGCCGCGGCCGACCTCGTCGCCGGTTCATCGCTCGGCCGCCCCGACAACACCCGCCCCGACCTGTCGGTACGGTTGGCCGGTTTGGCGCAGATGACGCTGGCCGCACCCTGGCCGGCGCCGATCATGGTGGCGATCGTTCATGGTGAGGTACTCGGCATGTCGCCGTTCGGGTCGGCTGACGGTGTGGTGGCCAGGGCCGCCGCCAGGCTCACCATGATCAGCACGGGACTGGATCCGCACGGATTGACCGTGCCCGAGGTGGGACATCTGCGCGACGGCAGCGCCTACCCCCGGGCGGTGGCCGGCTTCGCCAACGGGGACGATGTTCCCGGATGGATCATGGCAGTGTGCTCGGCTCTGGTGGCCGGTGCTCGCGAGGGCGGTTCGATCGCGGAGGCGGCGAGCTGATCGGGCCGGCGAGCTGATCGGGTCGGCGCACCACCGGTCGTGGGTCGCCGCAGACGTGGAACGGCGCCTCGTCTTCCGACGAGGCGCCGTCGACTCGGGCTGACCGACTATCAAGCATCACCACACTCATCGTTAGCGGACTGCGCGAGCGTCGCGCGAGGTCCTACGACGTACCCTTCGCGGTTCATAGCGGTGACTGAGTACCGGGGTCCGAGTGGGAAGCTCCTGGGCGGGTGAACGGCGGTTTCTCCTCCACCACAGTTCCTGGCCGCCCCGGGGGTTCGTAGGTCATTCGTACCGCTATCCGGAGCGTTCGACAAGGCCTGGAACGAAGCCGAAACGACCTTACCGATTCAGCTGATACGGCCGAATGGGTAATCTTCTGTTTTTCCGTCTTCGAAGCTGCGATTTCCCGTCCACGCGGACGTGACGACGCCCGCCTCGCGGTCTACAGTAAAGCTGTCGGTTCCCACCCCCCCGGGAGTCGACCACCGGGTTCAGCTCAACCCCCCGGAGCTGAACCCCCGCGGCCCCCGCCTCCCCCCTGGCGGGGGCCGCCCCTACCTTCTCCTCGCGACCAGATCTTCGCCGACTCGCTTGGCCGCTGGGTGTCCGCGGGCCGCCTTTCGGTGCAGCGCATCGCCCTTCGCCTGCCGTTCCCGGTGTCGCCCCTGTCGCCTCTGTCCCGCCCTGTCCTGTCCCTGGCGCCGGCGAGACGTCCGCGGACTGTCGCCGGGAAGACGATGTTGTCCACACACCCGCAATCCCTCCACATCCGCGAACCGGCGGTGGGCATTCCTGTCGGGCGGAAGGTCAACTGAGCGCGCCGGGATCGTTCGGATCGCCGGTAGTGCTTGTCCGCGGCGCATGCTGCGACCGGCGAAGGGGATGGCCAGATGGATGCCCGACCGTTGATAGTCACCGATGACGACGCGATGCTCGACGACTTGCTGCGGGTGGCCGCGGCCGCCGGCGTCGAGGTGGCGCACGGTGTCGATCCGGGTGCCAGGACGGCCTGGCGATCTGCGGCGCTGGTGCTTCTGGACGCCGAACTGATCCCGGCTGCCTTGGCGGCACAGATGGTGCAGCGCCCCGGGGTTGTCGCAGTCAGTAGATCCGAGCCGGGAGCGCGCGCTCTGCAGCTCTGCCTGCGCCTCGGCGTGGAGCGCACGGTCACTCTGGGAGACGACGACGACGTGCTGGTCGAGCTGCTGTCCGCGACGTTGGCCGGCGGGTCGGGCGATGGGCACACCATCGCGGTCGTGGGCGCCTGTGGCGGCGCCGGTGCCTCCGTTTTCGCCGCCGCGCTCGCTGCAACAGCGCAGCGGGCCGGTCGGGGAGTGGTGCTGGCCGACTGCGACCAGTGGGGAGCGGGTCTTGACGTGCTGCTCGGAATCGAAGATCAGGGCGGCATCCGGTGGGATGAGCTGGTGGGGCCGTCCGGTCGGCTCCCGCCGGACGCGTTGCACCGGGCGTTACCGAGCGCACCATTTGGCAGGGGCAAGGTTGCCGTGCTGTGTCAGGGCAGGTCCGCGGCCCGCGACATCCCCGGCGAGGTTGTCGATGTGGTTCTGGCGGCTGGTCGACGAGCCGGTGATCTGACCATCGTCGACTTGCCCCGACACCCGACGGAGGCCGGCGACAGGGTGATCGAGAAGGCCGACCTGGTGGTGTTGGTGACCACTGCCGACGTTCGCGGGTGCTTTGCCGCCGCTCGAATCTCCCACCGGCTGACCGAACTCGGCGCCCGGCCCGAGTTGGTCGTCCGAGGGCCCTCGCCGGGAGGAATCGGTGCGCACGACATCGGTGCGGCGCTCGGGCTTCCGGTGCTCGCCTGGATGCGACCGCAACCGTTCCTGGCCCGGGATCTGGAAAATGGACGTGCCCCGGGCACCGACACCCGAGGTCCATTGGTCCGAGCTGCCACCGCCGTGCTCGACCGGCTGGACCCGGACTCCGCATGACCGGCTCGCCGCCATCGGTGATCGGTTTGAGCGAGCAGCTGATCGCCAGCGTCCAACGGCGGCTCGCCGACGAGCGGAGCGAACCCACTGGAGCGGCGCTGGCGCGCGCAGTTCGTGCCGAGACCTCGGTCCTGATCACCGACGCCGAGATGCTCAAGCTCATCAGAGCACTGCAACGAGAGTTGATCGGAGCGGGGCCGCTGGCCGAATTGTTGACCGACGTGCGGACCACCGATGTCGTTGTCAACGCACCCGATGACGTGCGGGTCGACCGCGGGGGCGGATGGGAGCGTGTTCGGGTCACCTTCGCCGACGAGGCCGCCGTGCAACGGTTGGCGCGGCGGTTGGCGAGCTCCGCCGGGCAGCGGCTCGACGAGGCCCAGCCCTACGTCGACGCAAGGCTCGCCGACGGCACCCGGCTCCATGCGGTGATCACTCCGGTCGCGGCATCCGGCACCTGCATCTCCCTGCGGGTGCTCAGGCCGACCAGACACGACCTGCCGGCCCTCGCGGAAGCCGGAACCCTGCCTGGTCACAGTCTTCCGGTCATCGACGCGATACTCCGGGGCCGGCTGGCGTTCCTCGTCTCCGGCGGCACGGGTTCGGGCAAGACGACCTTGTTGGCAGCCCTGCTGGCGGCCGTCGACCCCGATGAGCGGCTGGTGACCGTCGAAGACGCCGAAGAGCTTCGCCCGGTACATCCCCATGTCGTCCGGCTGGTGGCCCGGGCGGCAAACGTCGAGGGAGCCGGAGCGATCCCGATGCGGGCGCTGGTGCGGCAGGCACTGCGGATGCGGCCGGATCGCATCGTGGTCGGTGAGGTCCGCGGCGCCGAGGTCGTCGACCTGTTGGCTGCGCTGAACACCGGACACGATGGTGGCGCCGGAACCGTCCACGCCAATACGGCCGCCGGGGTGCCCGCCCGGTTGGAGGCGTTGGCGGCGCCGGCCGGGATGGGAAGGGATGCCCTGCACGCTCAGCTGGCCGGTGCGGTGCGGGTGGTCTTCCACATGCGGCGGACGGCATCGGGTCGCGTGCTGGCCGAGATCGCCGTACTGACCCGGGAGCAGAGCGGCTTCGTCGTCGCCGTTCCGGCGGTCCGGCTCGGGGCTCCTGTGGAGCCCGGAATGACGATGCTCCGGGAGGCGCTGGAGCCGCGCGGTGTGGTGCAGCCGTGGTGATCTGCATACTGGTCGCATCCGGGCTCCTCTGTTGGCCCGCCGGCTCGTCGTTCCCTGGCGCGGCGCCCCGGCCGAAAGGCCGGCGGCTGTCACGCGGTCGAGTGGCGGGCAGTGGCCGGGCGATGATCTGGCTGGTTGCGGGCGCGGCACTTTCGCTGATGGTGGTCGGTGGACTGCTTGTCGGCCTGTCTGCCGCGCTTGTCGCCACCACGGTCGCCGTCCTGGTCAGATCCGATTTGCTCCACCGTCGGCGGCAGCGCGACCTCGCCGATCTGCTGGCCGCGACCCGGACCCTGGCCAGGGAAGTGCGCTCAGGCGCCGCACCGGCCGCGGCCATCCAGGCCGGTGCGGTTACCCACCGAGGAGCTGCGGCACGGGTGCTGCAGGAGTTGGCGGTCGAGATCGCCGGGAATCCGGCCGTCCGCGCTGAACGGGCCGTCGGCGCCGAGCGTCGGCGCGGCGCAAGACCTGCGCGGCACGCCATCACGTCGAAGGAGCCGCACCTGCCGGCACGTCAGCACGGTCGCGACGTCGGCGCGGAGGTGGTGAGCCGGCTGGCCGGCGGTTGGTCCGTGTCGGCTCGCTACGGCGTGCCCTGGGCGGCCCTGATAGAGACCGTTTCGATCGATCTGGCCGATCGCATTCGTGCCGGAAGCCAGCGCGATGCGCAGGTGTCCGGGCCAAGGGTGTCCGGCTACGTGCTCGCAGTTCTTCCCGTACTCGGCGTTCTGCTCGGGGCCGGCATGGGCGCCGATCCGCTGCACGTACTGTTCGACACCGGAGTGGGGCACCTCTTGTTGCTGGTCGGCTGCTGCCTGACCTGCGCCGGATTGGCCTGGACCGCGCGAATCGTCCGGGGATGAGCCCGCTGTCGCTGTCCGTCTTCATCTGTCTTGCCGCCGCATTGCTCGCGGTACCCAACTCGTCGGCGCTCCCTTCCACGCCATCGGCCGCTCCTGCCGGCATCGTCCGACGCGGTCGACTGTCACCTCGCTCGCGCCGGGCAGTGGTCATCGCGGTGGGGTTGTTGGCCTCCGATGTGCTGCTGCAGGCGTGGCCGTGGTGGGTCGCCGTGGTCCTCGCGATCGCCGGTGGAGTTGCCTCGATTCGTATTCCCCAGCGGCGCAGCAACGCCGACCGGGCGGTCGACCGTCGCCGGTTGGCCGTTCACTGCGACCTTCTGGCCGCGTGTCTGGACGCCGGCATGTCAGTGGGTGCGGCGTTGCTAGCGGTACCGGGCGAGTCCGACGCAGGCCCCAGGGTCGAAGCCCTCGCCCGTCCGGATCCGGTGAACGAGGATCCGATCACGTTGCTGGACGCGGTGGCAGCGCTGCTTCTGCTCGGCGCCGATCCGCAAATCGCATGGCGATCGGCGCAGCAGCATCCCGATCTGACGTCACTGGCGGCGGCCGCTCGGCGATCGGCGGCTGTCGGCGCTGGTTTCGCCGATGCGGTGCGCGAGCACGCTGTCATCCTGCGAGCAGCACTGGCCGACTCGGCGGAGCGGTCGGCCGGTCGGGCCGGTGTGGCGATGACCGCGCCACTCGGACTCTGCTTCCTGCCGGCCTTCCTGTGCCTCGGCCTGGCGCCCGTGATCGTCGGATTGCTCACCTCTTTGCACCTGTTCTGAAAATGCCCGGACACCTGCGGCGCGTAGGTTCGGTCCGCACCGCCATGCTCGGGGTACCTGAGGGTAGCTGTGTCCGGATCATCACGAAGGAGCCTGCAGTGAGCACCCCATCAAGACCAAGCGCCGAGCCGGGACCGGCGTCGCCCGGCGCTATCCAGCCGAATTCCGCCGGTCAGCCGCTTCCCGTCGGCGACGGCACCCCTTCGACGGACGCTGGCCGCGGTGCGAGTTCCGGCACCGGCACGCCCGGCACCGGCACGCCCGGCACCGGCACGCCCGGCACGGGCACGCCCGGCACCATCACGAACGACACGGTCAAGACCGGCACGGTCACGACCGACACCGTGACTCCAGGGATGCGGATCGCCGCGGACTGGTCGTGGCGGCTGCTGGTGGTAGTGGCAGCAGCGGCGGTCGTCTACTACGGGGTCAGCTACCTATCCGAGATCACGATCCCCATCGTCATCGCCCTGCTGCTGTCGGCACTTCTGAGCCCGGTGCGCCGCCTACTGATCAAACACGGCTGGAAGCCCAATCTGGCTGCGATCGGCGTCTTCGTCGGTGGCCTGCTGGTGGTCGCCGGCATCATCACACTGGTCATCCGGCAGTTCGTCTCGGGCGCAGCCGATCTCGCCGATCGGGTCAGTACGGGTCTGGACAAGGTGCAGCAGTGGCTGGTTACCGGCCCGCTCAAGCTTTCCCACACCCAGATCACTTCGGCGACCGACACGATCAAGAAGACTGTGATCGCGAACAAGGACTCGTTCACCTCCGGCGCGCTGAGCACGGCCTCGTCGGTCGGGCGCATTCTGACCGGTTTGGTGTTGGTGTTGTTCATCCTGTTCTTCTTCCTGCGGGACGGCGAGAAGATCTGGCGTTGGATCGTGCGTCTCTCGCCGACGCGAGCACGTTCGAAGATCGCCGGTGCGGCAGACCGGGCCTGGGCGACCCTCACCGGGTATGTCAGGGCGACGGTGGCAGTGGCGTTCGTCGACGCCGTCGGCATCGGCCTTGGCCTGGTTGTCCTCGGGGTTCCGCTGTTCGTTCCATTGACGGCCTTCGTCTTCCTCTCGTCGTTCATTCCGATCGTCGGTGCCCTTGCCAGCGGCATCGTTGCGGTACTGGTCGCTCTCGTCACCGTGGGGCTCGTGAAGGCCATCATCGTGCTCGCCGTCGTGATCGCCGTCCAACAACTGGAAGCTCATGTGCTGCAGCCGGTTCTGCTGGGCCGCGCGGTCAATCTCCATCCGCTGGCTGTCGCGGTCTCCATCGCCACGGGTGTGATCGTCGGGGGGATCGTGGGAGCGCTGCTGGCAGTGCCGACGGCAGCCTGCGTCAACGCTGCAGGCAGATATCTGGCCGGCCGCGGTGATTCGATCGCCGACTCGGAGGCGTCGGGCGAGGCCACCGGTCGCGAGTAGCGCCCGGAGCACCCGGAGCACCCGGACAAGGAACGACGCGCGGGAGTGCAGTACGACGGCCGATGGTTCGGCCCACACCGAACCATCGGCTGCCTATGGTTCCTGGTATGACCTCCCGACCAGCCGCGGCCCGCACGCTCGAATCGATCGCCGGCGGCGGCCCGGCGCGGCGATTCCTGACGCCAGTGGTGGGAGCGATCGCGGTCACCGTCTTCGCCTGGGCCTCCGCGTTCGTTGCGATCCGCAGCGTCCGCGCTTCGTTCGACCCCGGCGCTCTCGCGCTCGGTCGGCTGCTGATCGGGAGCGCGGCACTGACTGCTTGGGTGGCGGTACGGCGCAGCTGGGTTCGGCCGAACGCGCGAGAATGGGGCCTGGTCGTCGTGGTCGGAGTGGCGTGGTTCGGCCTCTACAACGTGGCGCTGAACGCGGCGGAGCAGCGGCTGGATGCCGGAACAGCCGCGATGCTGGTGAACATCGGCCCCATCCTGATCGCCCTGCTTGCCGGCTGGCTGTTGCGCGAAGGGTTCCAGCGGTGGTTGCTGATCGGCGCGGTGATCGCCTTCGGGGGAGCTGTTCTGATCGGAGTGGCGAGCACCAGCCGCGGTACGGCCGATCTGCAAGGAGTTCTGCTTTGCCTGGCCGCGGCCGCTGCCTGGGCGGTCGGGGTGACCGCCCAGAAATCCTTATTGGGCCGGCTACCTGGCCTGCAGGTCACCCAAATGGCCTGCGTGATCGGAGCTGTGGCGTGCTCGCCGTTCGCCGGCCGGTTGTTCGCGAATCTGGACGGAGCGAGCGTGGGCGGCATCGCCGGAATGCTCTACCTGGGCTTGATCCCAACCACGCTCGCATTTGCCACCTGGGCATATGCCTTGTCGCGCATGCCTGCTGGTCGACTCGGCATCACCACCTACCTCGTTCCT
>JBPCPG010000150.1:0-4258 GCA_050999445.1 Nakamurella sp. | reverse complement strand
CCCGTCCACCGAAGCCACCAGAGTCTTGAACACCCTGGCCGGATCCTGGCCGAGCGCCGCGACGACCTCGTCACCGAAGGCCTTCACCCGCGGGTCATGATCGTAGGTGCGGACCGTGTGACCGATCTTTGCTCTGATCAGAGCGGCGATCGCTGGGGTGGGTGCTCCGGCCATCGACGCAGATTATCGGGTGCGCGTGATGGTTGCGCACGCCTGGGCGCCGATCCCCGTCGCAAGATTTCGTCAGGAACCAGAATGTCGAACCCACGCCGGGCTGGGCCAGGTCTGCACTGCGCTGAGCGCCGGCGGACCAGCCACTGAAGCGGAATAGCGATGTCGCTGCCGATGTTGGAAGTCGCGAAAGGTAGGTGGCCGATGGCGATATCTGAGGTGCTGAAGCGTACCCACTTCGACCAGGCGACAGCACGACGACCGAAGGTAGCTCTGCCCGGCGTACCCTCACGAGCCAGGGGAGCCGAAGGCTTCCATGCCCGAAACTTGGGCGGGACGGCAGGGACGAGGGCGCTGGTGGCGACAGATATCGAACTCACGGCGGAAGCTGAGAGTGCCGCGGAAACCGCTGCAGCAGGAGTCGGGGTGAGGTACTCCACCTCTGCGGATCGCGGCGACGCCGAGCAGGTCCAACGGGGCGAGCGGGAAATCTCCGACCGGTTCACCCAGCAGGCGATGCCCTTCCTCGACCAGCTGTACGCGGCCGCGATGCGGATGACGCGAAACCCGGCTGACGCAGAAGACTTGGTGCAGGAGACGTATCTGAAGGCGTTCGGCGCCTTCAAATCGTTTACGCAGGGCACGAACCTCCGGGCGTGGCTGTATCGCATTCTCACGAACACCTACATCAACGGCTACCGCAAGAAGCAGCGCCAGCCGCAGGTCTCGCCGACAGAGGAGATCACCGATTGGCAGTTGGCTGCCGTCGAGTCTCATACCTCGACCGGGCTTCGCTCCGCGGAGATGGACGCACTGGACCGGCTGCCCGACAGCGATGTCAAAGAGGCATTGCAGGAGCTCCCCGAGGACTTCCGGTTGGCGGTCTACCTCGCCGATGTCGAGGGATTCGCCTACAAAGAGATTGCCGAAATGATGGGCACTCCGCTAGGCACGGTGATGTCCCGTCTTCATCGCGGTCGCCGCCAGCTGCGGGAATTGCTCACCGACTACGCGACCGAGCGTGGGCTTCTGCGCGAATCCGCGACCAACGTGAAGAAGGTGTGATCGATGGCAGGCGGAGGATCCGAAGACATCGAGTGTGCTGGGGTGCTGCGGGATGTGTGGCTGTTCCTGGATGACGAGATGGACCCCGAGAACAGGGCCAGGGTGGAGGCGCACCTTGACGGGTGCGAGCCGTGCCTGGAGGAAGCCAACCTCGACCAGAAATTGAAGGCGCTCCTGCACAACAAGTGCGGAGGCGATCGCGCACCGGAACAACTGCGCGAGCGGTTGGCCGCCCGCCTCCAATCCGTCATCGCATCCACAGTGACGGTGTCCTCGGTTGGCCCAAGAGGATTCGACCAGGTGACGGTGACTGACCAGGTGACGGTGACTACTGTCGCCACGACGCGGGAACGCTAGGGACGGGTCCACCGAGCTGCCGGCGCTTGTAGACGGACCCGTCGGGAGAGCACGGTGACTGTCGGGAAAGCATGGTGACTGTCAGGAAAGCACAGTCACACCCATGGCGTGAGTGGCGCCCGGACGTTACCGACCGGGCCCGTCCACTCGGTTGTTACTCGAGCTGCCTTGCGCAACAACCGGATACAATACGCAGTCCGAACGTCAGGCGTTCGGACGGTTGCCGTGGTTGGCGCCGTTCTTCTTACGAGACTTCCTCTTGCGACCGCGCTTGCTCATCTGAACTCCCAGGAAAAGTGTGTGTTATCTGCCGCCGCCAACCCCGTGTGGAGCAGCGTCCTACTCATTTTGCCATGTCGGCGGCCCTTGCCTCGCCAATGAGCCGGGCGCCCGCCCACGGGTGACGCCCGGCCAGCACCGGGGGTGTCGTCCCGGCGTGCGAGGATGGGCGGCAGTCGAGCAAGACCGTCGGACCGGGATGAGTACGACGATTTTCCATCGTTACGAAAATTTCTCATGATTTACGACAATTTCTCGTCAGTTGGACAACGGCGCGCGGCTCAGGGCGCCGATTCCGCGAATGGAAGGAACGCCGATGGCCGAGGAAGTCCGCGCCGAGATGGTGGCCAATGTCTGGAAGATCGTGGTTGCCGTCGGCGACAGCGTCTCCGACGGAGACACCCTGGTGATTCTTGAGTCGATGAAAATGGAGATTCCCGTGATTGCCGAGGTCGACGGGGTGGTTTCCGTTCTCGCGGTCTCCGAGGGCCAGGTCGTCCAGGAGGGCGATCTGATCGCCGAGATCTCCTGAGCACGCTTTCGGATCTGCTGGCAGAGCACACCGCTCTGTCCGGGGCCGCTGTGGCGCATCTGCAGGGACTCGTGTCGGAGTGGCAACTGCTGGGCGACCTTTCCTTCTCCGACCTACTGCTCTGGGTCCAGTCCGAGGGCGTCGAGCCCACACAGGTCATCGGCGGCGGACTCGACGCCCATGGGTCAGGTAACGGCGACGATGCCGGGTGGGTCTGTGTCGCCCAGGTACGACCGACCACTGGAACGACCGCACATCTGGACGACATGGTGAACGCCCGCGCCGAGGCCGCCGAGGTCGAATTGCTCGTCCGAGCGTGGAAGCGCGGCGAGATCGTGACGGACTTCGAACTCGGAGAGCTGGACGACAACGGAATTCCGGTGCATCCGGCTCCGAAGCCGCTGAGCCCCACTCACCGACGGGAGGTCATTCCGGTGCGGCTGGGGAGCGACGTGGTCGCGGTCGTCACGCGGGATACCGGAAGCCTCGTAGGGCGGGAGGCCAGCTTGCTGGAGACCGCCTACGTCGACGCTGCCGACGACCTGTTCCGGATGGTCGCGGACGGAACCTTCCCCCCGGTGGCGCATACCGGCGAAATGCACACCGGACCTCGGGCCGGAGACGGTTTGCTTCGGCTGGACGCCGACGGCCGCGTCGTCTATGTCAGCCCCAATGCACTCTCGGCCTATCACCGGATGAATCTCACCGGCTCGGTTCGGGGTGAAGACCTGGCGACGCTGACCCGCAAGTTGATCGCCGATCCGTTCGACGCCGCGGAACTGGCGGGGCGAATCTCCGGTGCTGTGCAGGGGCGGAGCAGTCTGCGCATGGAGGTGGAAGTGCGGGCGGCCACCGTGTTGTTCCGGTGCCTGCCGTTGCGCCCCATGGGTCGGCCATCCGGGGCGTTGGTGCTGGTCCGGGATGTCACCGAGGTGCGCCGACGAGATCGTGCCTTGCTGAGCAAAGACGCCACGATCCGGGAGATACATCACCGGGTCAAGAACAATTTGCAGACAGTGGCCGCACTGCTGCGTCTGCAGGCCAGGCGCTCGAAGGACGAGAGTGTGCGGCATGCACTGTCGGAGTCGGTCCGCCGAGTCTCGTCGATCGCCCTGGTGCACGACACCCTCTCCCTGTCCCCGGACGACCGCGTGAACCTCGATCAGATTGTCGACAAACTCGTACCCATCGTCGCCGAGGTGGCCTCGGCCGAGACGAAGGCGAGAGTGCGGCGAGTCGGCTCGTTCGGCATCATCGGCGCCGAACTCGCCACACCTCTGGTGATGGTGCTCGCCGAAGTGGTGCAGAACGCGCTGGAACACGGCTACCGAGTTTCACGGTCGGACGCGGAGGTGTTGATCGGAGTGGAGCGCTCGGCTCGATCTCTCGACATCCGGGTGGTGGACGATGGTGCCGGTTTGCCGGTCGGGTTCTCTCTGGAGAAGGACGCCGGCCTCGGGCTGCAAATCGTGCGGACCCTGGTCGATGCGGAACTGCTCGGCTCCATCGGCATGCGACGCCGCGACGACGGACCCGGCACCGAGGTGCTGATCCGGATACCACTGCGCGGACGATCCTGACCCTGCGTCGGCAATCCTGACACCGGGTTCACCCGCACCCGGAGCCAGTGCGGCGAATCTGAGCTGCACGGGAGTGCAGCGGTCTGCTCCTGCTTGCTCTGAGTGCCTCTTTCGATCAGCGCCGTCAGGCTTGCAGACGCAAGGGGTTGGAGGAAGGCGAAGTTACCAGCCGGCGCGACGATATTGGGGCCGAAACGGAGCGGCGTCGGCCGCCAACCCCAGCTCGCGGGCGGCACGCAGCGGCCATCCCGGCTCGCGCAGCGCAGCTCTGGCC
>JBPCPG010000092.1:0-2736 GCA_050999445.1 Nakamurella sp. | reverse complement strand
GTCTGAGCAAGGCACAGTGCACGAAGATGGCCGGAACTGCTCACGACGGGCTGGCAAGGGCGCTGAATCCGGTTCACACCCAATTCGACGGCGACACCCTGTTCGCGGTCTCGGACAATTCCCGGCCTGCACCCGACGAAATCGGATTTCACCATATTCTCTGCGCCGCTGCGGATGTCGTCACCAGGGCGTTGGCCCGAGGATTGCTTTCCGGAGTGCGGACGACGACGACAGCCGGTGAATGGCCGGGTTATCTGGACCTGGCACCCTCGGCCCAGGGCTGACCCCCGGCGGAACTCGCACGTCAGGAAAACAGGCGGCAGGCCACACCGGTACACGACGAGATAGAACAGGTGGCTGATCAGGTGCAGAACCAGGTGATGGCCGACAGCCGGCCCGAGCAAGGGCGGTTACCCATCGGCAACGCATGGGTGGTGACGCCCGACCGAGCGCCGGTGATCTTTCCGTACGACAACTCGGTCGTCGGGTCAGCTCCGGTCGGCGACCCGGCCCTGGCCGCGGCCGCCGTGAATGCGGCGTCGCTGGTGCGCAAGGAGACCGCGCGCATGACTGCAGCGACCAGGACAGCGGTGCTGCAGCAGGTTACCGGCTGGTTGCAGCAGAACTCCGACGAGCTGACCGACCTGCTCATCCTGGAGACCGGAAAGCCGCGCGTCGACTGCCGGACCGAGGTGGCACGCAGCGTCCTCACCTGGTCCCTGGCGGCTCAGGAGCCGGCTCGTCCGCTCGGGGAAACGGTTCCGGTCGGGTTCCTTCCCGGCACCGAATCGCTGATCGCGTCCTACACCCGCCGGCCGGCCGGTGTGGTGGTGGGAATCACAGGGTTCAACTACCCGTTGCTGCTGGCTTCGCACAAGATTGCGCCGGCCATCGCCGCCGGATGTCCGGTCATCATGAAACCTGCTCCGCAGACCCCGCTTGCCACCCTGTGGCTGGTGTCGGCCGCGCGGGCGGCGCTGACGGCGGCCGGTGCACCCGCGGCCGCCGTACAGGCCGTCACCGGTGGTCCCGAGGTGGGTGTGGCTTTGACGACCGACCCGAAGATCGCGGTGGTGTCCTTCACCGGCTCGGCCGCCGTGGGGCATGCCATCGCCAGGGCCTGTGCACCACGGAAGGCTCTGCTGGAGTTGGGTTCGAATTCGCCGCTGATCGTGTGTGACGACGCGGATCTGACGGCGGCTGCCGATGCCGTGATCTCCGGCGGTTTCTATGCCTCGGGCCAGGCCTGCATCTCGGTGCAGCGGGTCATCGTGATGTCGGCGGTGGCCAGGCGCTTCCGCGAGCTCCTGCTCGATCGGGTCGCGGACCTGATCGTCGGGGATCCACGGGACCCGCTGGTTCGGGTGGCGCCGCTGATCGATTCCCGAGCCACCGAACGGGTGCTGGGCGCGATCATCGCAGCCGTGCGTGCCGGGGGAGTGCTGTTGGCGGGCGGCCGGGCCGTAGGGCGCTGCATCAGTCCCGGCATCGTCGAAGATGTGCCCGACGGTACAGAGCTGTGGGACGAAGAGGTCTTCGGCCCGGTGGTGGCGCTCAGATCGGTCGACACCTTCGACGAAGCACTGGAAGTCGCCAACCGAACCCGATACGGATTGCAGGCAGCGGTGTTCACCACCTCCCTGGCAAGGGCGCACCGGAGTGTCGATGAACTCGAGGTCGGCGCAGTGATCGTGAACGAGGTGCCCGGATTCCGGTCCGATGCCCTGGCCTACGGGGGCGTGAAGGACTCCGGGATCGGCCGGGAGGGTCCACATTGGGCGGTTGCGGAGTATTCGGTGATCAGAGCCTCCGTCATCCGCCCGATTGCCGGACGATGACGACGTTCCCGGATCGAGGTCCGCGCCCGAAAGGCGCCCTGCCCGCCGCGCCGAACCCCACCGGGATGCACGCACGGACGGACTCGGGACGCTCGGATGCGGGACGCACGGATGCACCCGGTCATCCGCCGGCTGACGCACCTCGGACCGACCATCGCACGCTCTTCGACCTGACCGGCCGGACCGCGTTGGTGGTCGGCGGTGGCGGAATCGGAGCGGAGGTGGCGCAGGCGCTGCATGCCCATGGAGCGCAGGTGACGGTCGCCGACATCGAGCCGGCCACCGCCACCGAGACTGCCGCCGCCTGCGATGGGAATTGGGCGACCGTGGACGTGACCGACAGCGTATCGGTAGAAGCGCTGTCGTCCACGAGCTGTCCGGACATCGTCGTCACGACCGTCGGAATGAACATCCGGAAGCCGTTGGCCGCCTACAGCGACGGCGACTTCGACCTGGTCATCGGCGTGAACCTGCGCGGTGTCTTCACCCTGCTCCGGGCCTTCGGGCCGGCGATGGCGGAACGCGGAAGTGGTTCGTTCATCGCCTTCTCGTCCATTCGGGCACAGACGGTCGAGCCGGGACAAGGAGCGTACGCAGCCAGCAAAGCCGGTCTGGTGCAACTGATCCGGACAGCTGCTGCTGAATTCGGACCGGCTGGAGTCCGCTTCAACGCGATCGCACCCGGGGTTGTCGCAACCGAGTTGACCGGTCAGATCCGAGCCGATCCGGAATGGGCGAATGCCTATGCCAGCAGATCGGCTCTGGGCCGCTGGGCGCAACCTGCGGAGATGGCAGGAGCCGCCGTCTTCCTCGCCTCCGACGCGGCTTCGTTCGTGACCGGTTCGGTGCTACTGGTCGACGGCGGTTGGACGGCGGTGGACGGAAGGTTCGATCCGCC
>JBPCPG010000099.1:0-5438 GCA_050999445.1 Nakamurella sp. | reverse complement strand
GAAGTTTCGCCGGGATGTCACATCAATCGACGGCTGCGACCGGATCCCGCCAACCGGCTGGGTTCCCGAAGCTCCTGCCTCGAAGTGATTGGCCACCATGGCGCCCCTTGCTGCCCCGTCCGCGACTACTACTGAATCGATCCTGGAACACGACGACGACCTGATGCTTGACGTCTCGCTCGACAACGACACCTCACTCACCGATTCCGCGCTCGACACCGACCGCTCGCTCGACACCGACACCTCGCTCACCGACACCTCGCTCGACACCGACACCTCGGTCCGCGCCGACACCGATGCCGACGTGGAAATGCTCGACACGGATGCCGACGTCGAACTCGACCTGGACCGCGAGTTCCAGGATGTGCTCGAGGAAGAGCCGCCTGCACTCGGCTTCGCAGCGCTCGACCTCCCGGCCGCTCTGCTGCGGGCCGTCGAGACGCTCGGTTTCACGACACCTTCCGAGATCCAGGAGCAGGCCATTCCGCCGCTGCTCGCCGGCCGGGACATCACCGGCGTGGCGCAGACCGGCACCGGGAAGACGGCGGCCTTCGGGCTGCCGCTGCTGGCCGCCATCGATCCGTCATTGCGGCAGGTCCAGGCCCTGGTTCTGACGCCGACCCGGGAATTGGCGATGCAGGTCGCCGAGGCCATCGGCACCTTCGCCGAATACATGCCCAAACTGACGGTGGTGCCGGTCTACGGCGGCTCGAGCTTTCTGCCGCAGAAGATGGCGCTGAAGAACGGCGCCCAGGTCGTCGTCGGTACTCCCGGCCGCATCATCGACCACCTCGAACGCGGCACCCTCGACCTGACCGGCATCCGTTTCCTCGTGCTGGACGAAGCCGACGAGATGCTGCGCATGGGGTTCGCCGAGGACGTCGACCGGATCCTGCAGGACGCACCGAAAGACCGCCAGACGGCGCTGTTCTCGGCGACCATGCCATCGGCGATCCGCAACGTGGCCAACCGGCACATGAACAAGCCGGTCGACATCACCGTCGCGAAGAAGGCCGGCAACACCGTCAACATTCGCCAGACCTACGCCGTCGTACCCTTCCGCGAGAAGGTCGATGCGCTGGCCCGCATCCTGCAGGTATCCCAGGGTGACGCGACCATCGTGTTCGTGCGTACCAAGGGCGCATGCGACGAAGTCGGTGCCGAGCTGATCGCCCGCGGCGTGTCCGCCGCTGCCATCAACGGCGACGTTCCGCAGAAGGAACGCGAGCGAATCATCGAACGGCTGCGCTCGGGCAAGCTCGACGTCCTGGTCGCAACGGATGTGGCAGCCCGCGGCCTCGACGTCGACCGGATCGACCTGGTGGTGAACTTCGACGCTCCCGGTGAGGTGGAGTCCTACACCCACCGAATCGGTCGTACCGGTCGGGCCGGTCGCTCCGGCGAGGCTCTGACCTTCTTCACCCCTCGCGAGATGAGCCGTCTGCGGCTGATCGAGCGGTACACGAAAACGACGCTCGAGCAGATCACGCCGCCGTCGCAGACCGATGTCGCCGCTCACAAGGCATCGAAGGTACTGGAGGATGCCGCTGTTCGTCTTGCCATCGGGCGACTGGAGCACTACCGCCAGGCCGTTGCCACGTTCCTGTCGCAGCAGGACCTGACGGCTGCGGAGCTGGCCGCCACGCTGCTGGCCCTCGCGGCCGGTGACGACGGCGTTGTGGCTCCCAAGCAGTCGACGGCATCGTTCGCCGCCGAACGCCCCGAGCGCGGAGGCGAATACAGCGCACGCCGCGGCGATTCCCGTGGCAATGGTCGGGACGGTGGTTCATTCGGCGGTGGTTCACACGGCGGTGGTTCACACGGTGCGAGCTCGTACGGCGGAAGTTCACACGGTGGAAGTTCACACGGTGGAAGTTCTTACGGTGGCCGGGACGACTTCACCAATTCCCGCGCCGAGATCAACCGTCCGGACCGTCCGCGCAAGCGGGATGCCGTTCCGGCCGGTCCTCGATACCGGGTTGCGGTGGGTCACGCCCACGGTGTCCGGCCCGCCGGAATCGTCGGGGCAATCACGGCCGAAGGTGGCCTGACGGGCCGCGACCTGGGCCGGATCGACATCTTCGACACCTACTCCCTGGTCGAGATCGGTGGGCACATCTCCCCTGCCGCGTTCGGTCGGATCTCCAATGCGAAGGTCAGCGGTCAATCCTTGAAGATCCAGCTGGACACCGGCACCCATACCGCCGGACCCTCCACCGGTCCGCGCCGTTCCGGACCCGGCCACGAGCGTCCGGCCCGTGCGGGCTCCCGCGCCGGTCACTGATCCCGAGCTGCTTCCCGGTGCTTGAAGGCCCTCACCCCCGCAGTCGGGGGTGAGGGCCTTCGCTGTCTGGCCTCGGCTGGAGCGAGCGTCAGGCAGCCGCGCGGGTATCGGTCGGCCCGCGACCGTTGCAACGCGAGCGGCGCAGTAGTAGCCCGAGCGGTTCGCACCCAGGCTCGCGGATACTCCGGCGGCCCCCGGATGACGAGCCAGGGTGCGCTGTCGGGAAGAATCACCCTTCATGACGTCCTCGACATCCACCCCGCTGACCGTCGTACTGGCTACTCCGCTGGAGCCGGATCTTCGGCACCTGATCACCGACGTCGATCAGCGGGTGCAGGTGCTGGCGGACGACGACCTACTGCCTCCCCAACGCTATCCGGGAGATCACGCCGGGGATCCGGCCTACCAGCGCACTCCGGCGCAGTCGGAGGCCTTTGCGGCGCTACTCCGCAGAGCTGACGTGCTGTACGGAATACCCGATGTCGATCCGAAGCTGCTCGCGGAGACGATTGCAGCGAATCCCGAGCTGCGATGGGTTCAGACCATGGCCGCCGGTGGTGGAGCGTCGGTGAAGGAAGCGCGCCTGTCCAAGACGGAGCTCGACCGGGTGCAGTTCACCACTTCGGCCGGCGTGCACGGCGGACCGTTGGCCGAGTTCGCGCTCTTCGGCGTACTGGCGGGCGCGAAGGATCTGCCGCGACTCCGCCAACTGCAGGCGGCCCACTCGTGGGCGGACCGCTGGGCCATGAAGCAGGTCCGCGAGCAGACGGTGCTGGTGGTAGGGCTGGGCGGCATCGGTGCCGAGACGGCTCGACTGCTCACCGGCATCGGTGCGACGGTGCTGGGGGTCAACCGCACCGGCCGGCCGGTGGAATTCGTCGATGAGGTGCATCCGGTGTCGGCCCTGCCGGACCTCGTCCACCGCGCCGACGCCATCGTGTTCACCCTGCCGGGCACGGACTCGACCACTCGGCTGTACGACGCGGCGCTGATGGCGGCCACCAAACCGGGCGCCGTGATCGTCAACGTCGGCCGCGGCACGGTGATCGACGAGCCGGCGCTGATCGCAGCGTTGGCGGACGGTCATCTGGGCTCTGCCTACCTCGACGTCGTGGCGGTCGAACCGCTGGCCGCCGACTCGCTGCTATGGGATCTGCCCAATGTCGTTCTGGCGCCCCACACCGCCGCACTGAATGACGCGGAGGATCGCCGAATCGCCGAATTGTTCGCCGGCAATCTCCGCCGTTTCCTGGACGGCGAGGTGCTGAACCACGTGGTGGACCCCACGGAGTTCTACTGAGTTCAACTGAGCTCTCACCAGCTCCCACCAGCGCTACTGAGCGCTACCCCGGCTGACTCCGTCCGTCCGACCAGTTCGCGGCCGGCTACCCATCGGTGGCTGATTCGGGGGAACTGAACCGGAGGTCCGGGCGTTGACCGGAGGCGCCGCTGGGTGCCAGCACGAACCTGCGCAAGCGGGACAAAGATGGCAAGCAGAACAACGACACGGAGGACGACGATGGCATTCTGGGACTCGCTCAAGACGAAGACCAGCGAGATGAACAGCACGCTGAAGACCAAGGCGGGGCAGTTCAAGAACAAGGAATTCGCTGCCGGGACCATGGCGATGTGCGCGTTGATCGCCGCCGCCGACGGCACCGTCGATCCGGACGAGCGACGCAAGACCGCCACCCTCATCACCAGCAATGATGTGCTCGCGATCTTCCCGCCGGCCGAGCTGCAGAAGAAGTTCAATTTCTACTGCGACAAGCTGACGCGTGACTACGACTTCGGCAAGGTCGAGGCCATTGCAACTGTCGCCAAGCTGAAGTCCAAGCCGGACCAAGCGCGCGCGGTGATCCAGATCGGCATCATCATCGGCGGCGCTGATGGAAACTTCGACGAGCACGAGCGAGTCGCAGTCCGCGACGCTTGCTATGCCGTTGGCATCGCCCCGGCCGAGTTCGACCTGTAAGCAGGTCACCACCGGTCGAGGAGTACGTGGGTCTCGCGCGGTCTGCCAAGGCCGCGCGAGGTCAGAGGCGAAATCAAAAAAGAACCAGCTGCTCGGCCGGCGCCGGACGGGCTGTGGCCACACTCCCATCCGGGAACGACTCTGCCGCGTTGCCCGGAAGGCCGCGGCTGATCGGTGAACCGGACGCGCTGAGCCCGAACTCCGCGCGAACCGCCCCGAACCGCTCGGCCAGATTCCTGCGGTAGTCCGAAGTCGCCGTCGCGCCGCGGGCATACAGCCGTTCATACCTGGGCACCAGCTCCGGCCGATACCGGGCCAGCCACCGGAAGAACCACTCCCGGGCGCCCGGGCGGAGGTGCAGCGCCATCGCACTCACGCCGGTCGCGCCGGCCTGGGCCAGCTCTCCTACGAGCCGACGCAAGTGCTCCGTCCCGTCGGTGAGATACGGGAGCAGCGGGGCAACCAGAACGCCGCACGGCAGGCCGGCGTCGGTGATCCGGCGCACCAGGTCGAGCCGAGCCCTTGGTGTCGGTGTTCCGGGTTCGAGCACCGCCTGCAGCTCGGGATCGAGCAAGGCCAAGGACACTCCGAGTCCGACCGGCACGGTCCGTTGTGCCGCCGCCAGCAACGGAATGTCCCTGACCAGCACGGTGCCCTTGGTGAGGATCGAGAACGGCGTGCCGCTGTCCGTCAGTGTGCCGATGATGCCCGGCATCAGCCGATACCGTCCCTCGGCCCGCTGGTACGGGTCGGTGTTGGTACCCATCGCGACGTGTTCGTGCTTCCAGCTCGGCCTGGCGAGCTCCTTGCGCAACACCTCTGCGGCGTTGATCTTGACAACGATCTGCGTGTCGAAGTCGCGGCCGGTGTCGAAATCCAGGTACGAATGGGTACTGCGGGCGAAGCAGTACACGCAGCCGTGGGTGCATCCGCGGTAGGGGTTGATGGACCACGGGAAAGGCATCCCCGAACGACCGGCCACCCGGTTCAGCGCTGACTTCGCCTGCACCTCGTGGAATGTGACGCCGGCGAATTCGGGAGTCCGCACGGAACGGACCAGCCCGGCGAGCCCACCCAATCCCGGCAGGGCCGTTCCGTCCTCGGTACTGATCACCTGGCTGCTCCACCGCATGTGCTCATTCGAACATATGTTTGATTCCTGGTCAACCGTCAGTCGGG
>JBPCPG010000405.1:0-19435 GCA_050999445.1 Nakamurella sp. | reverse complement strand
TCGGTGCTTCGGAGGTCGGTGGGCTCCCCCAGCGCCTTGAATTCGACTTCCGGGAAAAACAGCGTCCGCTCGAGCCAAGGCGAAGAAAACCACGCCGCCGCGGCGGCGAAAGCGACGACGACGTCTGCGACCGACAGCTCGTCCGGTGTGGCGTAGTCATCGAACGGGATTGCGGATGGTCCGACAGTCGGCCAGCCTCCTGGTCGGCCGGGACCGAGCTGTGACCTCGCCAGGGCGCGAACGTGGATGCCTTCCGGCCGGCGTGCGCGAGCTGGATCGCCGGTATCGCACCCTGTCCGGGCACGAACCCGGTGATCCGCCGGTAGGCCTCAGCCTGCTCGTCGGTCCAAATCCCGGCATCATCCGGGGAGATCCAACCGGCGGCGGTGACCGAGGTCGCCTCGGACATCACCAGCCCAGCACCGCCGCGGGCCAGGCCGCCGATATGTACAAAGTGCTAGTCGGTCGGGAAGCCGTCCACCGACGAGTACTGGCCATCGGGGAGATCCACATCCGGTTCCGCATGGTGACGCCCCGTATCGACAGCGGGTCGAACAGCGTCGGGGTCGTGCCAGTGGTCACGGGGCGGATCCGTTCAGGCGCAGGGACAGTCGGGCGGCCAGCTCGTCGACGGTGGTTCCGTAGGTCTCGACCACCCGGACAGCGCCCGCGCGTAGATCGAAGACCGCCAGTTCGGTGTAGACCCGGCTGACGCAGGCCAGTCCGGTCAGCGGGTAGCTGCATGCGGGAACCAGTTTCGGCGCCCCGGCCCGATCGAACAGGGACATCATCACGTAGACGTCCTTGGCGCCGGTGGCCAGGTCCATGGCGCCGCCGACGGCGGGGATGGCGTCCGGTTCGCCGGTGTGCCAGTTGGCCAGATCGCCCGTGACCGAGACCTGGAACGCGCCGAGAACGCAGACATCGAGATGACCGCCGCGCATCATCGCGAACGAGTCAGCGTGGTGGAAGTAGGAGGCCCCCGGCAATTCGGTGACCGGGATTTTCCCGGCGTTGATCAGGTCCGGGTCGATGTCGTCACCGTGCGCCTCGGGACCCATCCCCAGCATGCCGTTTTCGGTGTGCAGCACCACACCCTGTTCCGGAGGGAGGAAGTCGGCCACCCTAGTCGGCTGGCCGATGCCCAGGTTGACGAAGGCGCCCGGCGGGATGTCCCGGGCCACCAGCGCGGCCATGGCATCGCGGCCGAGCGGCCCGGCGTCGGGGCGCTCGATCGTCATCGCGGCACCCCGGGCTCTTCGGGTCCGAGATCGGTGGCGACCACCCGGTTCACGTAGATCCCCGGCGTGACCACCGATTCCGGGTCGAGCTCGCCGATGTCGACCACCCGGCTCACCTGCACGACGGTCAGGGTCGCGGCGGTCGCCATGATCGGGCCGAAGTTTCGCGCAGTCTTGCGGTACACCAGGTTTCCCATCCGATCGGCGATGTGGGCGGCGACCAGCGCGACGTCGGCGTGCAGCGGGAACTCCAGTACATGGTCGCGACCGTCGATGGTCCGGACTTCCTTGCCCGCACCCAGCAGCGTGCCGACCCCGGTCGGTGTGTAGAACCCGCCGATGCCGGCGCCGGCCGCCCGGATCCGTTCCGCCAACGTCCCCTGTGGCACCACCTCGAGTTTGATCCGACCGGACCGGTAGAGGTCGTCGAACACCCATGAGTCCTTCTGGCGCGGAAAGGAGCAGATCACCTTGCGGACGAGGCCGGCGGCGAGCAATGCGGCCAGCCCGATGTCGCCGTTGCCGGCGTTGTTGTTGACCACGGTCAGATCCCGGACACCGGCCCGGCGCAGCGCGTCGATCAGCGCGAACGGTTGCCCGGCCGTGCCGAACCCACCGATGAGCATCTGCGACCCATCCTCTACACCGGCGACCGCCGCGGCCGGGTCGTCGACCACCGCGATCATGCGGCGATCTTGTCCGTACTCAGGTTCTCGAGCACCACGGCGAGGCCCTGCCCGACGCCGATGCAGATCACCGCTACTCCGTAGCGGCGACTACCCGTCTCCCGCAACACGTTCGCCAAGGTCGCCAGCACCCGGCCGCCGGAGGCGCCCAGCGGATGGTCGATGGCGATGGCGCCGCCCCGCTGATTCACCAGCTCCGGGTCGATGTCCCAGGCATCGAGGCAGGACAGGCTCTGCGCCGCAAACGCCTCGTTGAGTTCGACCGCGCCGATGTCGGACCAGGTCAGACCGGCCTGCTTGAGGGCGCGGTCGGCCGCGCCGACCGGGGCGTAGCCGAAGCAGCGCGGCTCGTCGGCATACACCCCGCGGCCGGCGATGCGCGCCAACGGTTCCGAGCCGATCGCCGCCGCCGCCGATTCGCCGCCGATCAGTACTGCCGATGCTCCGTCGTTCAGCGGGGTCGCATTCCCGGCGGTGATGCTGCCGCCGTCGGCGAATGCCGGTTTGAGCTTGGCTAGGGCCTTGATGCTCGAGTCCGCGCGAATGCCCTCATCCCGGTCGAGGGTGACGCCCGGCACCGGGACCCCATGGCTGTCGTAGAAGCCCTCCCGCCACCCGGCGTCGGCCCGCTGGTGCGAGCGCAGCGCGAACGCGTCCTGCCGCGCCCGGTCGATCCCGAAGCGTTCGGCCAGCAGCTCGGTGGCGAACCCGTTGGACATGACGAACTCGCCGGGCATCGCCGGGTTCACCAGGCGCCAGCCCAGGGTGGTGGACACCGCGGTCATGTCCGCCACCGGGAAGCCCTTGGCGGGCTTCGGCAGCACCCACGGTGATCGGGTCATGGACTCGACGCCGGCCGCGATCACGATGTCGGCGTCACCGGTCTCGACCGCCCGGGACGCGATCATGGCGGCGTCCAGGCTGGATCCGCACAGCCGGTTGACGGTGTTCGCGGCACCGAGACCGGCAGCCCGGCCGGCAGTACCGCCATCCGTCCGACGTTGCAGTTGTCCTCGCCCGATCCGTTGGCGTTGCCCATCACCACGTCGTCAATCTGTCCGGGGTCGAGCTCCGGTGACAGGGCCAACAGGGCGACCAGCGGCACCGCGGCGAGGTCGTCCGGCCGGACGCCGGCGAGCGCGCCGTTGAACCGGCCGAACGGGGTCCGTACCGCGTCGAACACGAACGAAGCGGCCATCCTTCGATGGTAGGCCGACGCGCTACAGCTGAGGAAGCCGGAGTTCCGCCCGACGGAACTCCGTCACGCTCCACCCAGGGCCCGGGTCAGGCCGCGGGAAGCCGCCACCACCACCGGCGCATAGCGGCGCAGATCCGAGCCGGACGGCATCACCACCGAGAGGGCCGCGACCACCCCAGTGCCGTCGAACACCGGGGCCGCAACCGACATTCCGACGCGCTCGACCTGGCGATCACTCACCGCGAAACCCCGGCGGCGGATCTCGGCCAGGATCCGACGCAACTCGCGCGGGTCGACGACGGTCCGATCCGTGAAGCGCTGCAACGGGGATGCCAGTACCTCCCCGCGCAACGAGAGCGGCGAGTTGGCCAGTAGGGCCAGGCCGACACCCGTGGCGTGCACCGGGAGCCGGCTACCCACCCGGATCTTCAACGGCACCGCGAGACTACCCGAGAGCCTTTGCACGTATACCGTTTCGGTGCCGTCGAGAACACCCAGTAGCGCGTTCTGCCCGGTGGCGGTCCGGATGTCCTCGAGGAACGGCGCGGCCACCTCGCCGAGGCCGCGACTGCGCGGGGCCAACGTGCCCAGCTCCCAGACCCTCAGCCCGATCCGGTAGCGCCGATCAGCGCCGCGTTCGAGTGCGTTCCAAACCGTCAATTCGGCCACCAGGCGGTGCACCGTCGATTTCGGAAGCCCGGTCCGGAAAGCGATCTCGGTCAGGCCGAGCGCCGGTGATTCGGCCGAGAACGCGCCGAGCACCTGCAGCAGACGCGCGGCAGCGGTCGCGGGGACGGCATCCCCGCCATCGGAACCGGTGCGCTGGACGGTCACCGGGCGAGCCTACGACGCGCAACCGGCGGGATGCGGGTTCCGCCGCAGCGGATCAGTGCGCCTCCGGCATCGGCTCAGGTTCCCTGTAGGTGAATCCCGGCCCACGCTGACGATCCACGACCATGCCGTCCCGGACCCAGGTGACGCAGGCCCTGGTGCTCGGCACGCCGTCCACCACGACGAGACAGTCGAAGCAGACGCCCATTCCGCAGAACAGGCCGCGCGGCTCGCCACCGGCCGTGGTGCGGAGCTCTAGATCGTCGTCGTCGGCCATCAGGGCCGCGGCGACCGATTCACCGGTGTATGCAGTGCGGTGTCGCCCGTCGACGACAATGTCGACCGCCGGCCCGCGCTCCAGGCCTTTCAGCTTGTCCAGGCGGGTACGACGCATGGTCAGGCCGCGCCGACCCCGGCGTCGGCCGGCAACAGTCCCTCGCCGACCAACACGGTGCGCAGTGCGGCCAGTGCGGCCGGATCGGTGATGGGCAGCCGGGGACGCCGCACGTGCCCGGCCGGCTGGCCGAGCATCCGCATCAGTTCCTTGAGCTGGCTCTGGTAGGCGCCGTAGATGCCGGCCCAGCCGCCGGGCAGCCAGAGCTTGGGAAACAGCCGGTCCGCCTTGAGGGCGTACTCGGTCATCGGGTCGAAATCCTTGGCCCAGTAGTTCTCCCAGAACGTCGGATCCGGTCGGCCCCAGAGGGAACCACCGCCGACGAACCCGTCACCACCTTCGGTGCGCAGCACCTCGACTCCGCGCTCGGACATGTAGGGGCCGAATACCCGGACCCGGTCCCGGACCCGGCGGGACGTCTCGAAGAATTGATCGGCGTCCGGGGTGCTGTCCTTGATCGCGACGATCCTGTCGATGCCCGCGAGCTGGTCGGCGAGATCGGGCCCGATGTCGACACCGCTGCCGTGCGGCCAGTTGTAGACCACCAGTGGCCCTGTGATGCCGGCACTGATCTCCTCGTAGAACGCCACGATCTCGTTCGGGAAGAGCTTCGCGTAGGGCGGCGGCGAGGCGAGCACGCCGTCGGCTCCGGCGGCCAGGGCATGTTCGGCCAGGCCGACGATGTCGTCCGCACGGTAGTCGGTGCACCCGACCAGCACCCGCATCCGGCCGGCTGCGGTCGACACCGCCGTCTCCGCCACCGCCTTGCGCTCGTCATGGTGCTGCGAGAACCACTCGCCGCAGGTGCCGTTGATCACCATGCCGTGCATGCCGACGCTCGCATAGTGCTCGACCAGCGCTGCCAGCGTGTCCAAATCCAGGGCGCCGTTCTCGGTGAACGGTGTGACCACCGCGGGGAAGTAGCCCTGCCAGTCGACGTCGTCGCGATTCATCTGATCTCCTCTGTAGTGTGCGTGTGCGGGTGCGTCTGCCGGTGCTGTTCACACCTGGCCCGGCTCGGTTAGGTCCGCGTCGAGCCGGCCAGCCGGTCGATCGAATAGCGTTCCGGGAACGGGTCCGCCGATCCTGGGTCGATCATCCGCTCCGCGAGTTGTTGCGCGAACAGCGGGCTGAAGGTGAATCCGGTGGACGAGATGCAAGCGAAGAAGCCGGGCACCAGCGCGGACTCGCCGACCAGCGGCGAGTAGTCGTTGGTGAACACGATGACCCCGGACCAGGTGCGCAACACCCGGACGTCAGAGAGCGCCGGGACGACATCCACGGCCACCGCGACGTTGCCGGACGCGCTGTGCCAGAAGGTCGGGAAGCGTTGCGGTCGCTCGGCCATCCCGGTCGGCCAGCCGCCACCGATGATGAACGTCCCGTTGCCGGTCTGCTTGAGGGTCAGCCGCCGGCCGATGTGCTGGATCATCGGCTCGAACAGGCGCGGCCGGGACTCGGTCACGTTGACGTGCAGGCCTTCCCGCCGGACCGGCAGGCGAAGGCCGACCATTTCGGCAAGATCGCCGGACCAGGCGCCGGCGCAGTCGACGATGCGGTGCGCGTTGATCAAGCCGGCGGCGGTGCGCACGGTGAAGCGGCCGGCACCGGTGGCCGAGTGCACGTCGATGCCGAGCACCTCGACACCGGTGCGGATCTCGGCGCCGCTCTCCTCGGCGCGCAGCGCGTAGTAAGGCGCCACCACCAACGGGTTCGCGTGGCCTTCTGCCGGGCAGTAGGTGGCCCCCAGCAGGTGTTCGGCCAGATACGGCGCCCGTGCCCGCAGAGCCGCACCGGTGAGCACCTCGGTCTCGACGCCGGCCTCCTGCTCGAGAACGTGCTTTTCGTAGAGGATCTGGAGTTGCTCCGCGGTTTCGGCCACCATCCAACCGCCGGTCTGGTGGACGCCGAGATCCGCGTCCAGGTCGGCGCCGAGCTTGTTCCACAGATCGAAGGCCTTAAGGCTGAGCCGGGCGTCCGCCAACAGCCGGTCCCGGTCCGCATCGGTACCGGCCCCGGACAGCTGGTGGATGGCGAGCTGCAGGTGGAAGCTGCCGGCGTTGGTGCCGGATGCCTCCCGGTTCAGCTCACCGCGCTCCACCAGCACCACTTCGACACCGGCCCGGGACAGATGGAAAGCCATGGCAGCGCCGGCGATCCCGCCGCCGACGATCAGCACGTCGGTAGACGTCGGCAACGAACGCCCGGACCGAACACGGTCAGCCAACGGGCGCCCCTTTCTCGTCCGGAGCGACGAACAGGCCCGGGTCCTGGACCCGGCGGTCCGCCATCGCCGAGATCGGCACCGGGCGTACCGGCATCCGCGGGGTGGCGATCGGCAGCGTGCCGATCGGCTGTCCGCTGCGCCGGGCCAGCATCGCGGCGATGTGCCGCTGGCAGTTCCGGCCCTGGCACGGGCCCATGCCGGCCCGGGTGACCGCTTTGACCGCACTGATCTCGCCGACCCTGGCCATCGCCTCGTCGAGGTGATCGGTCCGGACCTCCTCGCACCGGCACACCACGGTGGAATCACCGGCCAGCTCGTAGATCCCGGGCCCGACCCGGTACATCCGTGCGGTGGCCGCAGTCAGCGCCCGGCGACGGGACAAACGACGGCGAGCCGGGGCAGTGTGCCGGATCGCGCCGCCGACGTCGATCCGTGCTGCGTCCATGGCGACGGCCACACCAGTGATGGTGCCCTCGTCGATGGCGACATAGGAGCCCTCGACTCCGGTTCCGTCGCCGGCCGCGTAGATCCCAGAAACTGTGGTGCGACACCAGGAATCGCGCCGCACGACCGGGCCACCCAGGTCCTCATCATCGTCGAACGCGCAGCCGGACAGCCGCAGCAGTTCTGGCGACGAGACGAAACCGTAGCCGAGACAGAGCAAGTCGGCCTCGACGGTCTCCTCGGTCCCGGGCTGTACCCGCCAGTTGGTGTCCACGGCGGCATGCACCACACGCTGCACCCGACGGTCCCCTTCCGCCCTGACCACGATGCGCCCGTACCGCAACGGGATCCGGTGCCGGAGCAGTTGCCCCCGGTACTGCACGGCGTCGCGCAACAGCGAGGCATTGCCCCGCGCGACCCCGGCGACGCGCGCCACATCGACCGGCCTGGGAGTCGGCCCTGCCTCAAGCGCGACCACGATGTCGGCGCCGAAGCCGGCCAGCTGTGCCGGGAAGGCGAGCGCCACTGGGCCCGACCCGGCGAACACCATCCGCTTGCCCGGCAGCATCCGCTGCGTTTTGGCCAGCGTCTGCAAGCCACCGGCCGTGACGACACCCGGAAGGGTCCAGCCCGGGAAAACCACCGGCCGGTCGTGCGCGCCAGCGGCGACGATGATCCGCGAAACGGTCAGCGCCCGAACCGGTTCACCGTCGGTGTGCAGGATCGCCGTCCAGCCGTCCGGGCCGGGCTCCAGGTCGACTACGGCGGTGCGCATCAGCACCTGCGCGGGTGACCGCTCGGCCCGGTCGATCAGATCACGGCCGAAGCGCCACTGGCGCCCCAGCTTTCCCCGGTCGGCCACCCGGAAGCCCGGTCCTGGCTGCTTGAAAATCTGGCCGCCCAGGGTCGGGCGTTCGTCGACGAGCAGGGTACGCAATCCCGCTTCCGAAGTGGCGATGGCCGCTGACATTCCGGCCGGACCACCACCGATCACCAGAACTGCGTAACGCTGCTCGTCGAGCATCGATCAGCAACCCGACGGCATCGGCGGGAAGTCGGCCACGCCGAAGTCCTTCTTGTACAGGTCGGCCAGCGTCCCGTCGTTCTGCGACTTGCAGAGGAATCCGTCCAGCGCCGTCACCAGGCCGGTGTTGCCCTTCCGCACACCCCAGGAGCCGTAGGAGATCTCTAGCGGCTTGTCGAACGCGGCGGCCTTGAGCTTTTTCGGGTTCGCCTTCTGAAACTGGGCCAGGATGTAGTCCTCCAGGACCGAGCCCTGGGCGCGGCCGGTGGCCACCTCGAGCAGCGCGGCGTTCTGGTCCGGGAAGCCGTTGACGGTGGCGCTAGGGAAGGTTTTCTTGGCCAACGCCTCACCGGTTGCACCCTGCAGCGCGGTGATGATCACGCCGGACTTGTTGTAGCTGTCGATGGTCGCAGAGTTGTCATCCTGCTTGATCGCCAGCACGCTGGTGTAGGGGACGTACCCGCGAGAGAAGTCGATGACCTTCTTGCGCTCGTCGGTGGCGTTCAGGCCGACCGAAACCATGTCGAACTTCTTGCTCTGCAAACCCGGGATGAGTCCGTTGAAATCCAGATTCTGGATGTCCAGCTTCACCCCGAGCGAGGTGGCCAGCGCGTTGAGGAGGTCGACGTCGTAACCGGCCGGCTTGCCGGCATCGTCGAGGTACATCTCCGGCTTGAACTGGAGGTTCATGCCGACCACCAGTGTTCCCGGCGTCATCAGGCCGAGATCGGCGGCGGCCGAGGAGGATGCCTCGGACGACGAGGCACTCGAGGACGCCTCGGAGGACGATGCTTCCGAGGAGGATGCCTCGCTCGACGACGCAGGCGACGACGCCTCGCTGGAGGACGCCTTTGAGCTGGATGCGGCGCTCGATGAGGCCGCGCTCGATGCGGCCGCCGAGCTGGTCGGTGTGGTCGAGGTGCTACTGCCACATGCTGTCAGGACTGCGGCGCAGGCGGCGAACGCAGCGATTGCTACGCGGCGCCGTCCTGCGCGCGGGGAGACTCGATTGTTCACGGTCGTTCCTTTCCGGGGCGGGGATGCCGGTGGCAGTGCGCGGTGCTGGGAACTGCGGTGATTGTCGTGCAGTATTTCTCGTGCCGTGTTCTCGTGCGCTGATTCTGGTGCGGTACTGCCGAACACATCGCCTGAGGTCAGGCGTTGACCTCGGCGATGAGCTGTTCGATCCGTCGATGCCTCCGGGCGCGGAGCGCCTTGGCGACAACACCTTTCGGCGGACGGACGTAGGCGCTCTCGGTCAGCCGGAACAGCAGATCGATCACAAACGCCGCGAGGACGTAGATCAGGGCGGCGGCGGTGTAGAGGACGAATGGCTGGAAGGTGCTGGACACCAGGTTCTGGGTAACCCGCACCACCTCAAGCAACCCGATCACGGTGAACGTCGAGGTGTCCTTGATCATCCCAATGAACATGCTGCCGATGTTCGGCAGTGCGATCTTGAATGCCTGCGGCAGGATGATCGACACGAAGACCCGGCTGCTGCGTAGGCCCAGCGCTTGGCCGGCCTCCCGGTGTCCGGAGGGCACCGCGCTCAGCGCCGACCGGAAGATCTCGGCCAGGAATGCCGAATACAGCAACGACAGGGCGATGACGCCGGCCTGGAACACCGAGAAGTTGACCCCGAGCAGCAGGGCCACGCCGAAGTACACCCAGATCACACTGACCAGCGCCGGCACGCCCCGGAAGATGTTGATGTACAGCAGGGCGAGCCACGACCACGGCCGGCCGGACATCCGTAGCATCGCCAGCAACAGGCCGCCGACGACCGCGATCACCAGGGCGACCAATGATACGTTCAGCGCCGTAAGCAGCCCGTTGAGCAGGGCACTCCGGTTGCCCCAGATGAGACCCCAGTCGTAGTCGGAGATGTCCATCAGCGCACCGCCTTGATGAATTCGCGGGCCCGGGGACTGGTGCAGTTCTCGAAGAAGCCGCGCGGTCCTTGTTCGACGACCACGCCATCCTCCATGAAGACGTTGAGATCGCCGATGTCGCGGGCGAATCCGAGTTCATGGGTGACGACAACCATGGTCATTCCCATCTCCGCCACCTCACGCATAGTTCGCAGCACCTCGCCGACCAGCTCAGGGTCGAGCGCGGAAGTCGGCTCGTCGAACAGCATCACCGCAGGGTCAAGAGCCAGCGCCCGCGCGATCGCCACCCGTTGCTGCTGACCACCGGAGAGTTCGGCCGGGAAGTGCGCGGCCCGCGGGAGCAACCCGACCCGGCGCAATGACTCGGCCGCCCGGTGCTCGGCCTCGCGGCTCTTCATGCCCCGCACCGACTTCAGGGACAGGGTGACGTTGTCCAGAGCGGTGAGGTGCGGGAAGAGGTTGAACTGCTGGAAGACCATGCCGACGGCGCGGCGCAGCTCCAGGCGCTTGCCTTTCCGGACCGGGGTCTCGCCCGGCAGGCCGGGCCCGTACTCGATCCCCTTGACCTGTAACGACCCTGAGGTCGGAGGTTCGAGCATGTTGATCGAGCGGAGCACCGTGGACTTCCCGGAACCGGACGGCCCGAAGATCACCACATGCTCGCTGGCCTGGACGTCCAGGTCGACTCCACGGAGCACCTCAAGCTTGCCGAAGGTCTTGCGTAACCCTCGGATCCGGATCAGCGGGCTGACCTCGGTTCCGGACCGGTCGGCGGCGGCGTCGACCGAAAGGGTCACGCCCGGACCTCCGCCACGGACACGTACAGATCGTCCGGGTCCCGGAAGTACGCGTAGCGCCAGGAGGCCCCGTCGGGGAGGTCGATGACAGCCGGGTCGCCGGCGAGCTTGATCCCGGAACGCTCGAGATGATCGAGAGACCGTTCCAGGCAACGGGAACCAATCGCGAACTCGAAGGTCCCGAGATGTCCCCACTCGCCGCGCATGTCCGGCGACGGAGGGTAGTGCTGGACCGGCTCGAGATTCCCGCCGTAAGGGCTGGTGAGCAACATCATCCGTTGCCGCGGCGGGGTTCTGGGCGCGAACCACGGATGCATGGGCTCGAAGTAGCCGTCGGACTCGAACAGTTGCCCGGTGAATCCCAGGCCCTGATAGAACTCCCGTGTCCGTTCGATGTCAGAGACGCCGAACGCCACGTGATTGACGCCTTGCGGGCCGGGACCGTGCGGCCAACCCGCTTCCAGGGTCGACCATTCGATTAACTCGATCTTCGCGCCGTCGGGGTCTGAGACGTACGAGAGTCCGCAATGCGTCTGATAGGGATCCAGGTCGGCCTCGTTCGGATCCATCATATTGGTCCGTCCGGCTTCGACGAGCGAAGCATGGAAATCCGCCTGGCCGTTGACGTGTACACACACCTCGCAAATCCCGGGCTCACCCCAGGCCTGGCCGGCCGGCTGTGGCGGCGGCGGCCGATCGCTCAGTTGCACGAGCTTGATGGAGGCCCGGCCCAGAACGGTTGGGTTAGCCGTGCGCAGGAACACGACCCGGGCCTCGGTGCGGTCGTGACCGGTGACGTCGCCGAGGCCAGGAAGTTCGCCCTGGTAGTCGAAGGCGAGATCGGTGAAGCCCAGGTCGGTGTAGAAGTCGATGGCACGCGCCATGTCCGACACCCCGATACCGATGTGATCGAGGCCGGTGAGGGTGCCGAACCGGGTGGGGGTTTCGAGCATGTCAGTCGCTGCCTCCGGCTGCACGGGTAATGCGGCGTCCTTTCGCACTTGGCCAGGGTGCCGATCCGTGAGGCGATGCTCGCACACCGTTCCGGTGAACGCAATACGTGCTACGTATCGCATTGCGTGCGCTTGCGCGCTTGACGCACGAGCCTCAAGTCCCGACAATGACGGTCTACCCGCAGCTGATGACCCCAGGATTTCAACGGAGTTGCGGTTCGGTATGGAAAGGCCGAGAGGAGCACTCGTCCGGTGGCCCTGCTCGTCGGCGCCAAACTGCCGCACACCGGTGCGGTCGACCCGCTGACCGTCACGGACGCGGCGCGCAGTCTCGAATCCGCCGGCTTCGACTCGCTGTGGGTGTCCGACCACGTGGTGATGCCGGGGCGGATCACGTCCTGGTACCCGTTCGCCGAGGACGGGGTGGCGACCTGGCCGTCGGACACGCCGTATCTCGAGGCGGTGGTGGTGCTGGCGTTGGCCGCCGCGGTGACCAGTCGAGTGCGTCTCGGGACGGCCATTCTTGTTCTGCCGCAGCGTAATCCGGTACTGCTGGCGAAGCAGGTCGCGACCGTTGACGCGGTCAGCGGTGGTCGCTTCGATCTGGGCGTGGGCGCCGGTTGGCTGGCCGAGGAATTCGCGGCATTGGATACTTCGTTCGCCGGCCGCGGAACCCGCATGGAAACCTGGATCGAAGTGCTCAGGGACTGCTGGACCGGTCGCCCCCACGCCCGCGCCGACGCCTACCCGTTGGCGGACGGCATCTTGGTGCTGCCGGCCACCGCCGCTCCGGTTCCGGTGTTGATCGGCGGGCATTCACCTAAAGCCCTGGAACGCGCCGGACGGATCGGCGACGGCTGGCTCGGCCAGCAATCGGTGCCCGAGCTCGACACGGCTACCCTCATGTCCGAGATCGGCACGGTCCGTTCGCATGCCGAGCGTTCTGGCCGAGACCCGGCCGCCATTCGGATGGTGTTGCGGCTGGTCGGATCCCTGGGCCGGCACGCAACCGTTGCCGAGCGTGCGGAGGCACTGACCGCTACCGGCATCGACGAGATCATCGTGGACGTCGACCCGTTCGCCACCGACCTGCTCGACATCCGGAGGACCCTCGGTGGTCCGGAGTGAACGGACTGCTCGCCGGCCGGCGGGTGCTGGTCACCGGGGGAATGAGCGGCATCGGCGCTACGGTCGTCGAGACCTGCGCCGCGATGGGCGCGGAGGGTGTGGTGCTCGACCTGCCGGCGGCGATCGATCGGGCCGAGAGCCGTTGGCCGGCGGTCTCCTCCGACGTCACGGACGAGCACTCCGTCGAACGCGCGGTGCGCTCGGCGATCGACCGGCTCGGTGGCCTCGACCTGGTCGTCGCGGCCGCCGGTGTGGTGCCGTCGTGGCGGCGCCCCGCGGAACTGGATCTCGAGGAACTCGACCGGGTGCTCGCCATCAACGTTCGGGGCGTCGCCGCCACGGTCAAGCATGCGGCGCCGCACCTCGCCGACGGCGCCGCCATCACCCTTGTCGGGTCACTGAACTCGTGGCGGGGCGATCCGAACATCGCTGCCTATGCCGCGAGCAAGCACGCGGTGCTCGGCCTCATCCGGTCGTACGCACTGGCCCTGGGTCCGTCCGGGGTTCGGGTCAACGGAGTCGCCCCGGGACCGATCGCCACCCAGGCCCTACTGACCCGGATGAACTCGCGGATCGAGAACACCGGCCTGTCCGTCGACGAGGCGCTGGCCCAGGCCGCCGCCGGAACGGCGTTGCGCCGCATCGCCACTCCGCAGAACGTGGCTGATACGATCGCCTTCCTCTGCAGTGACCTGGCCGCCGGGATCACCGGGCAACTCATCGCCGTCGATGGCGGAATCCTATAGGGAGATGACATGGTGCTGGCCGCCGACGCCCTGGCGAATCGCACGGTGTTGCTGACCGGCGCGTCCGGCAGCATCGGCAGCGCCACCGCGACGACCCTGGGCGCGGCCGGGGCGACTGTCATCGCGCAGTACCGCAGCCGGCCGGAAGGGTTGATACGGGCCCTGTCCGGTGTCCCTTCCGATCGTCAGCACCTGCTGGCCGGCGAGCTCGGTAACCCGGACACCGCCCGCCGGATCTGGCGCGACGCCGAAAGCCTTCACCCGGTCGACGTCCTGGTGCTGAACGCCGCCGCGATCCCGCAGTCTCCGATGGACGGTTCGGACGCCGAGTGGGACGCCGGTTGGGAAGAGGCCATGCGGGTCAACGTGGTCGGAGCCGGGGCGCTGATGCGGGAAGCGGTCAGATCGTTCGCCGACCGCGGCGGTGGCACCATTGTCGCGGTGTCGAGCTGGGCCGCAGAACAGGGATCCCGGATCCTCGACGTGAGCGCGTACGCGGCGTCCAAGGCGGCGCTGCGCAATCTGGCCCAGACGCTGGCCCGCAACTATGCCCGGAACGGCGTGCACGTCCATGTGGTCGCGCCCGGCGTCGTCGAGGGCGGGATGGGCACCGCCGGCCAGGACGACGCCACCGTCCGAGCCGTCGCCGACGGCCTGGCCATGGGACGGCGTGTGGCTGTTCAGGAAGTAGCCGAACTCATCTCGTTCCTGGCCAGTGGGGCCGCACCGAGTCTCACCGGCGGAACCGTCGACCTCAACGGTGCCTCGTACATCCGCTGATGACAGGGGCACAGAGCCGCAGAAGAAGGGCCCGCGTGAATCCGCTGCCGGTCCACCATCCGGACGAGATCGATACCGACGACATAGAACTGGGCTCGTCCGGACGGTCTCGCGACTTCGTCCAGTCCCTGGAGCGCGGCCTGGCCATCATTCGGGTATTCAGCGGTGACCGGCCATCGTTGTCGGTCTCCGAGATCGCCCAGGTGGCCGGACTGACCCGGGCCGCGGTTCGGCGATTCCTCTTGACTCTCATCGATCTCGGCTACGTCAGCACCAAGAACGGCAGGTACGAGCTCACGCCGCAGATCCTGGAGCTCGGCTATTCGTACCTCTCGGCTTTGTCGTTCCCCGAGATCGCCCTGCCGCACCTGGAACGGCTGGTCGCGCAGACCTCCGAGGCCAGCGAGGGTTCGATCCTGGACGATGACGACATCGTCTATGTGGTACGGGTTCCCGGGCCGGCCTTGATGACCATGTCAGTGAACATCGGCGCCCGGCGGCCGGCACACGCCACCGCGATGGGCCGGGTGCTGCTGGCGAACCTGCCCCCGGCCGATCTCGACCACTATCTGGCCACCACCAGTCTGGAGTCCCTGTTGCCGCGCACGATCACCGATCCGGGCGAGCTGCGCAACGAGCTGGAGACCGTCCGCCGCAACGGCTTCGCCCTGGTCAACCAGGAGCTCGAAGACGGGCTGGTGGCGATCGCTGCACCCGTCCGTGACGGGGCCGGCCGGGCCAGGGCCGCCATCAACCTGTCTACCCACATCGGCCGCAAGTCGGTCGCCGACATGCGTGCCCTGGTGCCGTTGGTACAAGACGCGGCCGCCGAGATCGAACTGGGCCTCCGGCATTCCGCCAGCTGGGCCGATTGACCCTCCTCCTTTGTTGCGCGGATCAACTTCCCCGGCGCGGAGGAAGTAGCCGCCTCCTGTCCCACCAGTCCCACAATCGGCGAGTTGATCCGCGGGAGGAAAGATGATCCGCGCTGGAGACAGGGGCACCGCGGACTGGCGACAGCAGGCGCGCCGGTTCAGATCAGGAAGCCGGCAGGGAACGGATCCTCGGGGTCCAGGACGAATTCGGTGGTACCGGTGACGAAGGCGCGGCCGGTGATCTCAGGCAGCACCATCCCGTCCCGCACCCCCACCAGCCGGCCGGTGAAGCTGCTACCGATGAAGGACTCGTTGACGAACGCGTCGCCGATTGCCAACTCGCCCCGGGGCATGCAGCTGGGCCATCCGGGCGGCGGTGCCGGTGCCGCACGGCGACCGGTCAAACCAGCCGGGGGCGATCACCATGGCGTGCTGCGACTTCGCGCTCGACGCTCCCGGTGCGAGCAGCTGCGCGTGCCGGAGGGTCGACGGGCTGCCATCCAGGTGCCGCAGCGTGGTCCTGGAGGCGGCGACCAGGTCCAGACCCGCGTGCAGGATCTCCTTGGCGCGGTCGCGGTCGAACGGCAACTCCAGGGACGCAAGATCGGTGATGATGCAATGGTTGCCGCCGTAGGCCAGGTCGTAGTGACGGCACCCAACCCCGAGACGTTCACCACGAAGTCGGTTCCGACACACGACGACGGCACACCCCTGATCGTCACCGGCCCGATCCGGCCACCGTCGACCTCGACCCAGGCCACCACCAGACCGGACGCGGTGTCCAACCGAACCGTCGTCACCGGCTCGACGGCCGGAACCCGGCCGGTGGCAACCAGGACCGCGGCAACCCCCAATCGCCCCGTGACCACAGGCGGCGATCGCGCCCTGCACCTCCATCCAGATCACTCCGACGTCAGCATTCGGGCGGGTGCTCGATTCAGAGGCGCATGCATGTGAACGGGTGGAAGAAGAACTCCCGATCCAGATCCTCGACGGTCATGGACGCCTTCCCCTCGGTGGAGGTGCGGTGGTGGGTCACGGTTCACGATGCCACCGGCCCCGCTCACGACAGCCGCGGGGCCGGGCATTCAGACCTTCCGACTGTAGCAACCTGGGGCGCCCAGCGTACGGTTGGTCGCACATCGGTCAGGTCGGCCATCCGCCGGGTGGGTCTCGGATGACTGTCGGTCCGTCGATGGTGACGGAAGTGGCGTGGGAGAAGGAAGCTGTGACATCTACTCTCGGAGTTCCCGGGCTTGAGGACCCAAACCTCCTGAAAGGTCAGCTCTTCATTGGCGGGGAGTGGGCAGCCGGCGGTGGCCGGCCGGTGGATGTCTGCGACCCGGCCACCGGCGACCTGGTGACGCAGATGGCCTCGGCGGACGAGGCGGATGTTCGGCGTGCCGTGTCCATGGCCCAAGAAGCGGCGCCGGGATGGGCGGCCCACACCGCACCGGCCAGGGCGACGATCCTGCGGCGGTTTTACGAACTGATCATTGCCCATGCCGATGATCTGGCTCGCATCCTGACCGCCGAGCAAGGGAAGCCGCTGGCCGAAGCTCGCGGGGAAATCATCTACGGCGCGGGCTTTGTCGAATGGTTCGCCGAGGAGGCGAAGCGGATGTACGGCGACGTCATCCCGACCAACGTCGCCGGTCGCCGACTGCTCACCCTGCGGTCCCCCGCCGGGGTCAGCGCCGCCATCACTCCCTGGAACTTCCCTTCCGCGATGATCTTGCGGAAGGTCGCACCCGCGCTGGCTGCGGGGTGCCCGATGATCGTGAAGCCGGCCGAAGAGACACCGCTGTCGGCGACCGCGTTGGCTGAACTCGCGGCCCGGGCCGGGGTGCCCAAGGGTGTGCTGAGTGTGGTGTCGGGCGAGCCGGAGATGATCGGAGAGGTGCTTACCGGTCATCCTGCCGTCCGGGTTCTCAGTTTCACCGGTTCCACCGACGTCGGCAAGCTGCTCATGGCCAAGTCGGCGGCGACGGTGAAACGGGTTGCCCTGGAACTCGGGGGTAACGCCCCGTTCGTCGTGTTCGACGACGCCGATCTGGGCGCCGCGGTGGCCGGGGCCATGGCATCGAAGTTCCGCAATGTCGGTCAGACCTGCGTCTGCGCCAATCGGATCATCGTGCAGTCCGGCATCCACGATTTCTTCGTGACGCGGTTCCGGACGGCGATAGAGGCGCTCGTGGTGGGCCACGGCTTTGATGCGCGCTCGGAGCAAGGTCCCCTGATCACCATGGCCGCCGTCGACAAGGTGCGTCGGCACATCGCCGACGCACTCGACCGGGGCGCCACCGTCCAGACCGGTGGTCAGGTGCATCAACTGGGCGGCACCTTCTTCGAACCGACATTGCTGACGGGGGTTCGGTCGGACATGCTGATCTGCCGGGAGGAGACCTTCGGACCGGTCGCCCCGGTGGTCCGCTTCGACACCGAGGAAGAGGCCATCCGGATGGCCAACGACACTCCCTTCGGCTTGGCCGCGTACTTCTACAGCTCCGATCTGGCACGTATGTGGCGGGTCAGCGAGGCGCTTGAGTTCGGCGTCGTCGGCGTCAATACCGGGGTGATCTCCTACGAGGGCGCGCCGTTCGGCGGCGTCAAGGAATCCGGTCTCGGCCGTGAAGGATCCCGTCACGGCATGGATGAATACACCGACATCAAGTACGTGTGCGTCGGGGGGCTCGGCGCTTGATGGTCCCCGGTGCTGAGCCGGTCGGGTTCCGGGCGAGACATTTCCGCCGACGGTGACCGAGCCCCACCGCCGGCTCCGGGCGCGCACGTCCGGGACGCCGACCGTCGTCGCCGCGTTCACCGTGGTCGCGGCGGTCTGGGGAACGACACCGTTCACGATCAAGACCGGCCTGAATGCCGGGTGGGATCCCCTGTGGTTCTGCGGTATCCGTCTGCTGTTCGCCACGGCGGTGTGTGCGCCGCTGTTGCTGACAGGACTCGGCGGGAAGCCGTTGGGGTGGGCAGGGCGGCGGGCCGTGGTGCCGATGGGCGTGTTCGGCATCGCGCTGAACTTCGGGCTCACCGTCTGGGGGCAGCAGTACATCGGCGCCGGTCTGGCCAGCTTGATCGCCGGGACCCAGCCAGTGACGACCACCCTGATCGCACGCTATGCCACGCACCAACCGATGACCGTGCGGTTCACGGCGGGTCTGGTGCTCGGTGTCGGGGGCCTGATCGCGATCTTCGGCGGGGATGCCGGGGCGAGTTCCACGGCCATCCTCGGCGCGGTGGCGGTGTTCACCGGTTGCACGATCTACAGCGCGATCTTCGTCTACATCGGCGCGCGGATCGGTGGGCTCAGTCCGGTGCGAGTCGTCGCGACCCAGAACCTGATCGGCGGAATCCTGGTCGCCCTCAGCGCGCTGCTCTTCGAAGGCCGACCGCGGCTGCCCCAGGGTGTCGACGGCTATCTCGCACTGGGCTACCTCGCCGTGATCAGCTCCGTCGTCGCGCTGGCCCTGGCCATCTGGCTGATCGGGACGATGGGAGCCCCGAGATTCAGTCTGATGTCCTTCGTCACTCCGGTCATCGGCGTGACGGTCGGATTGATCTGGCTCAACGAGACGCTGCAGACCAGAATGGTGGTCGGCGGTGGTCTCATTGCCGTGTCACTGCTGTTGTCGCTGCGTCCGGGGGCAGCGCGACCCCCGGCCGTCGAGCAGCGATGACGCCTCGGATCAGCTCGTCGCCGCCGGGTACGCCCTGCGGTACGGCGCCGGTACTCGGATCGCGCCGCCCAGTTCTTCGGCGGCCCGCCGAGGCCAATTCGGTTCCCGGAGAACTGCCCGGGCCAGCATGATCGCGTCGGCCGACCCCCGGCCAGATACGCCTGCGCCTGGACCGGTTCGGTGATCAGTCCGACGGCCGAGACCGGCAGACCTGACACCTGTCGAATGACTTGAGCGAACGGGACCTGATAGCCGGGCTCGGCGACGATCCGCTGGTCGGCAGAATTCCCCCCGCTGGACACATCGATCAGGTCGGCTCCGTGGCGGCGAGAACTTTTCCCAATGCCGGGGTCTGCATCACATCAAGCCCGTCGGGCACCCAGTCGGTGGCACTGAGCCTGGATCCACCGCGGGAATTAGTGTGACGCGGTGTGGCGGTTAGCGGCGGATGACCTCTGGTCAGGGAAAATGGTGATTGTCAAGATCGCCAGGACCCCGAACAGAAAGCCATCCGCCAGATGCAA
>JBPCPG010000075.1:0-11697 GCA_050999445.1 Nakamurella sp. | reverse complement strand
TTCTGGTCTCGAGAGACGGCCAGTCCGTCATCGAGGCCGAGAGTGGCGCACTGGTGGGCAATGCGGTCGTTCGGAAGCCGGCTTCGGCCTGGACGGGGGAGTCGCAGTGGAGCGGTTCGTTCGTGGCAGCGGGGCCCGGCAGCACGGTCAGCTGGGCACTGCCGGCGGCCGACCAACCCCGGCTGGTGCAACCGATCGCCGAGCTGAAAGCCGGATCTCCGGCACGGTCGGTCTTCACGGTCGGCGATTGTGTGGTGGGCACCGTTCGTTACGGTGCGGTCGGCGCGCAAGGCAACGCACCCTCACCGACCGAGCTCGTACCGGTGGATCTGCCCGGCCGGGCACCCGCCGGAGCTCGCACAGTGACGGCAAGAACCAGCGGCGGTACGGGAAATCTCGACGCCCTGCTCGTCATCCCGCTGGTGTCCAGGCTCACCACCGCCGGCCACGGCTCAGGGTTGGTGCTGCTGAACAGCGTCGCGTCCACAGTTGCGCAACGCCGGATAGACCTGCCCGGTTCCGGTCGGCTCACGATCCGGTCGTACGACCGGAATGGCCGACTCGTCGACATCGCGCAGCGCGGAGCTCCGATCGCCAAGGTGTGGCCGGGTGGCTTCACGATCGCAACGCGGCGGTAGAACCGCTGCGGCTCCCGGGGTCGGACCCATCTCGGGAGCCGCAGGTCGGCACGGCCGCATACATTGAGCACATGGCAGCGACGATCACCGAAGCAGCGGAGGAACTCCACGCGGCGTTCCGTGAGGAACTCAACCCAGCGCGCCGGGCGGTCGTTCTCGGCTGGTCGAGTTTCACCGCAACCTTCGCGACCGTGCGGGGAATCACCTACAGCATCAAGACCGGGCGCGGCCCATTTCGAAATGTCTTCATCGGAGGCACCCATATACATCATTATCTCTGGGGTATCGGGCTTCTCGCCGGGGTTGGCGGAATGGCGGTTCGCGGGAACACCATCAAGCCGCACGCTGCCGTGCCGCTCGCGTACGGTGCCGGGCTCGCGCTGATCGTCGACGAGTTCGCGCTGCTGTTGGGTCTGGAGGACGTGTACTGGGCGGAGCAGGGCCGCGTCTCGGTCGACCTCGGAATCAGCACCATCTCCGCTGTGGGAACCGGGTTGGCGGCCGGCCCGGTGCTGCGTCGACTTGTTCATCGCTTTCGCCACGTCCCGGCGCCACCCAACGCTTTCCGAGCATGACGATTTCCGAGCGTGACGCAGGGTAGGCCTACCCATGGCGATGAGTCGGGCCGGCTCGAGCGGTCGGCCGAATCGGCTGGGCGGCCAAGAACTGGGCGTCGGTCACGGTCGGGGTTTTGTCGGGTAGTGGCGGTCGGGCGGCGTCGCCGCGCGTTGGTCGGAGCTGATAACCCGCCCACAAGAGTTCGATCTCGGTCCTGGTCGCGAGGCGCTCCGTGGCCTCGGAGTAGGGGGCCTCGGAGTAGGGGGCCTCGGAGTACGGTGCAGCGGCCGAGGAGACGGAGCGTGCCCTTCGGTGCGACAACCGAACCCGGAGGCCGCGCGAAGAGCTCGGGCGCAGGCGGGCCATGAGTGCGGTCATGGTGGGGAACGCTTCTTTCGCGGATGAGGAAGGAATGCGGAGGGCGGAGTGATTACCTTCCATCAGAGCAAGCCGTCGGCGCTGGTGATACATCCACTGCAACGGCCCTTCGGTCCAGCGCGGTCCAGCCGGACACCCGCGGCTCACAGCGCGTCGGACCGGGTCAGCGCCGCGGGTCGATGTGCAGCTTCGGGCCGGTTCCGGCGTGCTCCGGGCGCCAGCCCGCCAGGATGTCCGGCGCCCGGTCCAATCCGACCGTCGCCGCTACCAACGGCGCGAGATCTACCACGCCGCCGGCGAACGCGGTGATGGTGGACGCAATCGACGGCGAACCGGACAGCCGTCCGATCAGCGTGACGTCCTTCAGGACCAGTTTCCGGGTGTCCACCATGCTGGCGCGGCCGGCCAGACCGACGCAGACCACCCGCCCACCTGGTTCTACCAAATCCACTGCTCTGGCAGGGATCTGCGCCGAATCGGTACAGTCGATCACGGCGGCGAAGGCCAGTTCGGGCAGCTCCTTCGCCAGCCAGGCGGTGAATCCGAGTGACCGGGCCAGCCCGATTCGGGATATCGACTCGCCGATCACGTGTACCTCGGCGCCCATGCTCCGCGCGAAGGCCGCCGACAACAGCCCGATCGTTCCGGGTCCGAACACGGCCACCCGCCGGTCGGCGATCGCACCGGCCGCCAACGCCGCCCGGTGCGAATTGCCGCCTGGTTCGACCATGGCTCCGGCGGTGTCGTCGACGGAAGGCGGCAACGCGTGCAGACTCGCCACCGGCACCACCACCTGCTCGGCCACGGCACCATGCCATCCGCCGAGAATGCCTACCTCGAAACGGTTCTCGCAGAGATGCTGGCGCCCGCGCAGGCAACGGTCGCAGTGCCCGCAGCCCAGCATGGTGTCACCGGTGACGCGGGTGCCCAGCCAGTCCGAGGCGACACCGTTCCCGACGGCGGAAACCGTTCCGCACCACTCGTGCCCCGGCCGCAACGGATACCGTGCCTGGCCGGTCGCCAGGTAGGCCATCTCACCGTTGTAGAACTCACCATCTGTACCGCACAGTCCGACCCGGTGCACGTCGACCACCACCTGGCCGCCGTCGGCGATCGGAGCCGGCACCTCCTGGATGGAGGCCTGCCCAGGGCCTTCCAGCACCAAAGCCCGCATTGTCCGCATGCGGCACCATAGCTGCGTGCGCACCGAGTCGCCGCCGGTCCTCACTCGTAGGCGTTGACGAACCAGGCTCTCCAGCGGCTCTTGGCGGTGGCGGCAGGAAGGAGCGACCCGGGATTTTCCTGGTCCGGGAAGTATGCGAACGGATTCTGGGCCGGCTTGGCGTACATGGCCTTCGCGACTGCGAGCATGGCGGGATAGCCGTATTCGCGAGCGATGTATCGGAACACCGATCCGGCTATCGCGTAGTAGCCGGAGCTGTCCGAGCGGGCCAGGGAATAGAGCTGTTCATTGGTAGGCATCTGGTCGGTCAGGTGCTCGCCGAGCCAATCCCGATCGATGTTCTTCGGATCGTTCGGCTCCGGATATCCGCTCTCTTCCGGGTTGGCCAGCGCGTCACGGTGCAGCGTCTCCACAGCAACGGCGATACCTTCCACCACCCAGGAGGGGGGTGAATTGTCGCTGCGGCCGGGCAGCGTGGAATTTCGATTCATCAGCTGATGGGTGGATTCGTGCGTCAGGACGTCCTGCGCGTACTGCCGCCCGCGGCCGTCGTTCGGAACCACCGTTCCATCCAATGACCTGAGCATCAGGACGATCCGTGACTGATCGGAGTAGACGGTCCCCGGGTAATCGCCCAGTGCGCTCACCAGACCGGCCGTCACATTCGACTTCTGCTCCGGACCGGACGAACTCAGGAACCAGCGGAACGGCTTGTCCGCCAGGAAGATCACCTGTCCGTGCGGAATCACCAGCGGTGATCCGGCAAGTTGTGCGTGCGACCAGGCGATGCCGGAATCGGCGGCCCGCAGCGCGGCCTCGGACCAGAAGGTGAGATCGCGGTCGGAAGCGTTGGCGACGACCGCCGTTGCGGCGCTGCGAACCACCGACAGGGTGCAGTCACAGTTCATCGGGTCATCCAGGTATTTCGGCTGCCACCCGGTGATCGTCAGCGCGCGCCGAGCACCCTTGGTGGCGACCGAGACGCCAACGGCGTAAGGAATGCCGGCCATGGAATCGCTGTCGTCGAAGGGCGTGCGAACGGCCGGCACGACGGTTCTGGTGAAGGAGTCGGCCGAGTCGGTTGCGCCCGAGGAGAAGTCGTCCGCGCGGGCGAACACCGTCGCGGCGACTCCGAGTGTTCGGGTGTTGGTGAACCAATGCCCTACTCGGTTGGCCAGCGGCGCGGCGAAAGGAATCAGGAATTTCGCCTTGTTGCCCGCCATCAATGTGCCGCTCAACATCTTGAGCACGATGGCGAAGTCGGCATCGTGCTGAGCGCGTATCGCCTGGGAATCCGGGCCCGGGTCCGGAAAGGAAACGGAGGTCTCGGAAGGAACGATCGAGGGATTTGAAAGTGGAGGCGCGAGATTCGGAGCCGACGGCGTAGGCAGTGGCGCCGGCGCCGATTGCGGGCTCGAACCGGTGGTGGAGTGACCCGTCGAGGCGCGGCCGACCGCACCGGGAACGCTGACGGAGGTGGTGTGGGACGCCTTGCGACCGCCGGCGGAAGTGCAACCGCCCAGCGCACTACCGATCACCAGGGTGCCGGCCAGAGCAGAAAAAAGAACACGGCCGAATGCGCCCGTCTGTCCAGCCATTCTCACCGTCCTACCCACTCGCCAGGTCTAGCGTAGCGGGTCGATCACGCAGAGGTAGGGACATTGTCTGCGATCAGTATGAGATTCTGGTCGGCATGGGACGTCGGCAGGAACGCACCGGGCGTCGCCGACCACCGCTCCCGGTTCGGAACGGTCTCAACCCGAGTCGGATCCGGTTGCCCGAAAGCGGCCCGTGGCCGAGCACGTTGGACTATCTGCTGGCCAGGTTCCACGTCGAGCGAATTCGGTTGATGGAGAAGATCGCCGAATCCGAAGTCGTCGATGACGATGGCGTGCCGGTGGACGAACGCACCCCGTTCCGGCCGAATTCCTTCATCTATCTTTATCGTGATCCGGCGCCGGAACCGCGGGTACCGTTCGAGATCGAGGTGCTCTACCGGGACGAGCATCTGGTCGCCGTCGACAAGCCGCATTTCTTGTCCAGCCTGCCGAACGGTTCGTACATCATCGAGTCGGCGGTCGTTCGATTGCGTCGGCTGCTGGATCTGCCTGACCTCTCGCCGCTGCACCGGTTGGACCGGATCACCGCAGGGGTGCTGTTGTTCTCCGTGCAACCCCGGGAGCGTGGGCGCTATCAAACCCTGTTCGCCCGGCGGGAGGTTCAAAAGTCCTATTCCGCGGTCGCTGCGTACGATCCGGACTTGGAATTGCCGCTCACGGTGGAGAGTCGGATCATCAAGGACCGCGGAACACCGACGGCGTACGAGATTCCGGGTGAGCCGAACAGTGAAACCAGGATCGAGATTTCTGGGATACGAGGGCATCTGGCCCAGTACAGATTGAATCCGAGGACCGGTAGGACGCACCAGATTCGGGTGCACATGAATTCACTCGGTATTCCGGTGCTCAACGACCCGTTCTATCCGCGAATGCTCGACATTCCGCACACCGATTATTCCAGACCCCTGCAACTGCTGGCCGCTTCGATCGGTTTCACGGATCCGATCACCGGCGAGGAGCGGCTCTTCCACTCCCGCCGATCTCTCCAGAGTTGGCCCATAGCGCCGTCCCCGAACTCACTCGAGATGGAAGTACTCGGTCAGGCGAACTGACCCGTCGTCCGGTCGGGCGCCTTCCGGCAGCGTGAAATACCCGCCCATGACGGCCTGCCATCTCAGGTTGATCTGCTCGGCCGCCATGGCCAGCTGGGCGGCCTCGTAGTCGTCGGTCTCCAGATAGCCCACCACCAGACCGTCCGGCTCGCGCACGAACAGCGAATAGTTCCGCCAGCCGGTTCGGGACAGGGCGGCCAGCATCTCCGGCCAGACCCTCTCGTGCGCCGCGAGGTATTCCTCCACTTTGTCCGGACGGATTTGCAACAGGAAGCAGACGCGTTCGGTCATCGACTCTGGCTCTCTGGGAAGGAGGGGAACGCTGGGCACCTCGAAGTATCACCGAATCCGCGCCGGGTCCGTCTGCGCCCACCGGAGTGGCGACGGACCCGGCACAGGCGATGGCGCCCGGTGCAGACCCGTCAGCCGGAGATCTGGATCGCAGCGCCGGAGTAGGTCAGCCGCCAGTCGACGGTGTGGAACTTGCTCGAGTCGATCTGCTTGTTGACGGTCACCCAATCGATGATCAGTTGACGGATTTCGACCTGCCGGTTGTAGATGGCGGCATTTCCGGCCGTGTGGGGGAAGTTGCCACCACCGGAAGCGCGATAGTTGTTGATGGCGACCACAAATTGTGCGGCGGGATCGATGGGGGCGCCGTTGTAGCTCAGGCCCACGATGCGGGATCCGACCGGCTGCCCGAGGTCGATGTCGTAGGCCAGGGGCGCAGTGAAGCCGCTCATCACGTCGTAGTTGTAGTCCGGCGTTCCGCTCGGCGCCGTCGCGGTGACGGCATTCGTGACCGCGTCGGCCGGGAACGGTCCAACGCTGGTCACGCCCTTGAAGTAGGCCGCGGAGAACTCCAGGTACTGCTTGATGTCCGCTCCGGCCATCACGACTGCCTGCAACGTGTTGTCGAAGATGTACAGGCCGGCGACATCGCGCACGCTGACGTTGCCCTGCGGAATGGCCGCGTCCCGGTTGAACGGCGCAGCGATCGACACGATCGGCAACGAGGCCCACTGCGTGCCGACCAGCGCCTTGCTCACCGCGTCGGACTGCACGTAGTTGATGAAATCCAGTGCGGCGGTGTCCTCGTAGCGGGCGGTCGTGGCCGACATGGCGACCAGTGACGTGCCGACGACGGAGTCGACGTAGTTGACGACCTTCTGGTGATCGGCGGTCAACAACTGCACGATCGCCGGATCCTCGACCACCGTATTGCTGTTGAGCACCTGCGAAGTGATCCCCGCGACCGTCCACCGGCCGCGGTCCTTCTTCAGATCGATGTCGAACACCGACAACCGCTGGCCCCACTTCAACGGCTCGCTGAGGATCACGGTCTTTCCGGTCCGGACGTTGGTCACCGGCCGCTGGGCGATTTCGACGTGCGCGTGGCCGACGAGAATGGCGTCGATGCCCGGGACCTGCTGGGCGACCAGGGTGGACGCGTTCTCCGGCCATGGCAGTGCAGTTCCGTACGACGATGACGTATCCGCTCCGGAATGGGCGGCCACGATGAGGACGTCGACCTGTGGACGCAGCACAGGAACCCAGCGCTTGGCCTGCTCGACCAGCCCCGGGAAGGTGAGCTTGCCCTCGACGTTCGCCTTGTCCCAGATCGCGATACCCGGATTGGTGAGCCCGAGAATGCCGACGCGCACCGGCTTCTGGCCGCGTGGACGGACCGTCTTGATCACATAGGGAGGAAATGCCGGCCGGCCCGTCTTCGCATCGAGCGCATTGGCGCCGAGCAGTGGAAACGTCAGCTGGCCCTGGAAAGTCCGAAGCAGCGGGATGCCGTAGTTGAATTCGTGATTGCCCAGCGCCGCCGCGTGGTAACCCATCTTGTTCATGGCAGCTGCCATCGGGTGGATCACCGTGCCGCTGATGGGCTGGATCTTCGCGTAGTAGTACGCCAGCGGTGTGCCCTGGATGGTGTCGCCGGCGTCGATCAGCAGAGTGTTCTCCCGCCCGCGCTGCTGGCGGAGAGCGTTGACCAGAGTCGACACCTTCGCCAGACCGACGTCGTTGTGGGCGGAATCGTCGAACTCGGCGCTCTTGTAGTAGTCCCAGTTGAACACGTTGCCGTGCAGGTCGGTGGTGCCCATCAGGGTCAACCGGTAGGCGTCGTCGCGGCAGTGCTGGTGGTCGTGCTCGTGCTCCGGTTCGCCAGCCGCGGCGGTGTCCACGAAGCCGACACCCGCCAGAATCGCCGCGGCGCCGGCGGCGGTCCCGGTCAGGAAGGTCCGTCGGTTGACAATGCTCATTCTTTCTCCACTCCGGTAGCCGGCTACCGCGTCCTGCGTCCGGTCGGCACCTGTATTCGGCGGGCATGAGAGGGCCACCATAGTTCATGCGGTTGAAATGAAAAGACCTGGTGAGAAATGTCTGATCTTGCCCGGTCGCCTGGTTTCCGGTTCGTCAACAGCAGCGGGTAGATCACCGAACAATTGATGAACTTTGGCCAATGTTCGGCGCAACATGTTTCGAACAACGCAGCAGCGCATACAGTGCGCCCGCGGAATAGTGCCTATGGTGAGGACGTGCGGGCGAACGGGCAGGTCGAGTTGCTGGCTGATGAGGACCGGCCGGGCGGATGGTTGTTGTTGCTGGACCGGGTCCGGCAGTCCTACGTGGATCTGGAGGACCCGACCTATCTGGAATTTCCCTATGTCCAGGCCCTGGCCGAGGTGATCGACGCACTGCCACCTGGCCCGCTGGACGTCGTGCACGTCGGAGGAGGCGCAGCCACCCTGGCGCGATGGGTGGCTGCCACCCGGCCGGCCAGCGTCCAGTTCATCTTCGAACCTCACGACGAGCTCCTGCGCACCGTGCTCGCCCGCTTGCCGTTGCACCCGGCGAGCACGGTGACCTTCCGGCGACAGGACGGGCGACGAGGTCTCGCCGATCGACCGCCCGCTCGATGTGACGTCGTGGTCGTCGATGCCTTCAGTGGCGGACGGGTGCCGGCCGACCTGACCACGACGGAATTCTTCGCCGATACTGCTCGGGTACTCCGAACTTCCGGGATCCTGCTGCTGAACGTGACAGACGGGCCGCCCCACACCTATTCACGGCGGCTCATTGCTGCGCTGGCAGAGCATTTCTGCGAGATCGTGGTGTTCGGAATGGCCGACCCTCCGGTTGGAAACCTGGTGATTGCCGCGGCCCGCGCCGGGCAGTTGCCCGAAGTGCCCGTGGTCGACGACGGACCGCTCGGGGGTCGACCCCTGGCGCTGTCCGGCTCTGCCTTGGACGATTTCGTCCATTCGGTGAAGCCGCTCACCGACTCGTCCCCGATGCGCTCGCCGCAACCGCCGGACGACACCTGGCGCATCGGTGGCGAGTGGGTGGAGTGATGCGCCACAGACCGGGAAATGCCGACCGCCCACCCGATCAGCGACGCGCGGGTGCGGCCTGATCGGCTCCAGCCGACGATGTGAGTGCTTCAGGAGCTGAGTCCAGGGCGGCCTGGATGGCCCCGATCAGCGAGCGCGCGGAGGCAGCGGTCAGCTCGACCGCAACCCTTGCCGACGGTCCCGCTGCCGGAGCGCTGAAGTCGATGTTGAGCGTGTGCTCGGCCATGGCGTGGACCGGGTGGTCGAAGTACACAACACCGTCGGTGACGTGGAACCATTTGGTGCCCGGCCCCTTTGCGCTGCCATCGATGGTCGTGGTGACCGTGGCGTAGGTGCACATCTTCAGCTGCCGTTCTGCTGGGAACCGAGGTTGGTGCCGAAGAAGCGGGTGATCTGCTCCCACCCGTCGTTCGCAGCCTCGACCCGATAGGCGACCCGGTCCACCGCGAAGAACGCATGTCCGGCATCGGGATAGCTGTGAATTTCGAAGTCCTTGCCGTTGGCTCGGAGGATCTGTTCCAACTCGGCGACATGCTCCGGGCTCGGATAACTGTCCTGCCCCCCGAAAAGGCCGAGCAGCGGACCCCGGAGATGCGGTAGCTGGTCGAGGAGATTGGTCACCTTCAGCGGGAAATCCGCTCCGGGAGTGCCGGTGACGTAGGCGCCGTAGCAGTCGACACAGGCGTCCAGGTCGAGATTGCAGGCGGCGAGCACGCTCTGACGCCCACCGGAGCAGTAGCCGATCACCCCCACCTTGCCATTGTTGGTGGGCAGCGACCGGAGAAAGGTGGCTGCGCCGGCCACGTCTCCGATCAACCGCCCATCCGGGATCCCGCCTTTCGCTCTTGCGACGGCGGCCGCGTCGTCGGGGGCGGCGCCGGGTGCCTCTCGCCAGTAGAGATTGGGCAGGATAGTGTCGTAGCCCAGCTCGGCGAAGCGCCGCGCTATTTCCTTGTGGCCACGGTCGTAGCCCGGCAGATGGTGGATCACCACCACTGCTCCGCGCGGTGCTCCGCCGGTCGGCCTGGCGAGATAGGCCTCTACGACTTCACCGCCCGCAACAGGGAACTCGATCGTCTCGGTCATCATTGAATCCGACATATGTTGCGGCACCGCGCTTTCAGCGTCTTGAGAATGTTCCTGACCGTCACCGAACGGGCTCGGTGTCAGCGATCGTACGGCGTCCTTCGCCGCTGTCCCGGTCGCGTCGACGCAAGGAGTCCGACCGGAACCACTGTTCGGGTGAGAAGCCGACCGCCTCGATTTCCGGTTCGAGGAGCATCAGGGCCCGAGGTCCCAGAGCAGGCGGTAGTAGTCGGTGCGCTCCGCATCGGGCTCGACGCCGTATGCCTCCAGCAGTGGCCGCTCCCAGTCGGGACCGTAGTTCCACCTCGTGCTCCAGGTGGCGATGGCCAGGTCGGCCCACCGATCGGCAACGCCGAGCCCACCCAGATCCACCCGGCCGCTGCAGCGTCCGTCGTCGGTGAGCAGCGTGTTGGGCGCGCACGCGTCACCGTGACAGACCACCAACCGGTCGATCGGCGGCGGATCGGCCAACAGGTTGCGGGCCTGCTCGAAGGTCAGGTGGCGATGATCGTCGTGCCACCTGCCGGGATCGATGGTTTCCGCCCGACTGTCGATGTCCCGCAGGCGGTCCGCGACGGACCAGCGAAATGGGCAGTGCTCGACCGGAGCGGTGTCGTGCAGTTCTCGAAGGCCGACAGCGATGGCCGTCACCGCTGTCGCGGGGTCGTTCCGCCATCGGTCGGTGACGGCGTTCTCGCCGGGCAATCCTTCGCTGAGCAGCAGGCTCCCGGCGTCGTCGGTCACCAGGGTGAGCACCGGCGGAACAGTGACATACGGTGCGGCCCAACGGAGCTTGGCGGCCTCTGGTCGGAGGTCGATTCCCCCGGTCGGTGACCACTTGGCGAACCGGCGCTTCGATCCGCTGCCGAGTTGGAACGTCCGACCGCCCAGTTCGTTGAGCCATACCGGGAGAACCGTTTCTCCTGCTGCGGCGGTGGCGACCGCAGCCGGAACCGGAGTCGTGGTGGGCGGAACCCCGGATAGCAGCACCGGTCCAGTGTGCCCCGCCGGCGCGATGTCGGTCACGCTACCGCGGCTCGGTGACGCTACGGCGGCTCGGTGACGCGAGAGCGGCGAGGAATGCCCGGGAACGGCCGGTGGTTGCAGCTCGCATGAGCGATTTGACGGTGTACGTGACTTCCTGGTGTCCGTTCTGCACCCGCCTGGCCGGCGATCTCGACCGCGCGGGCATCGACTTCGAAGCGATCGACGTGGACGAGCATCGGGACGCGGCGGCCCTGGTGGAGCAGCTCAACAACGGCAATCGCACCGTTCCGACCGTGGTGTTCGCCGACGGCGCTGCACTGACGAACCCGCCGATCGCGCAGGTGCGGGCCAAGCTCGGCATCTGAGGCGGCGTGGTAGGGCTGCCACCTCGAGCGGATCGTGCAGCCCGGCGAAACGACCACGGAGCGGCTTCGTCCTGGCCTACCGTGAGTCCCATGACGACCACGCCGACGCTTCCGGGGTCAGGGCTGGTGCTGAGGCCGATCAACGCCGGCGACGGTCCCGCCCTGCTGGCCATCCTGCACAAACCGGAAGTGTCGAGGTGGTGGGGCGATCCGAGCGACGACGACGATTCGACGTGGCCGGTCGGCGACGATCCCGACACGGTCAAGTTCGCCATCGAGGTGGACGGCCGAGTTGTCGGCCTGGTGCAGTACAGCGAGGAATCCGACCCGATGTACCGGCATGCCGGCATCGACATCTTCCTCGATCCGACACTTCACCGGCGAGGTCTTGGCCGGGAAGCGGTCCGGACTCTGGCCCGGTACCTGTTTTCCGTTCGGAAACACCACCGCATCGTCATCGATCCGGCGG
>JBPCPG010000320.1:0-3881 GCA_050999445.1 Nakamurella sp. | reverse complement strand
CGCGATTTTGTTGCCGCTGGCGCGCCAGTCGGTCGCCCCGTCCCTGGCGGCGAAGGGGATCGGTTACGGCATGCCAGGGGTGCTGGTGGACGGCAACGACCTGGCCGCGCTGCAGCAGGTCTTGGGCGACGCTGTTGCCCGGGCCCGCAGCGGCGACGGACCGACGCTGGTGGAGGCCGACACGTATCGGATGGAAGCTCACACCAACGCCGACGACGCGACCCGGTACCGCACTGACGACGAGGTTGCGGACTGGACCGGACGGGACCCGCTGACCCGGGTTCGCGCGTACCTCACCGAAACCGGGATCCTGGACGAACAGCAGGACCGGCAGTTCGCTGCCGAGGCCGAGGACATGGCCGCGCACATCCGGGCTGGGATAGGGGCGGAGGCGCCGATCGACACCGACGACCTGTTCGCTCACGTCTACACCATCCCAACCCCGCAGCTCGTCGAGCAGCGCGCCGCGCTTCGCGACGAGCTGGCTTCTGAGGAGGCGTGATGGGCGTCGATGGATCGAAGATGACGATGGCGCAGGCGATCAACACCGCGCTGCGGGATGCGATGGCGGCGGACGATTCCGTCGTCGTGTTCGGCGAGGACGTCGGTGCGCTCGGCGGAGTCTTCCGGGTCACCGACGGGCTGACCCGGGACCTGGGTGACCAGCGCTGTTTCGACACGCCGCTGGCCGAGTCGGGAATCGTCGGCATGGCGGTCGGCATGGCCATGAACGGGATGCGCCCGGTGGTGGAAATGCAGTTCGACGCCTTCGCTTATCCAGCTTTCGAACAGATCACCAGCCACGTCGCGAAGATGTCCAACCGGACCCGTGGCCGGGTGAAGTTGCCGATCGTGATCCGCATCCCTTACGCCGGCGGGATCGGCGGTGTCGAGCACCACTGCGATTCTTCCGAGGCCTACTACGCCCATACTCCCGGCCTGACGGTGGTTGCGCCGTCGAACAACGCGGATGCCTACGGACTGCTCCGAGCCGCCATCGAAAGCCCCGACCCGGTCATCTTCCTCGAGCCGAAGCGGCAGTACTTCACCAAGGAGGTGGTGAACCTAGCGGCCGCGGTACCACCGATCGGGCGGGCGGTGGTCCGACGGCCCGGCCGGGACGCGACGCTGATCGCCTACGGCCCGTCCGTGCCTGTCGCCCTCGCGGCCGCCGAACAGGCGGCGATCGAGGGCCGTGACGTCGGCGTGGTCGACTTGCGGTCCATCGTTCCGTTCGACGACGACACCGTGTGCGCCGAGGTCCGCAAGACCGGCCGGGCAGTCGTGGTGGCCGAGTCGGCCGGGTTCGCCTCGGTCGCCGCGGAGATCGCCGCCCGGGTCGGTGAACGCTGCTTCCACCACCTTGAGGCGCCGGTCCGCCGGGTAACCGGCTTCGACATCCCCTATCCACCACCAAAATTGGAGCGTCACTTCCTACCCGGGGTGGACCGCATCCTCGACGCCGTCGACTCGCTGCAATGGGACCTGACCGGCGAACGGAGCACCGCATGAGCCTGCAGGTCTTCACCCTGCCCGACCTCGGAGAGGGACTCACCGAAGCGGAGATCATCCGGTGGCTGGTCGCTGTCGGTGACACGGTCGCCATCGACGCACCGGTCGCCGAGGTGGAAACAGCCAAAGCTGCCGTCGAGGTGCCGTCGCCGTTCGGCGGCGTCGTCACCCAGTTGCACGGCGCACAGGGCGCGACGCTCGCCGTCGGCACCCCGCTGATAACCATCGAAGACGGACTCGGTACGCCCCCGCCCCCGGCAGCGGCAGCGGTGGAATACATCCAAGAAGAGCGGGCCGGGTCCGGCAACGTGCTGATCGGCTACGGCACCACAGAGCCGACACCGTCGCGCCGTCGCCACGGGAGGAACCTGGCTGTGGTCGCCGCAGCGCCGGCAGCTTCCGCGGCCGCAGTCGACAGGCCCAGCAACGGGTCTCCCACCCGCCCTGCAGTGCAGTCCCCGATCGTCCGCCAACTCGCCCGCAGCCGCGGGGTCGACCTCGCTTGCATCACCGGGACCGGTTTGGGCGGGCTCATCACCCGCGCCGACATTGTGGCGGACGCGGTTCGTCCGGCCAGCACTGCGCAGGCGTCGTCGTCGGCCGCACCGCAGGGGAGGGACACCGCTGTCGTCACCGAGATCGGCGCCGATCGACGGACCGGCCTTCCGGTGCGGACGCGGATCCCGTTGCGCGGCTTCCGCAAGGCGGTCACCGCAACCCTGACACGCAGCCGCACCGAGATCCCGGAGGCCACCACCTGGGTCGACGTGGACGCCACCGCGTTGCTGGCGTTGCGCCGTTCACTGGCCGAAACCGGAGAGGCGCCCGGGATGCTTGCGATGGTCGCCCGCTTCGTCACCGCAGGCCTGAGCCGGTTCCCCGAACTCAACGCGAAAGTGGACACCGATGGGGAGCAGATCCTGCATCTGGACGGCGTCAACCTCGGCATCGCCGCCCAGACCGAACCAGGACTGGTAGTTCCCGCGGTCCGCAATGCTCACCGACTGGGTATGCGCGGTTTGCACACCGAGATCAAGCGGCTCACCGCGGCCGCACGCGACGGCTCGGCGACGGCCGAGGAACTGACCTCGGGTTCCTTCACCCTGAACAACTACGGTGTGCTGGGTGTCGACGGCAGCGCCGCGATCATCAACCATCCCGAGGTGGCGATCCTTGGCATGGGCCGGATCTATCCCCGTGCCTGGGTGGTCGAGGGAGAGATCATGGCCCGTCAGATCGTCCAACTGTCACTGGTTTTCGACCACCGGGTGTGCGACGGCGGCACCGCCGGCGGGTTCCTGAGGTTCGTCGCCGACGCCATCGAGAACCCGACCGCTGCGATCGCGGATCTATAGCCACGCGTCCGAACCGGCACCCGGCCGGTCGCCCGACCGGACGGCGCCAAGGTTAGTCAAGGTGGCTCGCGGACTCTCGATTCAGCGGCCGGCCGGCCTCCGTCGCTTGACGGGCCGACGCCCGACTGCCAAGGTTTCCCGACCATTCGGTTTGTAACAGATGTGGAGGACCACGATGCAGTTGACCGTCGGCACCGTCGTAGGCGTCGTCGGATCCGGCACGATGGGAGCGGGCATCGCCCAGGTGGCCGCATCGGCGGGGCATCGGGTGCTGCTGTTCGACACCGCCGCCGGGCGGGCGCAGGCGGCGGTCGACGGGGTCGGTGCGCGACTGCTGCGAAGCGTGGAACAGGGCAAGGTGACGGCGCCGGACGCGGCCTGCGTTGCGCAACGCCTCGTCGCCATCACCGACGTCGGCGACATGGCGCAGTGCGGTGTGGTGATCGAGGCTGCCGTCGAGTCGCTGAGCATCAAGCAGGAGATCTTCGCCGAAGTCGAAGCTGTGGTGAGCGAGTTCTGCGTATTGGCAACGAACACCTCTTCGCTGTCCATCACGGCAGTCGCGGCGACGCTGCGGCACCCGGAACGGTGCGTGGGCATGCACTTTTTCAATCCGGCACCGGTAATGAAGCTGGTCGAGGTGGTCTGCGGGTTGGCGACGGACCCGACACTGGCCGTCGAGATCGCCGCGCTGGCCGCGTCCTGGGGAAAAACCCCCGTCGCGGTCGCCTCCACCCCGGGGTTCATCGTCAACCGGGTAGCGCGCCCCTTCTACGGCGAGAGCCTGCGGGCACTGCAGGAACGCGCCGCCGACGCCGCCACCATCGATGCGGTACTGCGGGACTGCGGCGGCGTCCGGATGGGTCCGCTGGAGCTGACCGACCTGATCGGCCAGGACGTCAATCTCGCGGTCAGCACATCGGTGTGGGTGCTGTTCGGGCACGACCCGAGATACGCGCCGTCCCTGGCCCAACAACAGCTGGTCGACGCCGGCCGGCTCGGCCGCAAGACCGG
>JBPCPG010000308.1:0-19981 GCA_050999445.1 Nakamurella sp. | reverse complement strand
GTGGAGCGGATGTCGGCGACCCCCGCCACGCTGCCCAGGCAGCACCGCCGTATCGGCGCGCTCGTTGCGGGCGCACTGGCGGTGGCTGTGGCAGCGATTCTGGTCGCCTTCCTGACGCTGGGGCGTGATCGCGGCAGCCAGAACGCCGGCTCCCCTGCGGTCTCGACCGCAGGATTGCCGGCATCGGACGCGAGCTCCTCGGCCGGCCGGTCATCGGGGGCAGCAGTGCCTGCACAGCCGAAGATCGCCGCATCCGCACTGAATTCGGGCCTGACCACGGCCCGGTCGCCGTCGGCCGGAGCGCTGCAGATCGCCCCACCGACAGGCAGCACGGCTGTCCACCCGACGTCGGTCCAGCGCAACCCGCCGATTGCGCACAGCACGTCGAAGCCCAGCTCAGCATCGGCGAAGCCCAGCGCCACCTCGCCGAAGCCCAGCAACACGTCGGCGAAGCCGAGTGCGACGTCGGCAAAGCCGACCACGACGATTTCAAGTACGACGATTGCGAGCAGTACCTCGGCCCGCCGCGCCACGTCGGTGCAGACCACGACGTCCGATCGGACGACGCAGGGAACTTCCCCCCCGGCGTCGGGATCCGACCAGCTCGTCGGCGCAATCACCGATTACTACGCCTTGATGCCGGGCAACACGGACAGCGGGTGGGCGCGGCTCACCACCAACTTCCGAAACAACATCGCCAAGAATCGGCAGGCCTACCAGAATTTCTGGGACGGCATCGATCGCGTCGATGTCTCTGATGCCGTCGGCGCCTCGCCCGACAAGGTGCTGGCAACGCTGACGTATCACTTCGCAGATGGCCGGGTGTCGGTCGAGCGGACCTCGTACACGCTGGTGCAGGACGGCGGCATCCTCAAAATTGACCATTCAGAGGTCGTCGCCGGCCCGTAGGAGCCAGGTACGGCGATCGGTTCGAAAAAGTTCGAGAACGCGTGTCGAGTCGGGCCGATGCTGTTCGACGCATCAGCAGACGCGGGAATTGCACCGGGCCCGTCCGGTGCGTCCACGTCAGACCACCACCAGAAGGAGACAGACATGCGATTCCTCGGCTACTCGGTCGGCGACGATTCCATTCCGATGGGTCCGCCCAGTCCCGAGTTGATGGCGCAGATGGGCCAGTTCATGGACGAGATGACGAAGAACGGCAAGCTCGTCGCGACCGGTGCGTTTGCGCCGGTCGCCACGGGCACCACGAAGGTCAGCCTGACGGACGGCGAATTCACCATCACCGATGGGCCGTTCACCGAAGCGAAAGAACTGATCGGCGGCTGGGCGCTGACAGAGGTCGACACCAAGGAAGAGGCCGTCGAGTTGACCAAGCGATTCCTGCAGATCGCCGGCGGTGGCGAATCGACGCTCCGACGAATCTTCGGGCCGGAAGACTTCCCGCCCGGCTTCGACCCGGCGGCCTTCGAAGGTTCCCCGGCGATCCCCGCCGAGTAGAAGGCGGTGCGATAGCGAGGCGATCTGCCGCCGGCGGTGCTTCCGGATGGATCCGGGATCACCGCCGGTTGCTTCACTGTCGGTTCCGGTGTGATGTGATCGGTAGTTGTGCCAACGTCCGATTCGATGCCGTCTTCGAATATCGGCGCACCGCCCAGTGATCGGGAGGCGTCGACGTCCGGCGAGTCCCGGGCAGCGTTGGAGGCTGTGTTCCGCACCGAATATCCCCGCCTGGTCGCGGGTCTGGCTCGGATGGTCGGCGATCTGGGTCTGGCGCAGGAGCTGGCCCAGGATGCAGTGGTGGCCGCGTTGGAGCAGTGGCCGATTTCTGGTGTTCCACGCAACTGTGGCGCCTGGCTGATGGCGATCGGCAAGCGACGGGCGGTGGACCTGTTCCGGCGCAACCAGAACCTGCAGCGAAAATATGCCGAACTCGGCCGATCCCTCGACCCGGCTGGACGGGCTGACCCGGTCGATCCCGACACCGCCTTGGACAACGATCTAGGCGACGACCTGCTGCGGCTCGCGTTCACCACCTGCCACCCGGTGCTTGGGGTGCCATCGAGAGTCGCGCTCACCCTGCGACTGCTGGGTGGCCTGACCACCCAGGAAATCGCTCGGGCGTACCTCGTGCCAGAACCGACGATCGCGCAGCGAATCGTCCGAGCCAAGAAGACGCTGACCTCCAACAAGGTGCCGTTCGAGGTGCCGCGTGGCAAGGAGTTCCTCGCCCGACTTCCGTCCGTCCTCGAGGTTCTGTACCTGATCTTCAACGAGGGCTATTCCGCCACGTCGAGCGAGGACTGGATGCGGCCGGCGCTCTGCGAGGATGCCCTGCGACTGGGGCGGATTCTCACCGGCCTGGTGCCCGACGAGTCGGAGGCACTGGGGCTGGTCGCGTTGATGGAGATCCAGGCGTCACGGACTCCGGCCCGCTCGGGCTCGGACGGCGAGCCGGTGCTGCTGCTGGATCAGGATCGGAGTCGCTGGAACCATGCCGCTGTCGAACGTGGTCTCGATGCGCTGCATCGCTCGGAGATGCTCGCCACGAGCCCTGGCCGCTATGCGCTGCAGGCGGCCATCGCCGCGAGCCACGCCCGCGCATCCCGGGCGCAGGACACCGATTGGCAGCACATCGCCGGTCTGTACGCCACTCTCGCCGCGGTCCTCCCGTCACCGATTGTGGAACTCAACCGCGCAGTGGCGCTCGGCATGGCCTACGGAGCCCAAGCCGGCCTCGCTCTGGTCGACCAGCTCACTGATCTTGCAGCGTTGCGCAACTACCACCTGCTGCCGAGTGTCCGAGGAGACTTTCTCTACAAACTGGGCCGGCTCGTGGAGGCACGGTCGGAATTCGAACGGGCTGCGGAGCTGACTCTCAATGTTCGTGAGAAGGAGATGTCGTTGGCCCGCGCCACTGCCTGCGTCCTGGAGTGACATCCCGGGTCAGCGTTGGAGATTGCGGGCCGCTGGTCATCGCAGTCCGGGTGCTCGAAGAGACGAGACCAGCGCTGATAGCTGTCTTCGCAGCGACCGAGGGGCAACAGAGCTCAGCGATCGGAGGGAAAGCAGAGCTCAGCGATCGAAGGGAAAGCAGAGTTCAGTCCGGCGGCTCTTGGCCTTCGGTGTCCGGTTGGCCCTGTGCGGGCGGTGTTCCACTGGCAGCACCGGATTCGTCGGATTCTGCCGAGCTCGAGGTATTTGTGTCGAAGGCTTCCCGTTGACCGGCGGGCAGATACACCTCGGCCAGCTCTTCGTCACTCACCGGGCCGCCATATGCCGCGGTGGTGGCGGCGACCTGTTCCTGCGCCGCGGACTGCTTCTGCGAAGTACTGTGCTCCGCTTCAGACTGGTCTTCTGCATCGGACATCGCGAATCACTCCTCTTGGTTCCGACCCTGCGGGGCGGTTACCGCGGGCGGTACCCGAGCAGCGCCGCAGCCAAACGGGCGCTGCCGCACCGGCAGCGGCGGGTCGGCCGGCCACTGGCCTGACGTCGACCCACGGAAGCAGCCGGAAAGATCGGCACGACGACCGTCGGTGGCACCTCGCGACGCGATAGGTTGTGGTCCACCGCCTGCCTCCTGCTGGTGGTTCAGCTGCCGAGGGTGCTCTCCGGTGACATTCGCCGCCGGGTGACCGCCGGCGGCCGGGGGCAAGGAGTCGACCGGCCCAGGTCACCCTGGCGGCGGAGAGGAGAATGACATGCGAATTCCAGGACCCACTGATCTGCTGAAGATCGCCGGCCAGGGCTACGACGCCGCGGACCGGGCGATCGCGCTGCTACCGCGGGTGGTTGCCGTTCTGGGCGAGGTCGAGCACCTCCTGGGCAGAGTCAGCGCGATGATGAACGAGCTCGAGCTGACCCAGCGCAGGGCGACCGCACTGGTGACGCGTACCGACGGCGTGGTGAGTAGGGCCGAAAATGTACTCGGCCGGACCGAGGCGCTCACGAATGAGTTCGCTCCGGTGCTGGAACGACTTGTCCCGAGCCTGGACAGGTTGGAGCCGGTCATCGCCCAGCTGGCCGCAACGACCAGTCCGGACGAGGTCCACGCGGTCGTGCGGTTGATCGACGCTCTGCCCAGCATCGTGGACAAGGTGCAGGCCGACATCCTGCCGGTCCTGGACACGCTCGGGACCGTGGCGCCCGATCTCCGCGATCTGCTGGACGTCTCGAAGGAGTTCAACGAGATGCTCGGCTCGCTGCCCGGAATGGGACGGGTGAAAAAGCGCATCGAGGATCGCCAGGACGAGGAGGATCACCAGCGGACCGACGACTACCGGGCGGACGAGATTCCAGCGGCAGCACCGGATCGCCGGTCGTAGCCCAGGTCAGCACCCGATGGGCAGGTCGCGTGCCGAGCTCGCACTCTGTGCTCATTGCTCCTGCAGCAGCTCCTCGAACGAGAAGGCCAGGTCGAACGGATCCGCTCCAGCGGCCGGCGCCCTGCCGTCGAGCATGGCCAGAAGTTCCGATACAGCCTGGGTGATGCGGTTACCGAGCGGTGCGCCGGCGGTGTCGGACCCGAAGTCCTCCGTCGCCGCGAACACGGCGGTAGGCACAGTGCGCGCCCGCAGGTAGGACAGCAGTGGGCGTACCGCGAACTCGAGGGCCAGTGAGTGCCGGGCAGATCCGCCGGTCGCGGCGATCAAGGTCGGTTTGTCGGCCAGCGCCTCGGGGTCCAGCACGTCGAAGAACGATTTGAACAGCCCGCTGTAGGACGCACTGAAGATCGGGGTGACCGCGATCAGAGCGTCGGCGGCGGTGATCGTATCGATCGCAGCTGCCAGCGCCTCGTCGGGGAATCCGGTCAACAGGCTGTTGGTGATGTTGGTGGCCAACGTGCGCAACTCGATCGGAACGATCTGCGCGGACCTTCCGGCACTGCGCTCGACGACCGAATGGCCGAGTCGGTCGGCTAACAGCCTGGTCGAGGACGGTTGCCCAAGGCCCGCGGAGACGACTGCGATGGTGTGCGGCGTCATGCTGTCACTTCTTCCATCCGCGGTGCGGTCTGTGCGCCGTCCGCATGGGCTGCGGCCAACAGGCTCGAATGGGTGGGTGCCGCTGGTACGTGCGCCGGCCGCAGCGCATCGAATTCTCTCCGCAACACCGGAACAACGTGTTCCCCCAGGAGGTCGAGTTGTTCGAGAACGGTTTTCAACGGGAGGCCGGCGTGATCCATCAGGAACAGCTGGCGCTGGTAGTCCCCGAACGTTTCGCGGAACGTCAGGGTGCGATCCACAACCTGCTCGGGACTGCCGACGGTGAGCGGCGTCTGACGGGTGAACTCCTCGAGTGAAGGTCCGTAGCCGTAGACCGGGGCGTGGTCGAAGTAGGGGCGGAACTCTGCCATCGCGTCCTGGGAGTTCTTTCGCAGGAAGACCTGGCCGCCGAGCCCGACGATGGCCTGGTCCGCGGTGCCGTGACCGTAGTGCTCGAATCGACTGCGATAGAGCTCGATCAGCCGCTTGAAATGCTCCTTCGGCCAGAAGATGTGATTGGCGAAGAATCCGTCACCGTAGTACGCGGCCTGTTCGGCGATTTCCGGAGTGCGGATCGAACCGTGCCAGACGAATGGTGGCACCCCGTCCAGTGGACGAGGAGTCGAGGTGAACCCTCGCAACGGTGTCCGGTAGCTGCCCTTCCAGTCGACGACGTCCTCTCGCCACAACCGGCGCAGCAGCGCGTAGTTCTCCACCGCCAGTTCGATGCCCTTGGTGATGTCCTTGCCGAACCACGGGTAAACCGGTCCGGTATTGCCGCGGCCCATCATCAGATCCACCCGACCGTCGGCGAGGTGCTGGAGCATGGCGAAGTCCTCGGCGATCTTGACCGGGTCGTTGGTGGTGATCAGTGTCGTGGAAGTCGAGAGGATCAGCTTCTGCGTCCTGGCTGCGATGTACCCGAGCATGGTCGTCGGCGAGGACGGCACGAACGGTGGGTTGTGATGCTCGCCGGTGGCGAACACGTCCAGCCCGACCTCCTCGGCCTTGAGCGCAATGGCAACCATCGCCCTGATCCGCTCGTGTTCGGTCGGCGCGCGGCCGGTGGTCGGGTCCGTCGTGACATCTCCGACGGTGAAGATTCCGAACTGCATGACGACTCCTCCTCGGTCAGTCCAGTCGGCGGGTGACGAACTTGTTGACTGATCAACTAGATATGCGCTGCAACGACCGGGCGACGAACTTCATTCCATTGCCTGGATCTTCTGGGTGGCTCATTCACCGGCGAGTGGTCAGCGGGTCGATCCTCGGCGTGCCACCGACTCCGGCAGCCGCCGACTCGCATGCGTAGAACCGCCGGCGGACAATGGGTTCGGCCCGGGCGTCAGAGCCCGGAATGGTTCGCGCTCGGCTCGAGGGGCCGTCCATGCAATCCGCTGACACGATGCCGGCACCCACCGGCGAGGAGGATTTCGATGAACGTCAGTACGCCCGGAACGAGTACGCCCGAGATTCCCGACCCGAACCGGCCGGCACCAGGGCCTTCTCCCACCCAGCCACCGCCGTATCCGCCGGATCCGCTGGTGCCGCCGAGTCCGTTCGATCCACCGCCGGGGCCGCTGGGTCCGGACCCGGCCCGGCCCGATCCGGCCGCTCCGCCGATCTGACCGGCGGTGGCGCGGTTCGACTGATCCCGGGTCGTAACCGCTCGGTCCCGAACAACCGCTCCGGTCCGAGCGTAAAGACGGGTGAGAACAGCAATGACGATTTCGGTCGGCACCTCCGGCTGGAGCTATGACCACTGGGTCGGCGTGCTGTACCCGGCCGGAAACCCGGTGCATCGCCTTGATCACTACCTTCGTGAGTTCTCGACCGTGGAACTCAACAGCAGCTTCTATCGGTGGCCGCGCGATGCCGCCTTCACGAGGTGGCGGTCCAAGGTCCCGCCTGGTTTCGCCTTCTCGACGAAGGCGCCACGCGGTCTCACCCACGCGAAGAAGCTGTTCGATCCCGACGTGTGGATCCCGCGGCTCGATGCCGGCCTGCACGAACTGGGGGAGCGGCGAGGAGCCCTGCTCGTGCAACTGGCGCCCACCATGGAGCGTGACGACGCGAGGCTGGACTACTTTCTCGGGCGACTGCCGCCTTGGGTGCGAGTCGCGGTCGAGTTCCGGCACGACAGTTGGCTGGACGACGAGGTGTTCGCGCTTCTGGAGCGACACCGGGCTGCCTACTGCGTGATGAGCGGCGCCGGTCTGCCGTGCGTGCTCCGCGCGACGGCACCGTTGGTCTATGTCCGGCTGCACGGCCCCGACAACAACTCTTTGTACGGCGGGTCATATTCCGATACCGACCTGCACTGGTGGGCGGATCGGATGGCCGAATGGCGGGCCGCCGGTCACCACATCTATGCCTATTTCAACAATGACGGGGGTGGCAACGCAGTTCGTAATGCGCGTTACCTTCGGGACCTGGTCGGTCCCGCGTCGAACCGGTGACGAAAGTACGATCCGTTCGCCCCTGGTTCCGCCGCCGAATCCGGCAAAAGCTGGCGTTTTGGCGGCCGGAGAGTGCACAATGGCCCCAGCGGTCCCTTGCGTCACTGATGAGGCTCGCCTTCATGGCTTCGCTCGCCGCATCGATGGTAACGGGCAACCCGTAGTTGGCTACAACTGAATGACTTTCGGCGGTACACCGATCGGTCGCATCCACGTTGGGGAAGACGATGGAGCTCGAGCGGAGGCGGACTGTGGGAATTCATGAGACCAATGCGCCTCGTGCTGTGCTTGCACAAGGCGTGATTTTTGTGCACTCCGCGCCGGTGGCGATCTGCCCCCATGTCGAATGGGCGATCTCCGGCGTGCTCGGGGGGCGGGTGTCGCTGTCCTGGACGGCGCAGCCGGCTTCTCCGGGTCAGTTGCGCGCCGAGGTGAGCTGGAGGGGCGGAGCCGGAACGGGCGGGCGACTGTCTTCCGCGCTGCGCGCCTGGCCGATGCTTCGATTCGAGGTCACCGAAGATGCGAGTCCCGGCTCGGACGGCGAGCGTGTCTGCCACGTTCCGGGTCGCGGCCTCTCGCGGACCGCCATTTCCGCCAACGGCGACGTGATCATCGCCGAAGACAAACTGCGCTTCCTGATGGAGCAGGCCACCAGCCTGGACGGTCTACGGCATGCGCTGTCCGGAGCGATCGGCGCCGACGTCGATGCCGAATTGGAGCCCTACCGCCGCGCCGGTGAGGGGACCGCCGTCACCTGGCTGCACCAGGTGGGATGAGGGAACCCCGCCGGCGATGAGACGTCTTTTGCTCAGTCCGTCCGTACAGGGCGCGACCGAGAAAAGGAGCAGTGTTGCCACTAAGGGGACCTCGTCTGACCGCGGTTCTGCTGGCTGGTCTGGTGGTCGTCGTAATTCTGGGAACCGTTGGTGCTGTTGCCATCTCGCGTTCGCAGCGGCCGACCACTGATCCGGCAGGCAGGACCTCGAATTCGACGATCGGGGCCTCCGCTGACACGGTCGCGTCGGCAGGTGTTGACTCCACGCTCGGGTCGAGGAACGGGGATGGGCCCGGTTCCGCCGCCGCGTCAGGAACCGATGCGGCTACGCGGCAGAGCGATCCGTTGACGGCGCCGGCCGGGCCTTCCAACAACTCGACCGTGCAGATGTCGCCGAGCGTTCGGGCCCACGCCAATGCGGGACAAGTGGCTCAGCTGATGCAGGGCTATTTCGACGCCATCAACCAGCACGACTATTCGAGCTGGAGCCAACTGGTGTTGCCGAGCACGGTGCGTACCCAGGGTAGCGATGCGTGGCTCCAGTCCTATGCGACGACCGCCGACTCGAGCATCTGGCTGCAGGAGATCCAGGACGATCCCGTGCGGGTGACTGTGAAGTTCACATCGGAGCAGGATCCGGACCTGGCTCCTGCCGATCTTCCGGTGCACTGCATCGATTGGACGCTCACCTACCGTCTGAACACGGAGGCCGGGCGCCTGATGATCGGCCCGACGGTGGCAGGCGGCGTCGCCAAGCAGAAATGTAGCTGAAGTTGCGTCGCTACAGCGGAATGTTGCTGTGGGCGCCACGCCCGGCCGGCGCTGAGGCCAACGCCTCGGCGACCCGTCGGCGAGTCTCGGCCGGTGTGATCACCTCGTCGACCACGCCGAGTTCGATCGCCCGGTTGACGCCGCCGGCCACCTTCTCGTGCTCCTGGGCCAGGGTCGCATGCAGGGCTTCGCGCTCGTCATCGGAGGCGGCGGCAAGCTTGCGCTTGTGCAGGATGCCCACGGCAGCCTTGGCTCCCATCACCGCGATCTCGACGTCCGGCCAGGCGTACACGGCGGTGGCACCGAGCGCCTTGGAGTTCATGGCGATGTAGGCACCGCCGTAGGCCTTGCGCGTCACCAGGGTGACGCGAGGTACCACGGCCTCCGCAAAAGCATGCAGCAGTTTGGCTCCGCGGCGCACCACCCCGTCCCATTCCTGGCCGACGCCGGGGAGATAGCCGGGAACATCGACGATGACCAGCAGCGGGATGCCGAAGGCGTCGCACATGCGTACAAAACGGGACGCCTTCTCGGCAGAGGTGGAGTCGAGGCAGCCACCGAGGCGTAGCGGATTGTTGGCGACCACCCCCACGCTGCGTCCGGCCAGGCGACCGAGTCCGATGACGATGTTCGGGGCCCAGCGAGCCTGCAGTTCCTCCATCGGCTCGTCGAGGATGCGGTCGATGAGCGGTTTGACGTTATATGCCCGGTTGCGTTGGGCCGGGAGCACGTCGCCCAAACCGGGATCATCCGCCATTCCCGCGACCCCCGAGATGCCCGGACGTGCGAACAGGGAGGTCACCCGCCGGGCTCGGACGTAGGCGTCGTCCTCGGAATCGGACACGATGTGGACCACGCCGGATTTGCGGCCGTGCGCCGACGGGCCGCCGAGTTCCTCCATGTCGACCTGCTCGCCGGTCACCGACCGCACGACATCCGGGCCGGTGACGAAGATGCGGCCCTCGGGCGACATGATCACGACATCCGTCAGGGCGGGGCCGTAAGCGGCACCGCCGGCTGCGGGGCCGAGTACAACGGAGATCTGCGGCACCCGCCCGGATGCTCGGACCATGGCCGCGAAGACCTGCCCGACTCCATCGAGTGCCTCGACGCCCTCGGCCAGCCGGGCACCGCCGCAATGCCAGATACCGACGACCGGAATGCGATCGCGGATGGCGGCGTCGATGGCATCGACGATGTGCCGGCAACCGGCGGAGCCCATGGCGCCGCCCATGCGAGTGGCGTCGGTGCAGTAGGCGATCACCTTCGCCCCGTTGATGCGCCCGCGCACCGCGGAGACACCCGAAGTGTCGGTGCCGTGCAAGGGCGCAATGGTCCCGGGATCCAACAGGTTCGCGAGGCGGATCTCCGGCTCGCGGAAATCGAGTTTCCGCGGGCCGGGAGTGGTTGCCGGAACGGCTGATTGAGCAGTGGCTGTCACGTTGAACTCCTGACGTCGCCGAACCGGCAGTGCCGGCGAACGGGGCGAATGAATGGGACCCGGGTGCCGTTCGCCCAGATCGGCGATCGGCGGCGCAGGCACCTCAGAGCTGCAGGGCTGTCATTTGGTGAAGACCAGGGCCACATTGTGGCCGCCGAAACCGAACGAGTCGTTCACGGCAGCGTCGAGATCGACCTTGCGGTTCTCGGTCGCCACGTCGATTTCGATGGCCGGATCCAGGTTGACGATGTTGCGGGTGCCGGGAACGATGCCGTCCCGAACCGACAACACGGTGGCGATGGCTTCCAGAGCTCCGGAGGCACCGAGCATGTGACCGGTCATCGACTTCGTAGCCGTCACAACCGGATGATCCCCGATCGCCCGCCGAATCGTCTTGGACTCGGCCAGGTCGCCCACGGGGGTCGATGTCGCGTGCGCGTTGATGTGACCGATGTCGGTCTTCGACAACCCCGCCGACCGGAGCGCCTTGGCGATGGCGCGGCTACCGCCCTCCCCGTTCGGCTCCGGGGCGGTGATGTGGAAGGCATCGTTCGACATGCCGATTCCGGCGAGGGTTCCGTAGATGTTCGCGCCGCGGGCAACGGCGTGATCCCGACGCTCGAGCACCATCATCGCGGCGCCTTCACCGAGGACGAATCCGTCGCGCCCGATGTCGAAGGGGCGCGAGGCCGTGGCCGGGTCGTCATTGCGGGTACTCATCGCACGCATCTGCGAGAAGCCCGCGACTGGGAGCTGGTGGATGCATGCCTCAGCGCCGCCGGCGATCGCGATGTCGATCTCACCGGCCTTGATCAACGTGTAGGCCCAGGCCATGCCCTCCGCCCCGGCGGCGCAGGCCGCCACCGGAGCGTGCACGCCACCGCGGGCCTTGGCCCACAGGCCAACGGCAGCGGCCGGACCGTTGGGCATCAACATCGGTATCGTCATGACCGCGACCTTGCCGAGGCCGGAGTTCTCCAGGATGTCGTCCTGGCCCAGTAAGGTCAGCGCTCCTCCGATGCCGGTTCCGACCACGACGCCGAGCCGTTCGGGCTCGATCTCCGGCGTTCCCGCATCCGCCCAGGCCTCGCGGGCGGCCACCAGAGCCACCTGCTGGCACCGATCCAGCCGGCGGGCTTCGACCCGCGGCAGGATTTCCGTGGGTTCAACGGCCAGGGGCGCATGGATCGCCACCGGGAGTCCGTATTTCTCCACCCAGGGTGCGGTGTTCGCCGTGACGCCGACGCGGCCGTCGAGCATGGCCTGCCAGGTCTCCGGCGCCGTGCCGCCGATGGGCGACGTCGCACCGATACCCGTTACGACGACGTCGTGGTCGGTTGTCATGCCTTGTTGGCCTCGATGTACGTGACGGCGTCACCCACGGTCTTGAGCTTGGCCAGCTCGTCGTCGGGAATCTTCACACCGAACTTGTCCTCTGCCTGCACCGCGATCTCGACCATCGACAGCGAGTCGATGTCCAGGTCGTCGGTGAAGGACTTCTCGGCGGTGACGTCGGCGGCCGGGACGCCGGCGACCTCTTCGACGATCTCGCCGAGGCCGGCGAGGGTGTCCTCGTTGCTCACGAGTGTTTCCTTTCGATGGGAACGCTCCTTCCGGGGACCCGGGAGGAGGGAAATGGTGCTGTTCGAATCTCGACGCTCGGGCGGTTGTGCCCGGGCGTCAGGGCGAATTGTGCCTCAGTAGAACGGATCGGCTGGTGCCGGCGGGCGCCTTGCAGGGGTCATGGGCAGCGAAAGACCTGCCCGGCGTAGGTCAATCCGGCGCCGAACCCGACGGCGAGCACCATCTCGCCCGGTGCGATCTCGCCGGTCTGACGCATCCGGTCCAGAGCAATTGGAATCGACGCGGACGAGGTGTTTCCGCTGGTCACGATGTCCCTCGCTACTCGCAGATCGGATCGGGCACCGGCGGCGGTCAATTTCCTCGCGATTGTTTCGACGATGCGCAGATTCGCCTGATGGGTGACCAGGACGTCCACGTCGGACAGCTCCAGGCCGGCCCTCTCGACGGCCAGAACGGCGACCGGCGCAATTGCGGTGGTGGCCCACCGGAACACTGCCTGACCCTCCTGGATGAAGGTGGCGTCGCGGGACTCGATGCGGATGGCCTGCGTCTGGGTCTCGTCGCTGCCCCAGACCACCGGACCTATCCCTGGCTCGTCCGACGCAGACACCACCGCGGCGCCGGCACCGTCACCGAAGATGATGGCGGTGGCGCGGTCCATGGGGTCGGTCCACGCCGTGAGCTTCTCCGATCCGACCACGAGGACGTTTCTCGAACTACCCAACCGGATGGCGTGGTCGGCCGCGGCCAACGCGTAGCAGAAGCCGGCACAGGCGGCATTCAGGTCGAACGAACCGGGCGCCGGAATCGAAAGCGCGGCGGCGATCTGGGTGGAGGTATGCGGAACCTGGGTCTCGCCGGTGCAGGTGGCGACGATCACGGTGTCGATGTCGCCGGGCTCCAATCCGGCATCGGCCAGGGCCTTGCCGGCGGCGATGGCGCCCATCGAGGCGACCGTGTCCTGCGAACTCCCGAAACGCCGCTCCGCGATGCCGACCCGGCTCTGGATCCACTCGTCATTGGTGTCCATGAATTGGGAGAGGTCGTCGTTGGTGACGACCTTGTCCGGTCGGTAGGAGCCCAATCCGACGATGGTCGATCCGGCCGCCGTCCGCGGATGAGTGATCTTCGATGAGGTCATCGGTTCAGCCCTGCCTGTGCTCGGTGAGGAAGGTGGCGGTCTTGTCCAGGTCGTCGGGTGTGCGTAGCGCCAGCGTGGCGACACCCTTGAGATCGCGCTTGATCAGGCCCGTCAGCGCGCCGGCGGGTGGCAACTCCAGCACGCCCGTGATGCCCAGGCGCGCCAGCGTCGCCATGCACGCATCCCACCGGACCGGCTTCGTGACCTGTGCGGTCAGCAGATCGAGATAGCGCCGACCGCGCTCGACCACGCTGCCGTCGGAATTGGTGAGCAACGGTCGAGTCGGCTCGCCCGGCTCGACCTGCGCCAAGGAGTCGGCCAGAGCATCCTCGGCGGGTGCCATGAAGGTGGTGTGGAATGCGCCTGCGACCGGCAGCGGGATGATCCTGGCGCCGGGAGGTGGATTCTCGGCCAGTTCGGCCAAGGCATCGATGGTGCCGGCGGCCACGATCTGTCCGCCGCCGTTGACGTTGGCGCCCACCAGGTCAAGTTCGGCCAGTGCGGCCAGAACGGTTGCCGGATCGCCGCCCAGAACCGCCGACATCGACGTGGGAGCCAACGCGCAGGCCGCTCCCATGGCAGCCCCGCGAATGCCGGCGACGCGGATCGCCGTGACCGGATCGAGAACCCCGGCCAAGGCGGCGGCGGCGAGCTCACCGACCGAGTGACCCGCGGCGACAGCGTCGGAGGGCAGGGGGAAAGTGCTGGCGGCAAGCAGCGCACTCGCGACGACCAGAGGCTGCGTGACTGCGGTGTCCTTGATCTCGTCCGCGTCGGCGGTGCTGCCCAGTCGAATCAGATCCAGGCCGGCAGCCTCGCCGAATTCGGCTGCCAGGTCGGCGAGGCCGTCGAGTTCCAGCCAGGGCACGAGCATTCCGGGCTTCTGCGATCCCTGTCCAGGGGCGACGATGGCCAACACGCCTATCAGCCAACCACGTGCCAGGCTGCCGGAACGCCCGCCGGACCTACCAAGTCCCCGAGCAGTTGTTGTAGGAATCCTCCTAAGGCAGTCGTGACTTCGGCCAAAACGTCGGTCCGACAGCGACGTCAGGTGGTGATGTCACGCTCGGCATCCCCGAGGCGACCCAGGGCGACTGCGATCTGCAGGGTGAAGGCCTCTCGGCTCGTCATCGGATCCAGCCCGGTGACTTCACAGATGCGCCGAAGCCGATAGCGAACCGTGTTGGCGTGGACGAACAACGCACGGGCAGTCGGTTCAAGGGCTCGGCCCGCGGACAGATAGGCGTCCAGGGTCGAGGGCAGCGGGTCGCCGGCTGCCATCAACGGGGCGAATACATTGCGCCGCAGCTCTTCCCGGGCCTGAAGATCACCGGTCAGAACGCGCTCGGGCAGGAGGCTGTCCGCCTCGATTCCCCGGGGGGCACCGGGCCACGCAGGAACCGCCCTGATCCCGGACAATGCGGACCGGGCTGACGCCATCGCGCCCGAGAGCCCAGAGCCGGTGGAGCCCCGGATCACCGGGCCGTCGCCGAAAATGTCCAACAGGCCATCGATGCCGGTGGCCAGGACGTCTCGTGCGGCCGCCGACACGATCAGGATCAACCGGTCGGCGTGAAGCCCGGTCAGTGCGGCCAGTCCGAGCGCAGCGACACGTTCCGCTGTTCCTGCGATGGCGGCCGACTGCCGGTTCCGCTCCGCCGTGGAGGGAGTTCCTATCGACCTGGAGCCGCGGAAGCCCGGCGGCGACCCGACGACCACTGCAACCGGACCGGAGAAGTCCCAGTTGAGGGCCGCGGCCCTGGAGGCAAGGGAGTCGCCGCCCTCGCCGCGCACGATGCTGTCCACGACCAGGGCCTCCAGCCGCTGATCCCAGGCGCCGCGCGACTCCGCCGCGGCGGCGTACACGCCGGCTGCCGAGAAGGCCACTTCCCTGGAATATCGCAGTAGCGAATCGGCCAGCGCCGCCGACTCGGCAGGGGTGGTGCCAAGAGCAGGGACGTGCTCCTCGGCGACGGAGATCGCAATCCGCACCAGCTCTACGGTTCTCCGCAGCGACACGCTGCGGACGAGTTCGCGCGGGGCCGTTCCGAACACCGCCTCGGTCAGCTTCAGCCCGTCCAGCCCGCCGCCGGCCCAGCCGACGTAACCCGCGATTCCGGCCTGGGCCACCAGAGTGACCCAGCTGCGTTGCTGGGCGGGCAGGCTGCGGAACCACGGCAGCCTCTCGTCCATCAAGGCCACCGAGCGAGTGGCCAGGCCGCTGGCGGCTCGTTCCACCGTTTGCAGGGTGGCCCCGCTGATCGTCGCCGCCGCTGTCGTGGCCACCGTGCCGGTCGTCGCGTTGCTCGTCGGCACAGCGTCGCCGGCACCGACATCCGCCGCGTCGGCCAAGGTCATTCGATCAGCGTGCCACGGCGGACGCCGACCGCCCGCTCAGGATTCGCCTCCCGCATTGCCCGAAGTTCCGGCCCGAACGTCGGACAACCGGTAACGGTCAACCGCTTCGGCCGCCGCGCCGTGGCGATAACCTCCCGAACGCTCGAGCGCGGACAGCGCTGCTACCACCATCGACGGACCGTCGATGAGGAAGTGCCGCCGTGCGGCTGCCCTGGTGTCGGAGAATCCGAACCCGTCGGCGCCGAGGGCGACGAACTCGCCGGCGACCCACGGTGCGATCTGGTTCTGTACGGCCCGCTGGTAGTCACTCGTTGCGATGACCGGTCCGGGACGATCGGCCAGCGCGGTTCGCACGTACGGCTCGCCGTGGACGCCGGCCGGGTCCAGGAGCTTGGCCCGCTCGATGGTGTCGCCCTCACGGCGCAGCTCCGACCAGCTCGTCACCGACCAGACATCGGCGGCCACGTCCCAGTCGGTGGCGAGCAACTCCTGTGCCTCCAGGGCCCACCGGACACCGACTCCCGAGGCCAGCAGTTGCACTCTGGCCTTGCCCTCGGTGTTCGAGGCGGGGGAGAGCAGGTACATGCCCTTCAAGAGGCCCCCGACGTCCAGCCCGGCCGGCTCGGCCGGCTGGACATAGGGCTCGTTGTACAGGGTGATGTAGTACATGATGTTCTCGCCGCCGAAGTCCCCGGCCGAGTCGGTCGGTCCGGTTCCGGACGCTTCCGGCCCTCCGTACATCCGCCGCAGTCCGTCCTTGACGATGTGGCTGATCTCATAGCCGTAGGCGGGGTCGTAGGCCACGACGTGCGGCATGGTCGCCGCAAGCAGGTGCGAATGACCGTCCGCATGCTGCAGTCCCTCGCCGGTGAGCGTGGTGCGGCCGGCGGTGGCGCCCAGCACGAATCCCCGGCACATCTGGTCACCGGCCGCCCAGAGACCGTCTCCGGTTCGCTGGAACCCGAACATCGAATAGAAGATGTACATCGGGATCATCGGCTCGCCGTGCGTCGAGTAGGTGCTGCCGACTGCCGTGAACGTGGCCACCGAGCCGGCCTCGTCGATGCCCTCGTGCAGGATGACGCCCTGCTCGGATTCCTTGTAGGCCAACATCAGATTGGCGTCGACGGCGGTATAGAGCTGTCCGGCCGGGTTGTAGATCTTCTGCGACGGGAAGAATGAGTCCATGCCGAAGGTTCTGGCCTCGTCCGGAATGATCGGCACGATCCGCTTGCCGATCTCCGGGTCCTTGAACAGATCCCGGACCAGTCGGACGAACGCCATGGTGGTGGCGATCTCCTGTTTGCCGGAGCCCCTTGTCATTACCTTGTAGGTTTCCTCGCCCGGCAGCTTCAACGGTTTCGCGATCACTCTGCGCTCCGGTACGTACCCGCCGAGACGGTCGCGACGCTCCTTCAGGTACTGGATCTCCGGCGTCTCGTCTCCCGGGTGGTAGTACGGCGGCTGGTACGGGTCGGCCTCGAGCTCGGCGTTGCCGATCGGGATGTGCAACTCGTCGCGGAACGATTTGAGGTTGTCCAGCGTGAGCTTCTTCATCTGATGCGTCGCGTTGCGGCCTTCGAAGGAGGAACCGAGATGGAACCCCTTGATGGTCTTGGCGAGGATCACCGTCGGCTGCCCGACATGGTGCGTCGCAGCATGGTAGGCGGCATGCACCTTCCGGTAGTCGTGGCCGCCACGCCGCAGATTCCAGATGTCCGCGTCGCTCATTCCCGCTGCCATCGCTTTGGTCCGCGGATCGCGTCCGAAGAAGTGCTCGCGAACGTAGGCGCCGTCGTTGGCCTTGTAGGTCTGATAGTCGCCGTCGGCAGTGGTGTTCATGAGGTTGACCAGGGCGCCGTCCTTGTCGGCCCGCAACAGGGCATCCCACTCGCGGCCCCAGACCACCTTGATGACGTTCCAGCCGGCCCCCCGGAAGAACGACTCCAGTTCCTGGATGATCTTGCCGTTGCCGCGTACCGGCCCGTCGAGCCGCTGCAGGTTGCAGTTGACGACGAACGTGAGGTTGTCCAGGCCATCGATCGCCGGCAGGTGGATGAGCCCGCGCGATTCGACCTCGTCCAACTCGCCATCACCCAGGAATGCCCAGACGTGCTGCGCAGAGGTGTCCTTGATGCCGCGATGGTGCAGGTAGCGGTTGACCCTGGCCTGCGCAATGGCGTTCATCGGGCCGAGTCCCATCGACACCGTGGGATATTCCCAGAAGTCCGGCATCAGCCGCGGGTGCGGATAGGACGGGAGTCCGCCGCCCGGATGTGACACCTCCTGGCGGAAGCCGTCGAGCTTGTCGGTGCTCAACCGGCCTTCCAGGAAGGCGCGCGCGTACATGCCGGGGGAGGCGTGGCCCTGGAAGAAGATGTGATCGCCGCCGCCGGGATGGTTCTTGCCGCGGAAGAAGTGGTTGTAGCCGACCTCGTAGAGGCTCGCCGACGAGGCATAGGTGGAGATGTGGCCGCCGACGCCCACTCCGGGACGCTGGGCGCGGTGCACCATGACCGCAGCGTTCCAACGGATCCAGTTCCGGTATCGCCGTTCGATCTCCTCGTCTCCGGGGAAGAACGGCTCGGACTCGGTCGGGATGGTGTTGATGTAGTCAGTGGTGGTCAGCGCCGGAAGCCCCACATGTTGCTCACCGGCCCGACCGAGCAGCCGCAACATCAGATAGCGGGCCCGTTGCTGGCCGCCCGCCTCGACCATTGCGTCGAAGGAATCGAGCCACTCCCGGGTCTCTTCCGGATCCGCATCCGGGAACTGAGCGGCGAAGCCGTCGCGGATCAGATGGTGACGCGAGAGGCTGGACTCCGGGTCTGTCGGTCGCGGCGTGGTGCTGGAGGAAGCCAAGGGATCTCCTCGTCTGGCGAACGACTCCACGGCGCGATGAGCGCCATGACGTCGAACGGGTGGATCGGCCACTCCGGGTGAGGCGTGACCGCTACCGTCCATCCTTCCGCATCTTGCGCAGCTGTGCCGCCGTGGGCGGCCCATCCAGCCATGGCGGGTGGGGCGGAATTCCCCTACCAGCCCGACTTGCATAATGTGTGCACACCGGCGCGATGCACCACCGGCTCCGCACCGCGGGACGTGGTAGCGCATCGTTCCATCTGGCATGGTTGCTGCTGGTATAGGAATTTCATCGCACTCTGCAGTTCTCATCGGCAGTACTCATCAGGTTCGGGAAAGGCGCGAGAACACAGTGACTGAGGTCTCGGGGCATGCGCACGGCTCGATCGAGCATGGCGTCGCCGACCGGCTCGGCCTGAAGGCGGGCGACGTAGTAGGGGAAATCGGTTTCGACGACGATGTCGATCACGACCTTCGCGAGGCGGTCGAGGACATCATCGGCGGGGGTCTGCTGGAAGAGGATGCCGACGATGTACTGGACGCGGTGTTGCTCTGGTGGCGCGCGGAGGACGGTGACCTCACCGACGCTCTGGTGGACGCCATCACCCTGCTCGCCGATACCGGCGTGATCTGGTTGCTGACGCCCAGAACAGGCCTCGATGGGTACGTGGAGCCGAGCGACATCGCGGAGGCCACTCGAACTGCGGGCCTTTCGCAGACCACCACGGTTCCCGGTGGTCTGCAGTGGACGACCGCCAAGCTGGCCCGCGCCAAGCAGGGACGCATCCGCCGCTGACGGTTCTTGGGGCTGGACGGCAGCCCCATCCTGGTGAGCTTCGTAAGGACCGTCGGCTGGTTGGCCGTGGTCCCGTGAACGAGAGGAAGGCGAACACATGTCAGTGGAGGTCGGAACCCTGGCCCCGGATTTCACGCTGCCGGACTCTGATCGGGCGCCGATGACGCTGTCCGATTTCCGGGGGGACCGGGCCGTGCTGGTCGTTTTCTACCCGTTCGCGTTCTCCGGAGTGTGCACGAAGGAGCTGTCCGCGGTCCGGGACGAACTCGCAACTTTCCAGAATGACCGAGTGCAGGTGGTGGCCATCTCCACAGATCCGGCCCCGACCTTGCAGGCCTGGGCGGCAGCTCAGGATTATCATTTCCCGCTGCTGTCCGACTTCTGGCCGCACGGCGCCGTTGCCAGCCTTTACGGGGTCTTCCACGAAAAGGGTGGCATGGCCCTGCGGGGTACCTTCCTGGTGGACGTCGGCGGAGTGGTCAGGTTTGCGGAGGTGAACGAGCCGGGAGTGGCGCGTGACCAATCAGCGTGGGAGCGAGCGATCGCGGCGCTTCCGCTTCGCTGACCGGCTATCCGTCGGCCCCAGATCATGGCATCATTCCGGGTCAGCTGCTTGCGTCGGTCCGCTGGATTCCTTCGGGCGGATGTTCTGGTTCCGGATGGCTGGGTCCCGGATCTCTCGATCCCGGACGTCCAGTTTGTCTGGGTGCTGAAAGTCTGGTGCCCGGCGGCCGTTTGCACAAGGGCGCGTAGCTCAGCGGAAGAGCTCCCGGTTTACACCCGGGCGGTCGGCGGTTCGAATCCGTCCGCGCCCACTGTTCTTGCAGTTGCCGTCGGGCATTCGC
>JBPCPG010000307.1:0-9598 GCA_050999445.1 Nakamurella sp. | reverse complement strand
GTCAGGGTCTCCACACCGATCATCGTAGTTCCACCTGCGACGACGCTCACCGGGCCACGGGCTACTTTGGACGAGGTCTAAGGTAGCTTGCACAGCACCTCGCCAACGAAGAGAAGAGCCGACAAGTCGGGTGGCCAAGAAGGTCGCCGAACTCCGCTCGACTCCGGACCAGCATCCGACGGACGACCCCGCCGCCGTTCTGCTCCCCTGATTGCCCCGCGGTACTGTTCCCGTCGCGCGCGAGTTCCACTTCGGCGGCGACGGACGGTGCCCGACCCGCCCTGCAGTTGTGTGGGGCGGGCCGGGCAGGACTTCCGCTCAGTCCGTCTTGCTCGACAGCGCGACCAGCACCCCGGCGAGCGCAAAGAACTTGTTCGAACCCAGGTCCTCGACGGTTTTGATACTGAGCTGCGCCAGCAGCTCGTCGTGCTTGGGCGTCAGGCCGGCCAGCGCCGAAGGCGGCGCGGCAAGGATTTCCTTCAGGCTCTTGTCCTCGTACGCCTTGTCCAGGCCCTTGCTCAGATTCACGGAAATTGCCACGTTGTTCCCTTCGGTTGTGGCCGCCCGATGGCGGTCCGGCGTGGCGAAGTCTGCTCCCGTCATCTGAGCACGGCAACCCCTGCCGCCGCCGCAGTTCGTCGGTCTTTCCCCCAGGACAGGCTTCGGAGTTGGGCAACACCTCTACCCTGCGCCTACCCTGGATCGCGATGACCTATCTCGATCACGCCGCCACCACGCCGGTACTCCCGGCCGTGGTCGCCGCGATGACGGCGGCCATGGGGGAGTGCGGCAACGCGTCGTCGCTGCACAGCTCCGGACGCGCCTCCCGGCGGCGAGTGGAAGAGGCCCGCGAATCCATCGCCAGAGATGTCGGCGCTCGGCCGAGCGAGGTCGTGTTCACCTCGGGCGGAACGGAGTCCGACAACCTCGCCGTGGCCGGAATCTATCGTGCCCGGCTTCGCGCCGACCCACGTCGAACACGCATTCTGGCTTCGCCCGTCGAACATCACGCGATCCTGGACGTCCTGGAGCACCTCAAAATTCACGAGGGCGCCAGGATCGGTTGGCTCGAGGTCGACGACTACGGGCGCGTGCACGCAGACACTCTGGCCGCAGCCATCGCGGAGGAGCCTGCGGACGTTGCCCTGGTCACGGTCATGTGGGCGAACAACGAGGTCGGAACGGTCAACCCGATCCGAGAACTTTCCGAGGTGGCGCATTCACACCTCATCCCACTGCACTCGGACGCAGTTCAGGCACTCGGCCAGGTACCGGTCAACTTCGGCGAGTGTGGCGCCGACGCGCTCACCATCACCGCACACAAGGTCGGCGGCCCGACGGGTGTCGGTGCCCTGCTGCTGTCGCGCGACCTCACGCTGGTCCCGATACTGCACGGGGGCGGGCAGGAGCGGGGCGTGCGGGCCGGGACCCTCGATGTCGCAGGCGTCACCGGTTTCGCAGTGGCGGTGGCCGACGCGCAATCCTCCCGGGTGGAGCGGGCTCGCGCGCTGACGATCCTGCGGGACGAGTTGGTGGCCGGCGTTCTGGCTCAGCTGCCCGACGTCGTGCTGGCCGGCGATCCGGGCCGGAGCCTGGTGGACGGCGGCCCGTCGCGGCTGCCGGGCAACGCGCATCTTCGCTTTCCGGGCTGCGAGGGCGATTCATTGTTGATGTTGCTCGACGCCCAGGAAATCGAGTGTTCGACCGGCTCCGCCTGCACCGCCGGAGTGGCGAGGCCGTCCCACGTCCTACTTGCCATGGGCGTGTCGGAGCGCGAAGCCCGCGGTGCGCTTCGCTTCTCGCTCGGCCACTCCTCCACGCCCGCGGACATCCGTGCGGTGCTGGACGCGATTGGACCGGTGGTGGAGCGAGCCCGCACCGCTGCCCTTGCCGGAGCGCGACGGCGTTCATGAAGTGGCTGTGCACAATGGTAGGAATTGAATTCTCTATCACCGAAGTGCCGGCAAAGATCCGGAAAGGCTCGGTTCGCTGATGCGAGTGTTGGCCGCGATGAGCGGTGGGGTTGATTCGGCGGTGGCCGCCGCGCTGGCCGTCGACGCCGGTCACGAGGTGGTAGGTGTGCACATGGCGCTCTCGCGGCAGCCCGGAACGTTGCGCACCGGATCTCGCGGGTGTTGCACGGTCGAGGACGCGCTCGACGCGCGCCGGGTCAGCGACCTGCTCGGCATTCCTTACTATGTCTGGGATTTCAGCGCTGAGTTCGCCGAGAGCGTGGTGGACGATTTTCTGGCCGAGTACGCCGCCGGACGCACTCCGAACCCGTGTCTGCGGTGCAACGAGAAGATCAAGTTCGCGGCGTTGCTGGACCGCGCGATCGCCCTGGGCTTCGACGCTGTCGCGACGGGCCACCACGTGCGGATGGTGGACGGCGTGCTGCACCGCTCGGTAGACGCAGCCAAGGACCAGTCGTACGTACTGGCTGTCCTGACGTCGGACCAGTTGGCCCGGACCATGTTTCCGCTCGGCGAGATGACCAAGGAGCAGGTTCGCTCGGAGGCTGCCCGACGCGGTTTCGCGGTCGCATCGAAGCCTGATTCCTACGACATCTGCTTCATCCCCGACGGTGACACCCACGGCTACCTCGTCGAGAAGCTCGGCGCTGCGCCGGGTTCGATTGTCGACTCGGAAACCGGCGACGTGGTGGGCGAGCACGACGGGTTCTTCGCCTACACGGTCGGGCAGCGCAAGGGCCTCGGCCTCGGCCGCCCCGCGGTGGATGGGAAGCCGAGGTACGTGCTCGGTATCGAGCCGGTGAGCGCGACGGTCATCGTCGGACCCGTTACCGGCCTGGACGTCTCGGTGATCACCGCTAATCGGGTCGTCTTCTCGACCGGCGTGGCTCCCCAGTTCCCACTTCGCACCGTTGCGCAGGTGCGGGCGCACGGCGGCAACGTGCGGGCATCGGTCGATCTGGTGGACGGCCACCTGCGACTGTCCCTCGATCACACCCTTCGCGGCATTGCTCCAGGCCAGACCGTGGTGCTGTACGACGAGAACAACGAGTACGTCATCGGCGCCGGCACCATCGTTCGGACGGGATGACATTCATGGCGCAATTGCAGGTTGGATCGCTCGGGGACATCGAACTTCCCGAGGCAACCATGGAGAAGCGGAGCTGGCACATCGGCGTCGGCACCGGTATCGGTTCTCTGCCGGGAAGATCGCCCGACGAGGCAGCCCGAACGGTGGCGGGAGAATTGCCCGACCTGCCCCATCTTGCCGAGCTCCCCGATCGGGGAGTCGGTGCCGACATGGTCGGTCGCGGAGTCGGAATGCTGGTGGACATCTTCGGCGAAGTGGTGCCGTCCGGTTGGCGGGTCACCCGGCGCCCTGGACGAGATGCCAGGCGCGCCAGAGACTTCTTGGAGTGGGATCTGGATGCGGCGACCGAGCAGTATGCGGGTGCCGATTGGGTGAAGGTGCAGGTGTGCGGACCGTGGACCCTGGCCGCGCAGCTGGAGCTGGGCTCGGGCAATCGGGCCCTGACCGACGATGGCGCGGTCGATGACATCGCGGCCTCGCTGACCCAGGGCCTGCTGGACCACATCGCAACGCTGGCGCGGCGTCTGCCCGGCACTGCAATCGTCGCGCAGATCGACGAGCCGGCCCTGCCCGCGGTGATTGCGGGAGTGTTGTCGACGCCCAGCGGGTTCGGCACCGTCCGAGCCGTCGATCGGGCCCGAGTGGGCCAAGTGCTCGAGAAGCTGACAGCCGCCCTGGACACTGTTCCGACGATCGCGCACTGCTGCTCTCCCAGTGCGCCGTTGCAATTGCTGCGGGCCAGCGGTTTCGAGGCACTGTCCGTCGATTTCACCGAGATCGGCACCGGGGCGGCCCGGCTGGACCCGATCGGAGAACTGGTCGAGGCGGGCACGATCCTGCTGGCCGCGCTGGTTTCGGGCGTACCTCCGGTCGACGCCCGGCGCGGCGGAGAGGAACGGCAGCTCAGGGATTGGGCTGCACCCGTCCTCGGGGTCTTCGACCGCCTCGGCTTTCCGCGAGAAACGTTGTCCGGTGCAGTGATTCCCACTCCGACGTGCGGGTTGGCCGGTGCCGATCCGGATTGGGCACTGGACGCGATGAAGATCTGCCGGCAGCTTTCCGAGGCCTTCCAGGACCTGCCCGAAGGTTGGTAGAACGGCGGTTGGTAGACCCAACCCGGCCAGCGGGTCAGACGTTTCCCATGATGCGGTCGACCGTCATCAGGATCGCCACTCTGGTGGGGTTGACCCGCGGTTGCCGATAGCGGCCGGCGTAACGCTGCACGGCAACAGCGATCTCGGCCGGGTCATGGGATACCCGGAGCGGCCCTTCCAGAGTCAGCCAGTATCGTCCGGCGACCTGGCACAGTGCCCCGCGCGCGCCGGACGCCGAGGCGTTGCGCACTTTCACCGACCCGTCGTTGGTGATGATCCGGGCCACACCCACCTGGTCAACGGTGAATCCCACCGGCACCACGTGGGCGCTCCCATCGGCCCGCGAGGTCGTCAGAGAAGCCAGATGCCGCTCGGACAGGAAGATCCGGGCGGCCTCCGGCAGATCGTCGGGATCGAATCTCATGACCTCACCCTGTTCGAGTCGGCTCAGCCCGCGTGCACGGAAGAACGCAACGGCGCCAATGCGGAACTGATCTTGACGACCTCGTCGAGCATGACGTTGGCAGCGGCCACATTGGCATCAGTGGCGACGAACTCGCCGTCGACGATCTGCGGGAAGACCATCGGCAACGCCACGGCCTCGGTCACCGGAATCATCTTGAGTACCGAGACGACCTGGCGGATGGCGTTGGCGGCGCGTATGCCGCCGGACATGCCGCCGTAGGTGATCAGTCCAACCGGCTTGTACGCCCATTCCGCGAAGAGATAGTCGAGCGCATTCTTCAGCGGTGCAGTCATCGCGAAGTTGTACTCCGGAGAGACGATCAAGAAGGCGTCCGCCGAATCGACCGCTTCGGACCACGCAATGGTGTGCGGATGGGCGTACTTGCGCAGTCGTGGATGATTCGGCTCGTTCATGAAAGGCAGGTCGATCGCGGCCAGGTCCAGGATCTCGACGCGGTCGAACCCACCGTGTTCTTCGGCGATCCTTGCTGCCCAATTGCCGATCGGGAGCCCGATACGACCGGGACGGGTGGACGCGATGATGACCTTGAGCGTTGCCATGAAGTGTCTCCTACGTTGGTTGCTGAATCCCGCCGGCTCCAAGTTTCATGATATGTCAACTAAAGTCTCGGATCTCTTGTTCCGGCTCAGGAGTGATGACCCTCACCAGCACCGATCGCGGTCCGGAACGCCTGCAGCGCGCCTGACCGTCGCCACCGCAACGGCACTGTCGGTGGTGGGTGGATAGGCTGCCGCGATGAGCAAGTCCACCCCAGCCATCTCGTCGGCGGAATCCCTGGGGCCGCGGCAGGATGGCCCCGGCGTTCCCGCGGGTGCGCCCGGGGTTCCGAACCAGGCTGCGCATCGGCACGACGAGCTGGCCAAGCAGATCACCGACGCGCAATTTCGCTATTACGTGCTCGATGCTCCGACCATGTCGGACGGCGAGTTCGACGTCCAACTGCGGGAGCTGCAGGCGCTGGAGGAGCAGTATCCGTCGTTGCTGACACCCGACTCACCCACCCAACGGATAGGGGGCGCCGGGTTCGCCACCGCTTTCGGATCCGTCGAACACGCCGAGCGGTTGCTGAGCCTGGACAACGTCTTCTCGGCCGACGAGCTCAACGACTGGCTGGACAAGACGGAGCGGGACGCCGGGAGCCACGTGAGCTGGCTCACCGAATTGAAGATCGATGGCCTGGCAATCAATTTGACCTACGACAAAGGAAGGCTGACCAGAGCCGCCACCCGTGGCGACGGCCGAGTCGGCGAGGACGTCACCCTGAACGTGCGGACCATTTCCGCAGTGCCGCATCAACTGACCGATGACGGCGGCCGTGAGGTGCCGGACTTCGTCGAGGTTCGGGGCGAGGTCTTCTTCCCGCTCGCGGGCTTCGCCGAATTGAACGCCCAACTGGTCGCCGCAGGCAAGGCTCCGTTTGCCAATCCGAGAAATTCGGCCGCCGGCTCGCTGCGTCAGAAGGACCCGCGGATCACCGCTTCGCGGCCGTTGACGATGCTGTGCCACGGCATCGGCGCCCGGCGCGGATTCGACATCGAGCGGCAGTCGGAGGCCTACGAGCGGTTGCGGGCCTGGGGGCTTCCGGTGTCCCAGCACAATCGTGTCGTGCAGACGAAGGCGGAGGTTGCCGCGGCGGTCGCTTACTGGCATGAGCATCGGCACGATGTCAGCCATGACATCGACGGGTTGGTGGTCAAGGTAGACGAACTGCAGTTGCAGCGCAGACTCGGCGTCACCTCTCGAGCGCCACGCTGGGCGATCGCGTACAAATACCCGCCGGAGGAGGTGACCACCCTTCTCCGCGACATCGTGGTGAATGTCGGTCGCACCGGCCGAGTCACCCCTTTCGCCCAATTGGAACCGGTGCTGGTCGCCGGTTCCACCGTCAGTCAGGCCACCCTTCACAATGCCCAGGAAGTGGTCCGAAAGGGTGTGCTGATAGGCGACACAGTGGTGGTGCGCAAGGCAGGCGACGTCATTCCGGAAATTCTCGGGCCAGTGGTGGAGCTGCGGGAGGGTCGGCAGTTACGCGCTTTCGAGATGCCGACGCACTGCCCCGAGTGTGGGACCGAACTGCGCCCGATGAAGGAGGGCGATATCGACATTCGCTGTCCCAATTCCAGAACATGTCCGGCCCAGTTGCGTGAGCGCGTCTTCCACCTGGCCGGGCGTGGTGCCTTCGACATCGAGGGGATGGGGATGGAGGCAGCGAGCGGCCTCCTTCGCGCCGGTGCGATCGACGACGAGGGCGATATCTTCGCGCTGACCCAGGACAAGCTCCGGGCGGTTCCGATCTTCCTGCGCGTCAAGGACAACGAGATATCCGAGGTCGGTCGGCGACTACTGGGCAACTTGCAGCAGCGCAAGGACCAACCACTGTGGCGGGTTCTCGTTGCGCTGTCGATTCGGCATGTCGGACCGACTGCAGCTCGGGCTCTGGCAGGGCACTTCGGCTCCATGGCGGCGATTCGCGAGGTTGCGACCCAGGAGAAGCAGGCGGAACTGGCCGCCGTGGACGGGGTCGGACCGACCATCGCCGCTGCCCTCACCGAGTGGTTCGACGTCGACTGGCATCAGGAGATCGTCCGCAAATGGGCCGAGGCCGGAGTCCGGATGGCCGACGAGGTCACCGATCGACCACAGCAGATCCTCGCCGGCCTGTCGATCGTCGTCACCGGCTCGCTGACGGAGTTAAACCGCGACGAAGCCAAGGCGGCGCTGCTCGAGAGGGGAGCAAAGGCCGCCAGTTCCGTTTCCGGCAAGACAGCTTTTGTGGTGGTCGGTGACAGCCCCGGTTCCAAGTACGACAGGGCGGTCTCGCTGAAAGTGCCGATCCTGGACGAGGCCGGTTTCACGGTGCTGTTGACCGAAGGTCCCGAAAAGGCCAGAGATGTCGCGCAGATCGGTGAGGCCACGTCCTGACAGCCCGCGGAATTCTGATCGCCGGAACGTCCTCCGATGCCGGCAAGTCATTGGTCACCACCGGCATCTGTCGCTATCTGTCGCGGCAGGGAATTCGGGTGGCGCCGTTCAAGGCGCAGAACATGTCGAACAATTCCATGGTGACTGCGGAGGGTGCCGAGATCGGTCGGGCGCAGTACCTGCAGGCGCGGGCGGCGCGGGCCGAGCCGGAATCCGCCATGAATCCGGTCCTGCTCAAACCCGGCTCGGACCGCAGGTCGCATGTCGTTCTGCGCGGGAAGCCCGACGGCGTCCTCCGGTCCGGAGAGTTCGCGACCGGCCGAAAGCACTTGGCGGCCGCCGCTTTTGACGCATACCGCGAATTGGCCGAGAAATACGATGTCCTCGTCTGCGAGGGCGCCGGCTCTCCGGCGGAGATCAATCTGCGCGGCGGCGACTACGTCAACATGGGACTGGCCCGGCAGTTCGGGCTGCCGGTTCTGGTGGTCGGCGACATCGATCGCGGAGGCGTTTTCGCGTCCCTGTACGGCACCGTCGGGCTGCTGGAATCGGCCGATCGGGAATTGATCAAGGGTTTTGTGATCAACAAGTTCCGCGGTGACCAGACGTTGCTCGAACCAGCGCTCGACCAGCTGGCCGCAATGACAGGGGTCCCCTTTCTCGGTGTGCTGCCCTGGTTACCCGAGGTCTGGCTGGACGGAGAGGACACGCTGCTCGTGGGGCGCTGGGGCTTGCAGCCGGACGTCGAACGCCGGCTCAACATTGCCGCGGTGGCGTTTCCAAGGCTCTCCAACGCGACCGATCTCGACGCGCTGGCATCGGAGCCCGGCGTCGCGGTGACCGTGACGAGCGATCCCGTGGTACTGCGGTCGGCCGATGTCATCGTGCTGCCCGGTACCCGCGCCACTGTGTCGGACCTGGAGTGGTTACGCCGCAACGGGCTCGCCAGAGAGGTGCAGGAGGCGGCGGCGGCCGGCCGCACGATCGTCGGTATTTGCGGTGGGTATCAGATGCTGGCGCGGACCATCGAGGACGAGATCGAGTCGGGCGCGGGACTCGTCGAAGGTCTGGGGTTGCTGCCGGCAGAGGTGGTGTTCCACGGCGACAAACGCCTCGGCCTGACGCAGGGGTGGTGGACCGGCCATCGGGTGCTCGGCTACGAGATCCACCATGGGGTCGCCCGGGTCGATGCCGGCGCGGAGCAGTTTCTGGACGGGTGCCGTCGCGGCAACGTGTGGGGCACCACGTGGCACGGCGCTTTCGAGAGCGACGACTTCCGGCGGGCGTTCCTGGCGAACGCGGCCGCCTCGGCCGGCGTGCCCTTCGAGAGTTCCCGTCCGGAGGGCGCCCTGGGTTTCGATGATCGCCGCGAGGCGATGATCGACCGACTGGGCGACGCGATCGCCGAACATCTTGACACCGACGAACTATTGCGTTTGATTCGGCCGGACAACAGGTGAGCAACGGGCGTTCAGCGGTGAGCGCATAGGCCTCTCGACGGGGCTTGCCCGGACACCACAGCGGTGCAAGCCGGCGTTGTCTCACGGCGCCGGTGCCACGCATTCGAGCAGTCGCCTGCGGAGGGGCCGGGAAATGGTCAGTCGTGCCAGCGGAACGGAAGCTCGGCGACCTGCCGCGCGGCCGAGCGCAGGCGCGTGACGACAGTGGTGCGAGGATCTTCGGCCAGCCGCTTCGCTCGCTGCCGCTGACGGGCATGTTCGTCGGCGTCCAGCTCCCGCAGCACCCGCCCGACGGCAGCCAGCATGGCACCGTGCTGTTCCCACAGCTCGGGCTCCTCTCGCGGATCAACGACCAACAGGTCGGCGAGACGGGCGCGTGGCTCCTGGACGGAGTCCAGCGCGGCCAACAGCATTGCGCCTTGATTCGGGTCCGCCCGGCTTCCCGGATCGCCCTCGTCTGCGTCCGCCTCGGCGCGGACCAGAGCGCCGAATCGCCGCAACGCATCCGCGAGTTCGAGCAACAGAACGGAAAAGACGTCGCGCGTGTCCGGATCGAAAAGATAGCGCTCACC
>JBPCPG010000210.1:0-3360 GCA_050999445.1 Nakamurella sp. | reverse complement strand
TCGAACGCAGTCTTGTTGTAGTACAGCACGATCGGCTGCACCGTCTCGCAGGGCATCGCGTAGATCTTGCCGCCGATCGTGGCAGCACCGAACGAGGAGCGGAACAGCCTGCTCTTGACGGCGGGATTGGCGGTGAACCAACTGGTCAGATCTTCCACCTGGTTCGCGTCGACATAGCTCTTCAACCCTCCACCGCCCCAGCCCCAGATCAGCGTGGGTGCCTGTCCGGCGCCGATGGCCGTTTTGATCTTCGTCTTGTAGGCATCGTTCTGGAAGGTGGTCGGCTGGACCTGGGTGGAGGGATTTGCGGTGTTGAAGCGTTTGACGGTGTTGGTGCGGATACCTTCGCCGGGTTGCCCGGTGAGATACCAGTAGCTGGCGCTTCCGGTCGCGCCGGAGGACCCGGTGGCGGCGGCGCCACCGCTCGCACCGGCGCCACCGCTTGCACCGGCGGCCGCCTTCGGTCCAGAATTTCCGCCGCAGGCAGTCAGGCCCAATCCGCCGCCGGCGGCCAGAGCCAGGCCGAGGAACTTCCGGCGAGACGTCGTGCTGGGATCCATGAATGATCTCCCTACTTGATGAGGCCACGGCCTCGCCGTGCGATCTGCGTTGATCGCAAAGGCGACCCTAGTTTTCGAAACGCCGAGTGTCAATAGTTTCCGAGTTTCGACGAAACTTGAGAAACTGCCGCAGCGACTTGCTCTGCCCCACCGAATGTTTCGCGCGATTGAACCATCGAAACTTTTCGCTACCCGCCATCTACAGGCTTCGGAGTTTCGGGGTCGAGTGCGCGATGACAGCAAGGCGGTGCGATGACCACGCTTCGCATCGTCGAGGCCGGTATGGTCGGCGTCTCGGCGTCGGACAGTTGGTGCCGCTGCGAGTTCCGGCCCACCGCACCGCCTCGGCGGTTCCGGCACCACCGCTGATCGGGAACTCCGGCGGTTGTCACTTTCGTGGTCGTGTCGGTGGAGAACGGGTGAGGAGCAGGGCATGAGCGGCGATTCGGACAGGCAGGCGCGGCCGACGCTGGCTACGGTCGCCGCGTCCGCCGGCGTGTCCGTCGCCACCGTCAGCAAGGTGCTCAACGGAAGGAGTGACGTCGCCGCCGCGACCCGCATCATCGTCCAAGAAGTGTTGCAGCAGCACAACTACATGCGTTCGTACCCGCAGCGGCCGGACGCAGCGGCCAGCCCGACGGTCGAGGTGGAAATCGATGGTGCGCTTGCTGCGTACTCCTGCGAGGTGGTGCAGGGCGTCATCGACGCGGGCTCTGCGGAGGGCGTCGCCATCGTCGTGAGCTCCCACGTCGGGGGCGCCGGCAACAGGCCGAGAGAGCGCCCTTCGGTCTGGGCGCGTTCGCTCGCATCGTCCGGTCGTCGAGGCCTGATCGCCGTTACCAGCCAGCTGACGGACGATCACCTCACGGCGCTGACCACCATGGCGAAGATTCCGCTCGTCGTGGTCGACCCGATGAACATGCCGCGGGCGAGGGTCACGAGCGTCGGGTCAACGAATTTCGCCGGCGGGCTGACCGCGACACAGCATCTGCTGTCGTTGGGCCATCGCCGGATCGGCTACGTCGGTGGATATCAGGCCGCCGCCTGCAACCAGGCCCGAGTCTCCGGTTACCGGGCCGCCATGGAGGGAGCAGGCGCGCCGATCCTGCCCGGGTACGTCACGACCGGGCCGTTCGACTACGACAACGGTGTCACCATGGGCACCGCAATGCTCGGCCTGACCGAGCCGCCAACAGCCATCTTCGCCGCCTGCGACGAAATCGCCCTCGGAGTCATCGAGGCGGCCAGAAGCCGAGGTCTGAATGTCCCGCACGACATCAGCATCGTCGGGTTCGACGACACCCAGGTCGCGCGCATGGCCGCACCCCCCCTGACCACGGTCCGCCAGCCACTCCGGGAGATAGGCGGAGTCGCGCTTCGCACAGCGCTACGCCTGGCATCGGGCGAAACGATCGAATCCCATCACGTCGAGCTGGCGACCACGCTCATCATCCGGGGGTCGACGGCGCCGGCCGCCGCAGGGACCTGAACTCGCCCATCGAACGGTCTTCGGCGTTCTCCTCGACGTTTCCTAGCCCGAGCTGGGGCCGTCGGCCGCTCGCTGCGGGATCACAAGGGGGTACTCCTGGGCCTTGTCTGGGTGCCAATTCGTCGAGCGGTCCCGCCTGCTGCCGATCACGGCGAACCGCCGGTGAGACAATCGGCCGGTGAACGGCCCAACGTATGACCTCGCCCGCCACCGCACCGACACCCGCGACGCCTACGACCGGCTCGCCGACGTGTGGTCGGCTACCACCGATGACGGCCCCTACAACGGTGGCCTGGAACGGCCGGCCCTACGCAGCCTGGTGCCGCAACCGCTGACCGGCCGCACGGTGCTCGACGCGGGCTGCGGTTCCGGCGCCCAGTGCGCCTGGCTGATCAGCCAGGGGGCCGACGTCGTCGGAATCGACCTGAGTCCCCGCATGGTCGACCAGGCCAGCCGACGCTGCGAAGGACGTGGACGGTTCTTGGTGGCCGACCTGGCCGATCCGCTGCCGGTCGAGCCGCGCTCCTTGGACGGCATCACAAGCTCGTTGGCGTTGCACTACCTGGCCGACTGGACGGGGACCCTGCGGTCATTCGCGACGGCCCTGCGACCCGGCGGCTGGGCGGTCGTCTCACTCGACCATCCCGCCGGTCCGCCGTTACCTGGCCAACGGGGCGGTTACTTCGATACCGAGTTGGTCAGCGATACCTGGCGCAAGGCGGAAGTCGAGGTAACCCAGCAGTTCTGGCGCCGGCCGCTCGGCGCCGTCGTCGACGCGTTCGCCGATGCCGGCTTCGTTGTCGACCGGATCGTGGAGGCACGGCCTGGTCCGGACGCTCTCGGTCGCTGGCCAACAGAGCTCGCGAACGCCGCGAAGATTCCCTCATTCATCGTCTATCGACTCCTGTTGTCGCGCACCTGAAGCAGCGACCGGCGGCTGGTTGTCGGACGAACGGGCCAGATCATCTATGCCACCACCAGTGTCAGTCTGCGGCAACGCGTCTGGCCGGGCCCACTTTCAACCTGCTCCCCGACGACGACACGGCCCGCAGAACACTCCAAGGTATCGCCGCCCACCTCGAGCCGGGCGGACAGGCGATGGTGCAGCTGTGATCCCACCCGCCACCGATCAACAGGAATTCGGCCGCAGCCGCGAAGCGGGCGTCGCCGACGTTTTGGTAGGCCGGCCACTGTTGCTGGGTAGGCCGCGGCGGCGGAAGGTCGACCCGGGCCAAGCGTGTGTCGTCGTCAAGTAGTGCCATCCGGTCTAGGTCGATACGCCAGCGCCACAGGTCTCTGGGGATGGCCTGG
>JBPCPG010000156.1:0-15645 GCA_050999445.1 Nakamurella sp. | reverse complement strand
GCGTCGATCAGGTGGTCGTTGCCGTCGGCGCCGACCAGCTGACGGTTGCCTCGTCGATGCTCGCCGGCCTGGCCGAGGTGGTCGTCGGGGGCGCCGATCGGGGTAGCTCGGTCCGGGCCGCCCTGGTCCGCGCCGACCCGGCTGCGAAAGTCATCCTGGTCCACGACGCGGCCCGCGCGTTCGTGCCGGTTTCCGTGGTCGAGTCAGTGGTCCGGGCGGTTTTGGCCGGACAGCAGGCGGTGGTGCCGGTACTGCTGGTCGCCGACACCATTCGCACAGTCCAGATCCGCACCGTCGAAATTGACACCGTCGAGAATGGCACCGTCGAGAATGGCACGGTCGAACCGAGTGGAGTTCTGGATCGCAGCCTGCTTCGGATCGTGCAGACACCGCAAGGTTTCGCTCCTGCTGTCTTGCGCCGCGCTCACGAAGAGGCAGTGGCCGCCGGAATCGCGGCGACGGACGACGCCGGACTGGTGGAACGGCTCGGGGTCCCTATCACTCTTGTTCCTGGCGATCGGGCGGCTTTCAAGGTCACCACCGCCGCTGATCTGGAGGAGGCTCGGCGAATGCTCGACGTCCGCAGTCCGCGGTCGTCCGCGGTGTTCGAGGCGCTGCGGGTCGGCACCGGAACCGATGTTCATCCCATCGAAGCCGGGCGCCGGTGTTTCGTCGCCGGGCTGTACTTTCCGGACGACGACGGTTGTCAGGGCCACTCGGACGGTGACGTCGCATCGCATGCACTGTGCGATGCGCTGCTGTCGGCCGCCGGGCTGGGTGACCTCGGCTCGGTTTTCGGAATTGCCGATCCGCGGTGGAAGGATGCCTCCGGAACCGACCTGCTCCACGAGGTCACCACCCGGTTGCGCTCGGCCGGATTCGCGGTGGTGAACGCGGCCGTCCAGATCATCGGCAATACCCCTCGCCTCGCGGCCCGGCGCGCGGAGGCACAGGAGTTGTTGTCCGCTGTGGTCGGCGCGCCGATCTCGGTGGCCGCAACGACCACGGACGGACTCGGACTCACCGGTCGCGGCGAGGGCAGGGCGGCCACCGCTTCGGCCCTGCTCCGCCGGCTCGACTGAATCGGCCAGAGCCCGGATCGCCGACGTCCGGCTGTGTCGTCCAGACGTCCGTGAAGTTCTGGCACGCTTGGACCCCATGACGACCATTGCAATTCTTGGTGCAGGCAAGATCGGAGAAGCCCTGCTCGCCGGCGTGCTGGCAGCAGGGCGGTCGGCCGAATCATTGATGTTCACCGAGCGGTATCCCGCCCGCGTCGCGGAACTCACCCAACGGTATGGCGTGCGGGGCGTCGACGCCGAACAGGCGGCCCGCGAGGCCGACGTTCTGGTGGTCGCCGTCAAGCCGCAGGACATCGAGCCGTTGTTGGCCGCGCTGAGCACCTCGATCACGCCGGGCACCCTCGTGGTTTCGCTGGCCGCCGGCTTGCCCACCAGCCTGTACGAACGATCCCTGCCGGCCGGAACTCCGGTCGTCCGCGTCATGCCCAACACGCCGATGCTGGTGGGGGAGGCGATGAGTGCGATCTCACCCGGTACTCATGCCACCGCGGACCACCTGCAGGTGGTGCAGGACCTGCTGTCCTCGGTCGGCAAGGTTCTCCGGGTGCCCGAGGCGCAGCAGGACGCGGTCACCGCCTTGTCCGGCTCAGGGCCGGCGTATTTCTTCTATCTCGTGGAGGCGATGATCGACGCCGGCATCCTGCTGGGACTGCCGCGGGATGTCTCGACGGCGTTGATCATCCAGTCCGCGGTGGGCGCTGCGACGATGCTTCGCGATTCGGGCGAGCATCCGGTCGCGCTGCGTGAGGCGGTGACCTCCCCCGGCGGCACGACGATCGCCGCGATCCGTGAGCTCGAGAACCACGCGGTGCGGGCGGCTCTGCTGTCGGCCATCGAAGCAGCTGCGCTGAGGTCGGCCGAGCTGGGCCACGCCCACGACTGACCGCGGGCAGGAAGCGCGGTTCCTTTCGGCGTGGCAGTTCGGCGATCAGGGTGAAGGAGAGTAGGGAACCATCGCTTTCGTCCCACCTGTACCGCTAGAGTGCACGAAGCACGTACGTGAGTGTCCACCGGAGGGGAAGCCGGCGGCGCGAATCGTGCCGAGAGAGGCGTCCCCACATGGCTCAACAGCCACACGACCCTGCTCAGCGGGATTCACCGCTGGCGGAAATGAAGTTCCTGACGGTGGCCGAGGTGGCCGCCGTCATGCGAGTGTCCCGAATGACGGTGTACCGACTGGTGCATTCCGGAGAGGTGCCGGCCGTCCGGGTCGGGCGTTCCTTCCGGGTCCCGGAAAGAGCAGTGCACGAGTACCTGCGCACGGCGTACAACGACGTCGGGTGATGGCGGCGGTGTGACGCGTCCTGCGCCACGCTGACCAGCCGGTAGACTCCACTTCGCGAGCCGGCCGCGTCGTGCACGGATTCCCCTTGCACTGCCCACTGCACCGGCGTGAACAGTTCGACACTTTCAGTCAATCACTCGAGTCGGCGTCATCGTCGGCCCGTCCAGGCAAGAGGGTTTCCACATGGGTTCTGTGATCAAGAAGCGGCGCAAGCGGATGGCGAAGAAGAAGCACCGCAAGTTGCTGCGCAAGACCCGAGTGGCCCGTCGCAAGGCCGGCAAGTAGCGGCGGCCAAGGGTTCGTCGCTCGTTGTGATTTCCGCACGGAACGGCAGCTGCCGCGGCTCTCGAGCCGCGGTTCCGTTCCGTGCGTTTGTCATTTCGGCGGGAGGGGGCGCGTGAGCGGAATGACGGTGCTGGTCACCGGCATGAGCAGATTTCTGGGCTCAGCCCTGGCCGGACTGCTGGCAGCTCACCCCGATGTCGACAGGGTGATCGGTGTGGACACCGCAATGCCCGAGCCCTTGGCCAGAGCCAGGATGGGCGAGGCCGAGTTCGCCAGGGTGGACATCCGGAATCCGGTCATCCACAAGGTTCTCGAGGCGGCCGGCGTCGACACGGTGGTGCATGCATCGGCATCCTCCACCCCGACCGGATCGGCCGCGCGGTCGATGGCCAAGGAGATGAATGTCCTGGGCACCATGCAGTTGCTCGCGGCCTGCCAGCGGAGCGAGTGCGTGCGCAATCTCGTCGTTCGATCCACCTCTGCCGTGTACGGGGGCTCGTCCCGAGATCCGGCCATCGCAACCGAAGGAGCTTCGGCACTGGAAGTGCCACCGACCGGCCTGGCGCGCGACGCCATCGACATCGAGGGCTACGTTCGGGCCTTCGGACGCCGCCGGCCAGACGTCCGGATAGCGGTTCCCCGGTTCTGCGAAATCATCGGGCCCACCGTCCGTACCCCGTTGACCACATACTTCTCGATGACACCGTTCGTTCCGGTCGCCGCCGGGCGCGACGCCAGAATGCAACTCGTGCACGAGCAGGACGCCGTCGCGCTTCTCGAACACCTGGTGCTGGGCGAGTTCGCCGGCATCGTGAACGTGGCAGGGGACGGAGCGCTGACGATCACCCAGGCGATCCATCGGGCGGGACGGATACCGCTGCCGGTTCCGTCACCCGCCCTGGCGGGCGTGAGTCGCCTCCTGGGAATGCTTCGGATCGCGACATTTTCCGCCGAGCAGGTCCAATTGCTGGCAGGCGGCCGGGTGCTCGACACCCGCCGGTTGCGCGCCGAAGTCGGGTTCACTCCGCGGTTCTCCACGACCGCGGCGTTCGACGATTTCGTCGAACGGTTGACGCCCGCGGTTCACGCCGAATCGGTGGCGATGGCGGAGTCCGGCGTTGCCAGGGTGTTGCGGCTGCGACGGAATCTCCCAGCGACTGTCGGAACGGCTCGGCCGGACCTCGACGGCGGCCTCCACCCGACCACAGCCCGCCCGCGGTTGGTCAGCATTCCAGGTGGAGGCACCGGACGCGCCCGGCCCTTCCGGGCGTCCGGGCCCAGCAGATGACTGTTCTCGATCCGGGCGACGCATCGATGCCGGACGACGCAGAAGCGATGCCGGGGGCAGGAGGGACCGAACCGCGGACCGACTCGGGTTGGCGACGGACCGCTGCAGGTTCACTGGCATTCTTGCGGCGGCGGCTGACCGGGAACTACGCCATCGACGACTACGGATATGACCCGGACTTCTACGAACACGTGGTGCTGCCGCCGCTCCGGATGCTGTATCAGAAGTGGTTCAGGGTCGAAACGCTCTCGATCGAGAACCTGCCGCCCCAGGGTGGCGCGCTCCTGGTCGCCAATCACTCCGGAACGATTGCGGTCGACGCACTGATGGCCGCAGTGGCGGTGCACGATCATCATTCGGCGCACCGACCGCTGCGCCTGCTCGGGGCAGATCTCGTCTTCGACACGCCGATCCTCGGTCCGCTCGCCCGCCGGGCGGGCAGCACTCTGGCGTGCACGGCGGACGCCGAGGGTCTGCTCGCTGCCGGCGAAGCGGTGGCGGTGTTCCCGGAGGGTTTCAAAGGGGTCGGCAAGCCGTTCTCGCAGCGGTACAAGCTGCAGCGCTTCGGCCGCGGCGGCTTCGTCTCGGCCGCCATTCGCACCGGAGTTCCGATCGTTCCCTGCTCGATCGTCGGAGCCGAGGAGATCTACCCGATGATCGGCAACATCAAGCCGCTCGCCAGGGCGCTGGGGTTGCCGTATTTCCCGGTCACGCCGACATTTCCGCTGCTGGGTCCGCTCGGCGCGATACCACTCCCGAGCAAGTGGCTGATCGAGTTCGGTGAGCCGATCAGTACCGATCAGCTGCCCGAGGGTGCGGGCGAAGATCCGATGGTGGTCTTCAATCTCGCCGATCGGGTCCGCGAAACGATCCAGCAGACCCTGTACCGACTGCTGCTGCGCCGCGGTTCCACCTTCCTCGGCTGATCAGTCGCGAATCAGTCGCGACCGAGGACGGCGACCGCCCTGCGAAGTCTTCGCCGCACAGCGAAGCCCGCAGCCACCAGACCGCCGACGGCGCCCACCGCCAGTACCGATGGAACGCCGATCCGGGCAGCTTTGCGACCGGACCGGTAGTCGTGGATCTGCCACTGCCGACGACGTGCGATGTCGCGGAGCTGCCCGTCCGGGTTGACCGCGACCGCGGTGCCGACCACCGAGAGCATCGGCACGTCGTTCACCGAGTCGGAGTAGGCCGTACAGCGGCGCAGATCCAGCCCTTCCCTGGCTGCCAATGCACGAACGGCTGCCGCCTTCGCCTTGCTGTGCAGCAGCTCGCCGACCAGTCGGCCGGTGTAGACGCCGTCCTCGGTTGCAGCCACCGTGCCGAGCGCGCCGGTCAGTCCGAGTCGGCGGCCGATGATCTGAGCCAGTTCCACCGGCGTCGCGGTGACCAACCAGACGCGCTGCCCCGCGTCGAGGTGCCGCTTGGCGAGGGCGAGGGTGCCCGGATAGATCCGGTCCGCCATGAGTTCGTCGTAGATCTCCTCGCCCAGCGTCACGATCTCCGCCACGCTCCGACCTGCGACGAATGACAGAGCCTCTTCACTTGCGTTCGACGCGGCGATCAGCGTTTCACCACCCACCCGGAACTTGATCTGGCGAATGGCGAACCGCACCAGATCGCCGGTGGTGAAAAATTTCCTGGCGGCAAGGCCGCGCGCGAAGTGGAAGACCGAGGCGCCCTGCATCATCGTGTTGTCGACGTCGAAGAAGGCTGCGGCGGTCAGATCTGCTCCCGGTGGAACCAGCGCAGCAGCAGGGTCGCTCGGATCGTCGGCGTGCTCGGCCTGGTAGGCAGCTTCGGCCGAGGCCTCGCCGGCCAGCCTGGCCCGGGCGGCTGCCTCGCGGGTCTTGCTCGTTGGCACGATCCTCACGCTTGTCGACCCCCTCTCGCCGAGCGGGGCTCTGGTGTTGGCCCCGCCTTCGTCGGTTCAGACTAACCAGCGCCGGTGACGCCGTCGTTCGCCGGACGCAGCAGTCGGGACGTGGAACCGCCCCGATCGACGACCGGCGGAACAGGCCACCGTCTATCGTCGAAGGACGGGTGCTCGAACTCTGGCACTCCTTCGAACAAGCCAGCCAGGGGTGAACCAGCCGGCAGGCACCGCCCAGCCATGTGGACGAGGTGTGATGACGTCAGCAACCGAACGCGACCAGGACGAGACGGGCAATGTCGCCGACCTGTTGCGGGCTGCGGCGACCCGGTTTCCGGACCGGCCGGCCGTGATCTTCACGGGCGGGGAGCGCAGTTGGGCCGAGCTCGACCGGGCCGTCGACAACGGGGTTCGTGCGGTGCGTGCCGCCGGGCTGGAAGCCGGCGACCGGGTTCTTGTCTCGTTGCCGACCGGAGCCGACATCATCGCCGGGTTGTTCGCGATCTCCAGGTCCGGTCTGGTGGCAGTTCCCCTTGGCCCTCATGCCGATCTGCAGGCCATCGCCCGCAAGGTCGGCGCTCGGGGCGCCATCACGGATCGAATCGGATTGACGGTCGACGTGCTGCTGTCCCCGGAGAACGTGGTGCTCTGGTGGAGCGGCGACGGGGAACCGGCAGTGACCTTCGGGGGCGGCGAGGACATCGCGGTGCTGGCCCGAGCGGCCAGCAGCGAGCACGCGGTGATGGTCTCGCACCGGGCGATTCTTGCCGCGGTCCGGGCCGTTGGACAGGCGCCCCGGCTCAAGCTCCGATCAGAAGATCGCGCCATCGCGGTTCTGCCCACCTATCACCTGGCGGGCTGGGTCACCGCGGTGCTGCCGCTGTGCGAAGTGGGTGCGGCCGTCGTCGTGCCCGACAACCCCGGTGACGACACCAGTTGGGTGCAGGCCGTCCTCGCGACCGTTCGCCGTCATCGCGTCACGGTCGTGCCGGGTGCGCCCAGTCTGTACCGGAGGCTCCGCGGCGCTGCAGGTGTGGAGCGTGCGCTGTCCTCGGTCCGCCTGATGACGTCCGGCGCTGCGCCCCTCGACCCGGGCGACTCATCGGCGATCAGGGCCATGACAGCGCAATCCGTCTGGGAGGGCTACGGAATTTCCGAGTCGTCCTCGGTGGTTTCGACGAGCTTGATGACCCGGGCGGCCCGTGCGGGGTCGGTCGGCCTCGCCCTTCCTGGCCTGCGGATACGGGTTGTCGGTGACGACGGGTCGGACCTGTACGCCGAAGATCTTGGGGAAGTGCAGGCGGTCCCGGTCGAGACCGAGGACATCTCGGCGGCCGCCGGCAGTGGCGGCGAGGTCGGACGCATCCAGATCAGCGGGCCGACGCTGTTCTCGGGCTACTGGCCGGACGGAGCGGGCGGTGTCGGGCCGGACGGCTGGTTGACCACCGGCGATCTGGGCTACCTGGACGATGCCGGTGAGCTGCACCTGGTCGACCGCGCAGCCGAGACGATCCGCGTCGCCGGTTTCACCGTCTACCCGCGGGAGATCGAGGATCTGCTGACCGACCATCCCTACGTCCGGGATGCCGCGGTGATCGGAGCTCCCGGGCGGGCCGGAGATGCGGTGGTCGCGGTCCTGGTTCCGATGCGAGGAACCAATCCAACGGCAGGTGACCTGGACGAGTTCCTCGCCGGCAGGCTGCCGATCTTCAAGCGACCGCAGGCTTATCAGTTGGTCGAACGTCTGCCGCGCAACGAGATCGGCCGCATCGATCGGGCGGCGGTCCGCCTGCAGTACGCGAAGTTCCGAGCCGAACGGCAGTCGGATTCGGCAGGCAGTGACGAGCCGACCAGCCCGGTGACGCAGGTGCGGGCGGCCAAGGCGTCGAACGCGCACTCCGGACCACCCGGAAAGGTCACGGACCCGGCGCTGGCGACGCCTGCGAACGGCCGACCTGACCCCGCACCCGACAGCACAGCGGACACCACTCCGGAGCGGGCCGCACCACTGGGCGAGCTCGGCAATCGGTTGCCCAGAACGGGAGAACGCGGACGCCGCGCCGACGACGACACCGACGACGACCTCTTCTGACCTTCGCGCTCGCACCTCGAAGGGCGCGCGCACACGGAAAGGCTTCTGGGTATGGCAATTCCTCTGGCTCCGGCGTTCATCGATCGTGACCTCCCGACGGATGAGGCGGCGGATCTGCTCGCACTGGCCCGCGACCTGGTGCGCGGCGAGCTCCTTCCGCAGGTCGACGCGGCAGAATCGACGGGCGCGTTCCCGCGAGAAGTGTTCACCACCCTTGGTGCGGCCGGCCTGCTCTCGCTGCCGTACCCCGAGCGGTTCGGCGGCGGCGGGCAACCCGCAGTCGTCTACCTCCAGGTAGTGGAGGAGTTGGCCAGAGCCTGGCTGGGCGTGGCGATGGGGGTCAGCGTGCACGTCCTGGCCTGCCATGGTCTGGTCAACTACGGCACCCAGGATCAACAGGAACGCTGGCTTCCAGACCTCCTGGGTGGTCGGCAGCTGGGTGCGTACTGCCTGTCGGAACCGCAGGGTGGGTCGGACCCGGGGGCCATGGTGACCAGCGCCGAACGGGACGGGGACGAGTACGTGCTCAACGGCGAGAAGGCCTGGATCACCCACGGATCGGCCGCCGACTTCTTCCTGGTGATGGCACGAACCGGCGCGCTGGGCCCGCGCGGAATCTCGGCCTTTCTGGTTCCCGGCGGCACCGCGGGTGTGGTGGCAGGAGCGGCCGAGAAGAAGATGGGGGTGAGGTCGTCGGTCACCAGCTCGGTCCGTTTCGAGCGTGCCAGGATCGAGGCGGACCGGCGTATCGGTTCCGAGGGTCAGGGCTTCGCGATCGCGATGTCAGCCCTGGATTCGGGACGCCTGGGCATCGCCGCCTGCGCCGTCGGGCTGGCCCAGGCGGCGCTGGACGTCGCGGCTGAATACGCCAGGACGCGTCGGGCGTTCGGCAGCCTGATCAGCGACTTCCAGGGGGTCTCGTTCCTGCTCGCCGACGCGGCCGCGAGGATCGCCGCTTCTCGTCAGTTGTATCTGCACGCCGCCCGTCGGAAGGACGCCGGCAAGTCATTCTCGACCGAGGCGGCGATGGCGAAGCTCATCGCCACCGAGGCGGCGATGGCAGTCACCACCGACATGGTGCAGGTCCTCGGCGGAGCGGGATACGTCGAGGACTACCCGGTCGAGCGCTACATGCGGGAGGCCAAGCTGCTGCAGATCGTCGAGGGTACGAATCAGATCCAGCGGTTGGTGATCGCCCGATCGCTCAACAGGACCACTCGGGAGGCCCGGAAGGCCGCGGCGACGGACGTGCGGTCGCGATGAGGCAGCTCACCCTGCTGACCCGTCCGGGATGTCACCTGTGTGACGATGCCAGGACCGTGGTCCTGGCGGCAGCCGGCGACGCCGGTTGGGCCATGATCGAATTGAACGTGGACGACGACGACGAACTTCGCGCCGAATTCGGGGACATGGTGCCGGTGGTGCTGGTCAATGGCGTGACGCATGGCTATTTCCACGTCGACCCGATTCGACTGCGCAAGGCCCTGGTCTGACGACTGCGCCGCTTACCCGCGCACTCTGCGGGCTCAGCAGCCGGACGAAAGTGGCGGAAACGGTTCTCCCGCTCGTCCGAACGGGTGGCCGATGCCACAATCAGGGAGCCGCGGCCCTCCTCGAATTGGTGACTCGTGTTTCGTCTGGTTAGTGTTGTTGACACGGCGAATAGCACACGGACGCCGACCCAGCAGCAGCGGGGTTAACACCTCGCCGCTCCAGAAGTCAATCGGGCGGCATCGAACATGACAGGGCAGACCGATCCAGACGCGGTGGGATCCGGTCTGGCCACGACGGGCGGCCAGCGCCCAGAACCGATCCCAGCGGCGCCCATCGGTGGCCCGGTGTCCGCGCCGCAGCGGTCCGGGCGCCCGCGGGGGATTCCGGAAGCCACAGTGGCCAGACTGGCGGTGTACCTACGGGTCCTGGTCGAACGCCAGCACCTCGGCAGCGGTGCGGCCGCTATCGTCTCGTCCGCCGAATTGGCCGCAGCCACCGGCGTCAATCCGGCCGGGTTGCGTCGCGACCTGTCATTCCTTGGCACTCACGGCGTGCGGGGCGTCGGCTACCACGCGAGCAAGTTGATCGCCGAGCTGCGCCGAGTTCTCGGTGCGCACCATGCCTTCCGGGTGGCGGTGGTGGGCGTCGGCAATCTCGGACAGGCGCTCGCCGGATACGCCGGGTTCGCCGGTCGCGGTTTCGACATCGCAGCGTTGTTCGACATCGACCCGGCGAAGATCGGGCGGCTGGTCAGTGGCTTTCCGGTGCGGCACCTGTCCGAGCTCAGCAAGATCTGCGCGGCGGACGACCTGACCATCGGTCTGATCGCGACGCCGCCGGCCGCGGCTCAGCGTGCCGCCGACGCGCTGGTCGACGCCGGCATCTTCTCGATCCTCAATTTCGCCCCCGGCGTGGTCTCGGTGCCGACCGGTGTGGAGGTGCGCAGCGTCGATCTTGCGTTGGAACTGCAGATGCTCGCGTTTCACGAGACGTCCCGTGTCGCCGGGGTCAGCAGTTCATGAGGGTGACATCCGCTGTTCATCGCGTTCGCCTGGCTCCACCACCGTTCGTACTCGAAGGTGGCGGGGAAACAGTTGTTCGATCACGCAGCCAGGTACGGCTCGCGGGCACACCGGTCGGCCGTTGGTCGGCGATCATCGACGAAAGTCACAAAGGAGCAGGTCATGACCCGCGCGCGTAAGACAGGCGGTCGCATCATCTTCGTCGGGGCCGGCCCGGGGGATCCAGGCCTGCTCACGGTGCGTTCTGTCGAGGTGCTGATTGGTGCGGCGCTGCTGGTGACCGATCCCGACGTGCCTGCCGAGGTGGTGGCCGTGGCGCGGAATGCAGAGGTGCACCCCGCCGTCGGCGAGCCGGCGGAAGTGGCCAAGGTGCTGGTCACCGCGGCCAAGGCCGGACAGGCCGTGGTCCGGCTGATCGCCGGTGACGTGCTGTCGGCGGATTCGGTCGTCAAGGAGCTGCAGGCCGTGGCGCGAACAGCGGTGCCGTTCGACATCGTTCCGGGCATCTCGGCGGCCTCCGCCGCGGCGTCCTACGCAGGCATAGCCGTCGGGTCGGTGCACACGATCGCGGATGTCCGATCCACGTCGGATTGGTCCCGGTTGGCGGCCTCACCGGGCACCTTGCTGCTGCAGGCATCCGGGGGTCATCTGGCGGATACCGCGGCCTCGCTCGCCGAATCCGGCTTCGCCGCCGAGACACCTACCTCCGTCACGGCCGGTGCTTCCCTACCCACCCAGCGCACCGTCGATGGCACCCTTGCCACGCTGGACGGCATGGGCCGTGACCTTCTCGGACCGCTGGTCGTGGCGGTCGGCGCCAATGCTGCGGCCCGGGCCCGGCTGTCCTGGTGGGAGTCACGCGCCCTGTACGGCTGGCGAGTGCTGATCCCGCAGACCCGCGACTCCAGTGACCCGATGGTCGAACTACTTCGGGCGCACGGGGCCATTCCGGAACGGGTGCCGACGATCGCCGTCGAACCGCCCCGCACGCCGGCCCAGATGGAACGCGCGGTCAAGGGTTTGGTCGACGGTCGGTACCAGTGGGTGGTGTTCACCTCTATCAACTCGGTTCGGGCGGTGTGGGAGAAGTTCACCGAGTTCGGCCTCGATGCCCGCGCCTTCGCCGGCGTCAAGATCGCCTGCGTCGACGGTGCGACCGGCGACGCGGTCAAGGCACTGGGCATCAACCCGGAACTGGTCTCCGGGCATCCCGAATTCTCGGTGGGCCTGCTCGACGACTTCCCGGAGTTCGACGACATCCTCGACCCGGTCGACCGCGTGCTGCTGCCGCGTGCCGACATCGCGACCGAGACCCTCGCCGAGGGCCTGCGTGAGCGCGGCTGGGAGATCGACGATGTGACCGCCTACCGGACGGTTCGCGCCGCACCGCCGGCGGCGCCGATTCGAGAGGCGATCAAGGCAGGGGGCTTCGACGCAGTGTGTTTCACCTCGTCCTCGACGGTTCGGAACCTGGTCGGCATCGCGGGTAAACCGCATGCCCGGTCGATCGTCGCGTGCCTTGGCCCGAAGACGGCCGAAACCGCTCGGGAGTTCGGACTGCGCGTCGACGTGCAGCCCGACGCCCCCGACATCGCGGCTCTGGTGGAGGCGTTGGTGGGGCATGCGGTCAGGCTTCGGTCCGAGGGGGCACTCCCACCGCCGCGGAAGTCCCCGCGGCGACGGTGAGCGCAAGTTGACGACGACCGCGAGTCGCGGACGAACGCACGTCGAGAGTTCAACGGGTCCGGGGTCAACGGGTCCAACGCGGCCGGCCCCTGCCGGTAGGTTCATTCCATGAGTTCACCCGGATCCCGCCCGAAGAAGAGCGGCTTCATGGCCAATCTGCAGGCCGCAATGGTTCCAGCGGTACCGGACGCCGACGGCGGGCCGCTGCTCCGCCCGCGTACCGTCACGATCGCCTCGGTGCTGGCGATGGTGGCCGGGGTGGTTTTCCTGCTCCTCGGAATCTTGTCGATCGCGAGCGCTTCCTCGCAGGTGGACAACCAGGCGCAGGTCTACGTGAAGGTCGTTGCGCAGTGCAATCAATATTACAACGGCATCGGTTCCTCGGCGGTGCCGACCACGGCGACGACGCCGAGTTCGCTGGCGACGACCTACGTGGCAGCCACCGCGCTGCCGGGCGCATGTCGTGGCATCACCGAATCGAGACTGTCGAACAGCGAGTTGGCGTCGTACCGGACCAGCATCACGGTCTTCTCCATCGTGCTGATCGTCGTCGGCCTGGCCACGGCGGTCAGTGGGTGGTTCCTGCGGGAGGGTCGCAAGTGGAGCCGCCGGGTCTTGATCTCGGTGGTGCTGGTGCAGTTGATCCTGGCCTTTCTCTTCCAGGTTTCCAACGTCCTGACCCTGCTGGCCACGCTGCTCGTGGTGGTAGCCCTGTCGATGACATTCCTCGGCAGGGCGTCGGGATACTTTTTGGGCGTCGCCCTGCGCAAGAAGGCGCACTGACGGACGAGAAGGCACGCCGGTGCCTTGAGCGGGCGCTGGAGAACCGGCGTCCCGTTGCGGCTTTCGAGCAGGGAAGGGAACTCGTTCGTTGACGGTGGATGTGCTCGGCGACGACACCGCGCCGCTGCCGGCGATCGACTGTCCGATGTCGAGCGCGGCGGCCGGCCGCGCGGCGGCCCAGGTCGCCTCCGCCCTCCTGATCCGTTGCGTGGTCGCGGCGGTGGCGACAGTCGTGTTGATCCTGCTCTCGATCCTGCTGTTCCGGCATGGCGTCCGTGCGGACAATTTTCCGGCTTACCAGCCGGGAACCACCCGGACCGTCATCAAGCGGTACTCCGCTCCCTGGATCGCCGGCGCAGCTGGAACGACGTTGCTCGCCGCGCTGTGCTTCACCTCGTGCAGTGCCGACCTGTACCGACGGGCGCGATTGCAACGGGGACGTCGTCGGACGTGAGAGTCGGCACTTCTAGTCGCGAGCGGGAGCTTGGTCGCACCGAAGGCAGGCGGCGAAGCTGGGACACTGATGGAGTGCTGCCATCGAAGTTCCTTCGTCTTGCCGCAATACCTGTCGTCCGCTCCGGCCGCGGGACAGCTGGGCCGTTGCCGGGAGGTCGCGTCAGATGAGCCGGACCGTCGTGCACCTGCTGCGTCACGGCAAGGTGCACAACCCTTCGGGCGTTCTGTACGGCCGGCTGCCGGGGTTCCACCTGGCCGCTTCGGGACGTGCGATGGCACAAGGCATCGCAGCGCATCTCGAGCCTGCCGACATCACGTACATCGCCGCGTCCTCGCTGGCCAGGGCGCAGGAGACGGCTGCGCCGGTGGCGGCTGCCAAACGGCTGGACGTGACGACCGACGACCGGGTGATCGAGGCCGGCAACAAGTTCGAAGGAATGAAGGTTGCGGTCGGCGACGGCGTGCTACGGCAGCCGCGGCACTGGCCGAAGCTGCGAGATCCGTTTCGTCCTTCCTGGGGTGAGCCGTACCTGGACATCGCCCACCGGATGATCGGCGCGATCTACAGCGCGGTGACGGCCGCGGACGGGCACGAGGCGCTGATCGTCTCGCACCAGCTGCCGATCGTGACGGTCCGGCGCTACCTCGAGGGTTTGCGGCTCTGGCACAACCCGACCACCCGGGAATGCAGTGTCGCGTCCCTGACGTCCCTGACGTTCATCGACGGCGTCTTCAACGGCTTGATCTACTCGGAGCCGATGCGGCACATCGAGCCGGTCGACGACGTCGGATCGCCGCAACCGCCGGTGCTGCCCACAGCCGCTGGGCCCGATTCACTGTGAAACATTCCATTCGAGCAATTCCGCTGCTGATCATGGCGGTGCTGCTGGCGACGGCCGGTTGCAGTTCGGGCAACGACGCAACGGTCTACGGCGGTTCCTTCACCTTCACCTCACCGGGTGGGAAGCAGGAGTTCAGTTACCCGGCCGATCAACGGCACGCGCTGGACCAGCTCTCCGGCCCTGATCTGACCGGAACCGGAACGGTCAGCCTTTCCGACTACGCCGGCAAGGTCGTGGTCCTGAATTTTTGGGGCTCCTGGTGCCCGCCCTGCCGGGACGAGGCAAGTCAACTGCAATCGGCTCACGTAGCGCTGGCACCCAAAGGCGTGCAGTTCCTGGGCATCGACGTCAAGGATCCTTCGGGCGCCGGTGCGGCGTTCAACGCCAGCAAGCAGATCACGTATCCGTCGATCTTCGATTTCAGCATGCGAACGCTGCTGTCCATCCGGGGATATCCGACGGGGGACATTCCCTCCACGATCGTGTTGGACAAGCAGCATCGGGTGGCGCACATCTGGCTGCACGAAATTACCCAGGGCGATGTGACCGACGTCGTGACGGCGCTGCTGGCGGAGGCCTGAGGTGCTGCTGACAGTTCTGGCGGCCGGGCCGGCCGACACCATCGTCGACGGGCCGTTCCTGGTCGCGGCCGGTTTGGCGCTGGCCGCCGGGGTGGTCTCCTTCGCCTCTCCGTGTGTCATCCCGCTGGTTCCCGGCTACCTTGCCTACCTGGTCGGACTGGTGGGCGCAGAGGGTAGGACCGGTGATCGCGCGGCCGGGGCCGGCTCAACTCGACCCGGCTCGACTCGAACCGGGTCGACCCGGACGAAGGTTCCGATCAAGGTACGTGGGCGCGTGCTGGCCGGCGCCGCTCTTTTCGTCCTCGGCTTTTCCCTGGTCTTCCTGGCCGAGCAGTGGTTGGTGCTCGGCGTGGCCCACACGCTGACGGCGAACACGGCCTGGCTGATGCGGATCGGCGGGGTGGTCACGATTCTGATGGGCCTGGCGATGCTGGGTCTGATCCGCCCGCTCCAGACCGAGAAACGCATTCACGCCAGACCGACCGGACGTATTTTCGGGGCCGTCCTGCTCGGCGCGTTCTTCGGACTGGGCTGGACGGCCTGCATCGGTCCGACGCTGGCCGGCGTGGTCTCCCTGGCCACAGCCACCGACTGGAACGGGTCGGCCTGGCGCGGAATGTTTCTGGTGCTGTTCTACTGCGCCGGGTTGGGTGTGCCGTTCCTGCTGCTGGCCTTCGGTTTCGGCTGGGCGACCACCGGCTTGGGCTTCCTGCGCCGGCACACCAGGACGATCCAGCTCGTCGGGGCCATCATGCTCGTCGTCGTGGGGCTGGCCATGGTGACCGGGCTATGGAGCGATTTCGTCGGCCGGCTCCAGGTCCGATTCGGCGACTCCGGGGCGGTGCTCTGATGTGGCAACCCGTGACGTCACGC